>DATMLM010000061.1:0-14925 GCA_035570055.1 Gemmatimonadaceae bacterium
GAAAGGGGGTATCGTGGTCGCCGTGCACGAGGCCATTGACGTCCCGGTGAAGTTCATTGGGACTGGCGAAAGCATCGGCGACCTGGCGACGTTCGACGCCGCCGAGTTCTCGAAGGAGCTCCTCGAAGAGGTATGAGCCTCTGGTGAACCTCGAGACACCCGTCACGTATCTCAAGGGTGTCGGGCCGCACCGTGCCGATCTGTTGCGACGCTTGGGGATCGTCACGGCGGGAGATCTGCTCTATCACGTCCCGCACCGGTACGAGGACGCGAGCACGGTCGCGCCGATCGCGTCCCTCGAGCCCGGGATGGATGCGACGATCATCGGCTCGGTGATCTCGAAGGGCGTGCTGCCGACGCGGAAGGGCCTGCGAATTTTCCAAGCCGTGCTCCGCGACGACTCCGGGATGATCGAAGTGTCGTGGCCCGGGCAACCGTTCCTCGACCGAACGATCCACAAAGGCGATACGCTGCTCGTGAGCGGCTCGGTGCGATTCTATCACGGGCGACAGGTCCAGCCGCGGGAGTTCGTCAATCTCGGGGATGTTGCCGAGGGGGCGTTGGAGGGGCGCGTCCTCGCGATCTATCCGGCGACCGAGGGGCTATCGGTCAAGCTGATCCGATCGCTGATCGAGACGCACCTGGATGCGCTGCTCCCGCTCGCCCACGAGTACCTGCCGAGGGCCGCGCTGGCGGGCGTCGAGGTGCCACCGCTCGGCGATGCCCTGCGCATGGTGCATCGTCCGCGGTCGCTCGCCGAGGCCAATGCCGGACGAGCGCGTTTGGCGTACGAGGAGTTGCTCTTCGTGCAACTGCTCCATCGGCGCGGCAACGCGATCGCGCGGGACAAACGCTCCGGCATCGTGTTCGTCAACCGTCGGGAGCTCACGACCGCGCTCAAGGCCGCGCTCCCATTTGCGCTTACCGGCGCCCAGACCCGGGTGTTGCGCGAGATCGTGGCCGACATGGTGAGCCCGACCCGCATGCATCGGCTCGTGCAGGGTGACGTCGGCAGTGGCAAGACCATTGTCGCGCTGTTCGCGGCGCTCCTCGCCATGGAAAACGGCTACCAAGCGGCCATCATGGCGCCGACGGAGCTCCTGGCCGAGCAGCACGCTCGTACGATTGGTCGCTTGCTCGGCGCGCTCGGCATCGAGCCCGTCCTGATCACTGGCGGGCAGGGCGCCGCCGCCCGTCGCGAGGCGGCGACGCGGCTGGCGCAAACGGGCCCCACGATCGCCATCGGCACGCATGCGTTGATTCAGGAGGCGACGGAGTTCGCGAAGCTCGGGCTCGCCGTGGTCGACGAGCAGCACCGGTTCGGGGTCGAGCAACGCAAGGCGCTCGGCCAGAAAGGGGAGAGTCCCGACGTGCTCTTGCTCAGCGCCACGCCCATCCCGCGGTCGCTGGCGCTCACGGTCTACGGAGATCTCGACGTGAGCGTGATCGATGAGCGGCCGCCTGGGCGGCAGCCGGTCACCACGGTGATGCGCTCCGAATCTTCCCGCGAACGGGTACTCGAGTTCGTCGACCGGGAAGTCGAGAAGGGACGCCAGGCGTATATCGTTTATCCGGTCATCGAAGAATCCGAAAAGCTCGATCTCAAGTCGGCGACGGCGATGTATGCCAGTCTCACGGAAGGCGCGTTCTCCGCGAGACGGGTTGCGCTGATTCATGGGCGCATCCCGGGCCCGGAGCGCGACAAGACTATGCGGGCGTTCCGCGATGGGCAGATCGACATTCTCATCGCCACGACCGTGATCGAGGTCGGCATTGATGTCGCCAATGCGACGGTGATGGTCATCGAGCACCCGGAACGATTCGGGTTGTCGCAGTTGCACCAGCTCCGAGGCCGGGTCGGTCGTGGGGGCGAAGCGTCCTATTGCGTGCTGTTGGGCGACGTCTCGCCGGAAGCGGGAGCCCGACTCGATGTCTTCGCGCGAACCGATGACGGCTTCGAGATTGCGCGGGCCGATCTGAGACTCCGAGGCATGGGCGATTTGTTCGGCGAGGCGCAGAGCGGCATGTCGACGTTCAAGATCGCCGACCCCCTGCGCGATGAGGCGCTCAACGAGAAGGCGCGCGAGATCGCCGATCGTATTCTCGCCGAGGACCCCGAGCTCGAGGCTCCGGCGAATGCCCCGCTCAAACGGGCATTGGGCGCGCGATTCGCTCGCGCCCTGGAATTGTTCAGGGTGGGGTAGCCGTCGACTCGGCGCGGGGAGGAGTGGCCAGTCGTTTTTTGATCCGGTCCAGCTCTTCCTTCGTGCGATCGAGCTCGGCGCGCGTGCTTTCCAACTCCGTCCGCAGCCGCGCGATCTCCTCGTCCTTGGAGCGGACCCGGTCGCTGGCCGCGGCGGCTCGCGATGCGCGCGTGGCCGAGTCGGCCGCGGACGCCGAGTCGCTCTGCGATGCGGCCTGCTCGGCCAGCCGCTGGATGGACCCCACGAGAACGGCCACGCGCCGCAAAATGTGCGCTTCGGTCAGGTGCGCGTCGTTGTGCGGCGCCGCGTCGTACGCATCGAGTGCGGTCAGTGCGTCCTTGGGGCTCGCGCTCAAGTTGGACGGATCGAGATCCAGCACCGCCCGCCAGTACAAGCTCTCGGCGCCCTCGGCCGTCCCGCTGTACCGCGTGCCGAATGCCCCGAGTAACGAGTCGGCCGCCGCGTACCGGCCGGTGGTGATCAACGACTCGGCCGCGACGCGCGTGCCGGGCCACTCTCGCGCGGGATCAGTCGCGCCGTACCCGTAGCGTCCGGCGCAACCAGCAATGAGAAATGTGGCGAGTAGAACCCGACGCATTACGAGAGGGCGCGGGACAGCACGCCCTCGGGATCGTCGGTGGCGAGTGGACTCACTCGATGGCGGCGCGCGGCGAGCGGGAACGCGATGGGAAGCTCGATCACGAACGTGGTCCCGACACCCGGCGTGCTATCGACATTGATCGTGCCACTGTGCGCCTCGACGATGCCCTTGGCGATGGCCAGGCCCAGTCCCGTGCCTTCGGAATCGGCCGAGCCTTGATTATCGGCCTGATAGAACTTGTCGAAGATGCGCGGGAGTTGCTCCGGCGCAATACCGGCGCCAGTGTCGCGGACGATCATCTGGATCATCTCGCCGGTCGCGTCGAGTCTCAATTCGACCCGGCCCCCTCTCGGTGTGAACTTGAAGGCATTGGAGAGGAGGTTGCCCAGGACCTCGTTGATGCGGTCGGGGTCCCACAGGACACTTTCGGGGAGTCCCGCGGCGCGCATGACCAGGAAATCCACACCACGTTGCAGCGCCAGCACCTGGAAGGCTGTTTCGAGGTCGTCCAGGAACGGGCCCAGGGCAAAACGCCGTACTTCCAGCTTGCCTCCACCGGCTTCGAATCGGCTGACATCCAGTAACTGCTTCACTAAGCGGCCCAGCGACATGCACTGCGCTTCGAGCGTCCGGCAGACCTCCAGTTGGCGTTCGGTCAATTCTCCGTATACGCCTTCTTGCAGGAGTTGTAGATAACCGAGTAGGACATTTACCGGGGTTTTGAGCTCGTGCGACGCGACCGAGACGAATTCGGCCTTGAGCTTGTCGAGCTCCGCGAGCTGACGGGACATCGAGTAGAAGCTGGCCGAGAGCCGGCCGAATTCGTCGCGACGGCTTGGGGTGACGGACAGCCGATAACTGAATTCGCCGCCGGCCACGGCCTCCATGCCGGTCTCGAGATCGCGCACCGGGCCGCTGACGGATCGGGTGAGCCACAGCGCCAGGACAAGTCCGATGACGGCGGCGAACGCCAACAGGAAGATCGCCACTTTCCGCGCTTGCTCGGCCTCGGCCGACGCGTTCTCGACGCGCATGCGCGTCCGATCGCGCAGCGACCGCTCGGCGACCATCGTCGACGTCTCGATATGCGCGAGCGCGGGTCGCACGCCCTTGGCGGACAGACTGTCGGCGCGCTTCGTCTTGCCCGCGACCGCCGCGGTGTACTCCTCGGGCGCCAAGTGGGCGACCTCGGCGACCGCATTCTTCATATCGGCCGCCTCGCTGTCGAGCGCGAACCGGGCGAGCGAATCGGCGCGCGCTTGCAACGTCGCCACCGCGCGCGACACGCGATCGCGGCTCGCCGCATCGTGCACGAACAGGAGCGCATCCTCGGCCCGCCTGAGATCTTCGGTTCCGACGCGAATGCGGCCGAGCAACAGCGACGCGGCGAAGTCGTAATCGAGCATCTCCGCGGCGTGCTCGTGCAGTCCCTCGAGCGAGCGTAGTGCGACGTACAGCGGGATGACGAGCACGAACGCAATCGCCAAAATGCCCAAAAGGAGCCGGGCGCGGAGCGTCATGTCCGAAGCTTAACGGTTGGGGTCATTCTATGTGAGGCTGCCGCGTTGACAGTGCGGGGGCACGGAGCCCACTTTTCGCGCCGCACACGACAACCGCCAACTTCTGCAATGGCAACTGTTTTGGTTCGGATCGCGGAACTCCGCGACCACGTGGGAACAACGGTCACGGTTCGCGGGTGGACGACGCACACGCGATCGTCAGGAAAGATCGCGTTCATCGTCGCGCGCGATGGCACGGGTGTGCTCCAAGCGGTCCTGGTCAGAAATGACGTGCCGCCCGACGTCTGGGAGCGGTTCGCCGCGCTGACGCAGGAGACGAGCGTCACCTTGACCGGCACCGTGCGCGCCGAGCCGCGCGCGCCCGGCGGGTTCGAGCTGGGGCTCACCAATCTCGAGATCATCGGTTCGAGCCCGATCGACTATCCGATTCAACCGAAGGAGCATGGTGTCGATTTCCTGATGGAAAATCGCCATCTGTGGCTCCGCAGTCCGCGCCAGGTCGCGATTCTCCGGGTCCGCGCCGAAATCGAGCAGTCGATCCACGACTTCTTTTACGCACGAGACTTCGTGCGCGTGGACACGCCGATTCTGACCGCGGCGATCGGGGAACGGAGCGGGCTTTTTTCCACGGAGTACTTCGATCTCGGAACGGCATACCTGGCCCAAACGGGACAACTGTACGGCGAGGCCGCGGCAGCGGCGCTCGGCCGGATCTATACGTTCGGCCCGACGTTCCGCGCCGAAAAATCGAAGACGCGGCGGCATCTGGCCGAGTTCTGGATGATCGAGCCCGAGGTGGCGTTCAACGACTCGGACGATAACATGCGGTTGCAGGAAGAGTTGTTGAGCGCCGTCGTTGCGCGATGTCTCGATCGCTGTGCCGAACAATTCCGCGAGCTGGAACGGGATACCACGAAGCTCGAGAGCGTCGTCGCGCCATTCCCTCGGTTGAGCTACGCCGAGGCCCTGGTCCGACTCCAAGAGAAGGGGCGGACCGTCCCCTGGGGTGACGATCTTGGCGCCGAGGACGAAACGTTGCTCGTGGAAGGGTACGACCGGCCGTTGTTCATCTATAACTACGCGAAGGAAGCGAAAGCCTTCTACATGAAGGAGAACCCGGCCGATCCGCGCACGGTGCTGTGCGACGACTGCCTGGCGCCAGAGGGGTACGGCGAGATCATCGGCGGCTCGCAGCGCGAGGACGACTACGAGAAGCTGAAGCGGCGGATCGTGGCCGAGGGGCTGCCGGTCGACGCGTATCAGTGGTACCTCGACCTCCGGCGTTTCGGCACGTTCCCGCATGCGGGCTTCGGCCTCGGTCTGGAGCGCACCGTGGCGTGGATCTGTGGGATATCGCATGTGCGGGAAACGGTACCCTTCGCCCGCACTATGCAACGTCTTACTCCGTGACGCGCTGTCGCTTCACTTCCTCCCAGAGCTCGTCCAGCACGGCCGGTGAGGAGTCGGCCAACGTGATCCCGCGATCGGTCGCCACGGTCTGTATCGCGGCCACGCGACGCTCGAACTTCGCGTTGGCCCGGTCGAGCGCCAATGCGGCGTGGACCCCAGCCTTGCGGCACAGGTTGACGCAGGCGAACAGCAGATCTCCCAGTTCGTCTTCCAGCCGGTGGTGCGCATGAGGGCCGGCCAGCTCCTCGGTGACTTCCTGCAGCTCCTCGGCGACTTTCGCGGCCGGACCGGACGCATCCGGCCAATCGAAGCCCACGCCCGCGGCACGGTCCTGCAGCCGGTGCGCGCGGTGCAACGCCGGCAGTGTCAACGGGAGGCCCTCGCCGAGTGAGGAGCGCTTTTTCGCTTTCATTTGCTCCCAGGGGATCTTCTCGGCGCCTTCGTACAAGTGAGGGTGGCGGGAGCGCATCTTCGTCACCAGCCCGTGCGCCACATCGTGCATGTCGAATGCGCCGCGTTCCTCGGCCAGGACTGAGTGGAACAGGATCTGGAGCAGCAGGTCGCCGAGCTCTTCCCTCAGGGCCCGGTCATCGCCCCGGCGAAGCGCATCGTCGACTTCGTGCGATTCCTCGATCAAATAGGGGCGAAGCGAGTCGTGCGTTTGGGCAGCATCCCAGTCACAACGGACGCGCAAGTCGCGCATTATTGCGAGCGTATCTTCAAGTGATGCTTTGTCTTGCGTCATTGGCGGAAGTCTAATGGGCGCGTGGCTCGAAATCGACCTCGACGCGCTCGTTCGCAACGCTCAGGCGATCTCTCGTCGCGCCCAGGCGCCGCTGTTGCCGATGGTCAAGGCGAACGCCTACGGCCTCGGCGTCCTCGCCGTCGTCCGCGCGCTCGAAACGCTCTCCCCCTGGGGCTATGGTGTGGCGACCATCGCCGAGGGTGCCGAGCTTCGGAGCGCTGGGATTCAACGGCCCGTCGTCGTATTTACGCCCCTACTGCCAGCAGAATTGGAGGCAGCGCGTCGGGAGCGACTGACGCCGACGCTGGGGACCGCCGAGGCGATTGCCGCGTGGGCGCCGTCAGGGGCCCCGTGGCATCTGGCGATAGACACGGGGATGAGCCGTGCGGGGATGCCGTGGGATGCCATTGATACTCAGGGCCAGGTCCCTCAGGGCGCGTTTACGCATTTTCACTCGGCCGAATGCGACGATGGATCGATGGAGCGGCAGTTGGAGCGCTTCAGGGCCGCGTTGGCGAAACTCCCCGCTCGCCCGCGCCTGCTGCACGCCGAAAACAGCCCCGCACTCGAGCGGCTCGCTGGGCCGTCCGCGTGGGATATCGTGCGCCCGGGCGTGTTCCTGTACGGGGTTGGCAAGAACGCCGAGCCGGTCGCGACGCTGAAAGCGCACATCGTGGACCTGAGGACGATCGCGCCCGGAGAATCGGTGAGCTATGGCGCGACATACCGAGCCGCGAGCCCACGACGGATCGCGACGCTCGCGCTCGGCTACGCCGACGGATATCGCCGCGCATTTGGGAATCGCGGCCACGCGATAGTGAATGACCGTGAGGTGCCGGTGGTCGGAAATGTCACGATGGACATGACGATGATCGATGTGACAGATGTGCCCTGTGAGATCGGGGACGTCGCAACCGTCCTCGGGCGGGCCGGCGACCGGGTCCTCGATGCGGTGACGGTCGCAGAGGGCGGTGGAGTCTCTCCCTACGAGCTGCTTGTCGGGCTCGCGCTCCGAGCGAAACGGACCTACATGGGACCGGGGGGGTACACGTGACGCGCGCTGAGTTGGAGGCGCGAGCCATCGCTGCTGCCCGGAACGCGCACGAGCGGGCCTATTCGCCGTACTCGGGGCTCCGCGTCGGGGCCGCGCTGTGCGATATCAACGGAGCGATCGCCGTCGGATGCAATGTCGAGAACGCTGCTTATGGTTCGACGATGTGCGCGGAGCACGGCGCGGTGATGGCCGCGGTCGTGCTCGGGATGCCCGCACCGGTGCTGCTCGCCATCGTCACGAACGGACGCGCGCCGGCTCCTCCCTGTGGCACCTGTCGGCAGGTCCTGGTTGAACTGGCACCGGACGTCGAGATTATCAGCGTCGCGGGAGGTGGGGCGGACCAGCGACAAGAACGGTGGCGCTTGACCGACCTGCTTCCGCACGCATTCTTGCCGTCGTCCCTCGACACCCCGACATGACCGTTCGTCCCATTGTCGTTATTGCCACCATCCTCGGCGCCGCGTTCGCGGCCGCCGCGTGCAGCGAGCATCTGAACGGAGGCGCGGCATGCCCGGCGCTCTGTCCCGGGCAGAATCTGCAGGTGATCGATACGACGTTCCGGATCGACCATCTCTCTCCGGTCTACGACACGACCATCGCCAGCTTTCCGCTGCTCGGCGATGAAGGGGAGATCTTGCTGGCGCGCATTCCGCATCGCGCGGACGTGCGCGGCGTCATGCGGTTCGATTCGCTCGCCAATTACTACACGGCCACGGTCGACGATACCACGGCCAAGTTCTATCCGACGGTCGCACACGACGCCCTCGTGTGGTTTACGGTCAACCGGTCGGGGTTCGCGACCACGCGTGGGTCGGACCAGATCCAGTTCCTCGTGTTTGATCTCGATACCACCGCGGACACGACCGTCAGCGTGCTGTCGAGCATGTTCAACAGCGCGCATTTTCTCGGGGCGAGCGGCGCGAAGCTGGCGTCGACACTGAGCGACACGCTGAACGCGAGCTCGCTCGACACGGTCATCATTCGCCTGGACACGGCGAAGATCCTGGCGAAGGCGCGGGGCGATCGCAAATTGCGCCTCGGCATCCTTCCGCAGGTGCTGAACAGCCCGAGTGATGGCGTCCGCGCGACGATCACCATCAATCCGGCGCCGTTCGTCCGCTATTACGGAAGCCTCGACAGCCTCAAGGACACGACGTACGCGCGCATCACGTCGGATTTTCGGTCGGTCACACCGGTGACCGATACCTCGTTGCTCGATCGGCTCATTCACTACCCGCTCATCGTACAGGGGGCGATCCCCGACTCGATCAATGCACTCAACATCGGTGGCATCCCCGCGCGCCGGGTTTTTCTGCGTTTCGCGCTGCCGCCGCGCATCATCGACACGGCGAACGTCATCCTCGCCTTGTTGAAGTTGCATCCGAAACCCCAGCCGCTCCAATTGGCGGGCGACACTCTGGCGGTGTATCCGTGGCCCGTCGTCTCATCGAACAAGGTGATGAGCCCGGCCGAGGCCACGAACTTCATCGTCAGTAATACGATCTACTCGCTGGATTCCACGCAATTCGTGCCGTCGGCCGATACGGTGTTGAAGATCAATCTCGTGAACGCGATGAAGAACTGGCAGAACGTGTCGGATACGATCAATACGCGCTCGATCGTGCTCCGGATCCTGCCGGAGGGCGGGACGACGCTCGAAGCCAGCTTCTGGTCATCGTTCGCTCCGGATACCGCGCTTCGGCCCCACGTCGAGATCCAGTACGTCAAACGGTCGACCTTCGGGACACCATGATGCGCGTCTCGTGCGTCGGCGTCTTCGCGCTCCTGCTTCCGGCAGCGCTCGTCGCCCAGGGCAACGTCAGTACCCAGGGCTTCGGGTACCCGGTGGGCCAATTGAGCACGCGCTCCGAGGGCGCCGCCGGTGCGTTCGGCGAGTTCGACGCACAGTCGCCGATCAACCCCGCGGCGATCGCCTCCGATCGTACGACACAGATTCACTTCCAGTACGATCCGGAGTTCCGGACCGTCGAGGTCGGGAATACGCACGAGACGTCGACGACCTCGCGCTTCCCGTTGGCCATGATCAGCGGCCCGATCTGGGGCAACGGCGCGATCGCGCTTTCGTGGTCGACCTTGCTGGACCGCACGTTCCAGGTGTCGCAGACCAGCTTGATCAACAACCCCAACACGAATCAGCGCGACACGCTGACGTCGACGATCCAGTCGAGCGGTGGCATCAACGACATCCGCCTCACGGCGGCGTGGGCATTCGGCTCCTGGTTGGCCATCGGTGGCGGCTTCGACGTGTTTACGGGAGAGAATCGGCTGCTCCAGCAGGTGACCGTCACGGATACGATCCCCAATCAGTATTCGATGTCCCAGTTCAAGAACTCGCTCTCGTACGACGGCGTGGGCGCATCGGGCGGCATTACCATGCGTCCCGTGAAATGGCTCGGGCTCGCGGGCTCGTTCCGATATGGCGGCGGCATCGCGGTGCGGGAAGGCGACTCCGCAACCGTGGCACACGGGCTCATTCCCGCCCGCGTCGGCGGTGGTCTGCTCCTCAATCCCCTGCAGGGCCTCCTGATCTCCGCCCGTTATGACTGGGAAGAGTGGTCGCGGCTCAACCTGCTCGAGCACGGCGATCTCCAGGCACAGAATGGCGGCGGGTGGAGCGTGGGCGCCGATATCGAGGGACCGAAGCTCAGCGCCAATCGGTACCTCACGCTGCGCGTGGGCGGTGGCAATCGCCCCTTGCCGTACGTGCTCGACGGCACGCCGATTCGGGAGACCGATATCAGTGGAGGACTCGGCATTCCACTCCTTCTGCAGCGATCGGTGCTCGACGTCTCGATCATTCATGCCGACCGCACGCCAGTACTCGGCATCAGCGAGAAAGCGTTCATCCTGAGCGTCGGGCTGACTATCCGACCGTGACCGAGCCCCAAGCGCCGCTGATCCTCGTCGCGGACGACGTCCCCGCGAACGTGGAGTTGCTCTTCGATCAGCTTCACGCGCTCGGTTACCGTACGGTCTCGGCCCTCGACGGGCCTTCCGCCTTGACGGCGGCCTTCGTACACCATCCCGAGCTGTGCATCCTCGACGTGTCGATGCCGGCCGGCGACCTCGGCTGCGACGATCGCTCGACGGGGTTCGAGGTCTGCCGCCGCATCAAGCGCGATCCGCGCACGGCGCGCATCCCGGTCATCTTCGTCACGGCGTTGAACGACACCTCCGACCGCGTGAAAGCGATCGAAGCCGGCGGCGATGATTTCTTGACCAAGCCGCACAATCGGCTCGTGCTGGGCGCCCGGGTGCGGAGCCTGATCCGGCTCAAGGCGGCGACGGATGCGCTCGAGGACAGTTATCGCAAGTTGCGCGAGCTCGAGAAAGTGCGCGACGATCTCATGAAGATGATCGTGCACGATCTCAAGACCCCGCTCACGTCGATCCTCGCCAGTCTCGAGCTGCTGCTCGACGGCGATCTCGGGCCGCTCTCCGGCGATCAGCGCGGGATGGTGTCCGATGCGGACGGCAAAGCGCAGGAGCTCCTGCGACTCATCGAGGACCTGCTCGAAATCGCCCGCATCGAAGAAGCCGCATTGCCGCTCTCGCTCGAGGCGATCTCGGCCTCGGATCTGCTCGGCGAGATCCTCGGCGAGTGGGCCGTGCGATTTCAGCAGGACGGCGCGACCGCCACGTTCGATGTCGCGGACGACGTGACCCTGTTCGAAGCGGATCGGGGACTCCTCAAGCGCGTATTCGCGAACCTCGTGCAAAACGCGCTCACGCATTCCGCGCGCGCCATCACGTTGACGTTGACCGCCCGGCGTGATCCGTCCGGCGTGTTGTTCACCGTGGCGGACAACGGTCCTGGCATTCCGCCGCAGTATCACGAGCTGATCTTTCGGAAGTTCGAGCAAGTGCGTGCGCTCAACGCGCCGCGCGTGCGCAGCTCCGGCCTCGGGCTCGCGTTCTGTCGCTTGGTGATCGAGCAGCACGGCGGGCGCATCTGGGTGCAGAGCGCCGAAGGGCAGGGCTCGGCGTTTCACATCCTCCTGCCGCAGGCGCCGAAGACGGCCGAGTACCCCGTGGTGACGGCGTGAACGTCTATCTCGAGACGTTCGGGTGTCGGGCGAATCAGGCGGATGCCGAAGCCGTCCGCTCACTCGTGCGCTCGGCGGGCCACGACCTGGTCGACTCGCCGAGCGACGCCGACGTCGCGGTGATCAATAGCTGTACCGTCACCGCGCAGGCCGACGCGGACGTCAGGCAAGCGGTGCGGCGCGCTTCGCGCGCTCGCACCATCGTCATGGGGTGTCTGCCCGCTGCAATACCCCAGGGCGTCTCCGATGTGGTGGAGGGGGCGAATATCGAAGCCGTCGCGATGGCGCTCGGAATAGCGTCGAGCGCGAAGCGCGAGACGATAAGACAAACCGGCACACGCGCATTGCTCCGCATCCAGGACGGCTGCGACGAGCACTGTACGTTTTGCGCGACGACGATCGCGCGGGGCGCGCACCGTTCGCGCGCTATCGGGGAAATCCTGGCCGAGGCCGAGCGGCTGGCCGAGTGGCATCCCGAGATCGTGCTCACCGGCATCCATATTGGCTCCCACGAGTCCCTGGGGGTGCTCGTCCAGACGCTCGTCGACCGGCTGCCCGGTACGCGATTTCGGTTGTCGTCAATCGAAGCGACGGAAGTCGATGGCCGGTTGCGCGGCCTGCTCCGCGAGGGTGCGATCGCGCCCTGGCTGCATGCGCCGCTCCAATCGGGCTCCGATCGCGTGCTCAAACGCATGGGTCGTCACTGGTATACCGCCGCGACCTACGAGCGCGCGATCGCCGAGATCGTCGATCGTGTACCGGCCTTTGGGCTTGGCGCCGACGTCATCGCCGGATTCCCCGGGGAGACCGAAGAAGATCACCGCGCGACGATGGCGCTCGTCGAACGCCTCCCGTTCACGGCGTTGCACGTATTCCCATACTCGCCCCGCCCGGGCACGGCGGCCGAGCGCCTCGGGCCACCGGTCCGCTCGAACGAGCGGGCGGCTGAGCTACGGGCCCTGGCTGCACAGAAAGCCGCGGCGTATCGGGACGCCCGGAAGGGGACGATCGCGGACGCGATAGCTATGGGTGGGCGTAAGGCTATGACGGAAGACTATCTTACGGTCGATTTGGCCGACCCGACTATCCCGCGCGGCACTCGGTGGCGAGGATTGTTGGTTGCCAGCACGACCACGCCCAACCGCCTTACCATTACGCGATGACCGATCAGCCGACCGTCTACGTCGAGACGTATGGTTGCCAGATGAACGTCAGCGACTCCGAGCTCATGCTCGGAAAGCTCGTGGCATCCGGCTATCGTCCCGTCGATGGCCCGGACGGCGCCGATGTCATTCTCGTCAACACGTGCGCGATTCGGGATCACGCGGAGCAACGGGTGATCGGGCGCCTCGGCGAGCTCAAACGGCATATGGCGCCGGGCGCGATCCTCGGTGTGACGGGATGCATGGCGCAGCGCCTCGGCCCCGTGCTGTTGGAGCGTGCTTCGCACGTGAGTCTCGTGATCGGACCCGACGGCTATCGCGCGTTGCCTGCTCTGCTTGACGGTGCCCGCCGCGGCATTCGGGCCACTGCGACAGAGTTTGATCTCGAGGAGCATTACGAAGATTTCTCGCCGCGGCGGATCGACGGCGTGAAAGCGTGGATCCCGGTCCAGCGGGGATGCGACTACCGGTGCACGTACTGCATCGTGCCGACGACACGCGGTCCTGAGCGGAGCCGGCGCCTCGCTGACGTTGTCCGCGAGGTCGAATCCGTCGTGGCCGAGGGCATGACCGAGGTCGTGCTGCTCGGCCAGACCGTCAACTCGTATCACGACGGGGAACACGATTTCGCTGATCTGCTCCGCGCGGTGGGTGCGGTATCGGGTATCCGTCGCATTCGCTTTACGAGCCCACACCCGAACGATTTCTCCGACCGGGTGATCTCCGCGCTCGCCGAAGTTCCCGCAGTGTGCGAACACGTCCACCTGCCGATGCAATCCGGCTCCACGCGCATTCTCAAGCGCATGCTGCGCCGGTATTCTCGCGAGGGCTACCTGGAGTGCGTGGCGCGGCTTCGCGGGGCGATCCCGGGGCTCGCGCTCACCACGGACGTGATCGTCGGATTTCCAGGCGAGACGGACGACGATTTCGAAGAGACGCTGGCGGTCGTGCGGGAGGTGGAATTCGAGGACGCGTACACGTTCAAGTTTTCTCCCCGGGATGGGACGGCGGCCACGCGCTTTCCGGTCGGGGAGACGGTATCGGATGACGTGGCCAGCGAGCGGCTGGCCCGGCTCATCGAGACTGTTCGGGGCGCCAGCCGGCGGCGCAACCTGGGCCTACTTGGGACGGAGCACGAGGTGTTGGCCGAGCGGGTCGCCAAGCGGGGCGAAGGGGAGATTCAGGCGCGGACCCGCGATTTCAAGACCGTGGTCCTCCGCTCAGGCGCCGCGGTGCTTGGCGGCTACTATCGGGTGAAGATCACCGGGACGACGGGGTCGACGTTTACCGGCGAGATTATTGGCGCGACTCGTGCCTTGCCCGTGTCTGTGCCTCAGCAGGTGGTAATGTGATCAACGCACTCGAAGAAGCCATTCGGGCGTCCTACGAGACCCTGCGGCCCTCGCACCCCGAGCTCTGTTCGTGCGACCGGTGTCGCGACGACGTCCTCACGTTTGCCTTGAACCAAGCGCGTCCCCGCTACATCGTGGGTGACGCGCTCGGCTCGGCGGTGACCCGCGTGACCCTGAGTAAGGATCAAGCGCAAGCGGAGCTGGCCGTGATCGTGCTCGACGCCATGCAGCGGGTGGCCAGACAGCCGCATCATGGCGCGGTGCGCTAACCTTTAACCGGGGGTGGTCGTGGTCCATCACACCGATGTGTCGGTCGTGACGATCGAGCGATTCATCATCGAGCAGGAACGACTCTATCCCCAGGCGACCGGCGAGCTGTCGGGCATTCTCTACGATCTGGCGCTCGCGGCCAAGCTGATCGCCAATAAAGTGCGGAGCGCTGGACTCGCGGACGTGCTCGGGGCGACCACAGCGATCAACGTGCAGGGCGAGACCCAGCAGAAGCTCGACGTGCTGGCCAACGACATTCTCATCAAGGCGCTGGACCACGGTGGGCGCTTGGCCGCCATGGCGTCCGAGGAAGAGCCCGACATTATTCCCATCCCGGACGGCTTTCCGATGGGAAAGTATGTCATCGTGTTCGACCCGCTCGACGGCTCATCGAACATCGACGTCAACGTCCCGGTCGGCACGATCTTCTCCGTCATGCGGAAAGTCTCACGCGGGGCCCGCGGTGATCTCTCCGACATGCTGCAAGCGGGCCGACGTCAGGTGGCCGCCGGGTACGTCATCTACGGCTCTTCGACGAT
>DATMLM010000062.1:0-13693 GCA_035570055.1 Gemmatimonadaceae bacterium
CGTTGAGCGAGTATTATCACGAGGAGGAAGGCGGCACCCAACCCTATCGCCCGCCACCCGAGGATCCCCGTGTCAGTTCGCATTCGCGTTGCCCCCATGCTGCTGATGCTCTCACTCGCCCTCGCCTGCCACTCGGGCTCGAGCGGCAAGCCGGGCGATCAAGAAGAGCCCATACCAAAAACGCACCTCACCGTCATCAACCAGGGCTTCCTGGATATGGATATCTACGCGCTTCCGCAAGATGGCGCGCGGGTCCGGCTGGGAAGCGCGACGGGCAACAGCACCGCGCACATGACCATTCCGGACTACCTCGTGCGCACGCCGATCACAATGAGCTTCTTGATGATCCCGATCGGCGGGAACTACGCGCCGCGCTCGCAGGTCATCCAGGTCAACCCTGGCGACGAGGTCGAGCTAACGATTCCGCCGGCGTAGCGCGCGATAACTCTTGAAGAGCTGCACCGTATCGGCCACGCCCGCGGAGTCGACCACGACTCGGCGGGCGCGGAGCATCAGGTCATCGGGATGCGAGAGGATCGACGCCGTGCGGCTCGAGCCGCGTCGCGTCTCATCGAATGACCACTCGGCCATCACCGCTCCACCCGCGGGAATCGGCCCATCGACGTGCAGCATCTCGGCGTGCTCGTCGTCGGATGAGCGCGTCGACAGCGCGAGATCGATCCCGCGCACCAGGTCCGACCCTTTGTTGTCAATGCGCAGTTGGAGTCGCACGGAGGTGTGGTACCGGCCGTGCGCCGTTTTTGAGATGGTCGGCGCGCCAATCCCGACGAGGTCCTGCAACTGGCTCTCGATCGGCCGATTGGCGACGATCAAGCGCTCTTGCTGCGCGTTGTCGAGCGTCTCGAGCGTATGGTCCAGCCCATCGATGCCACTCACTTGCCAACGCGCTCCCTGATGGTGCACCGCGACGCCAAGGACGACCTGCATATCGAGCTCGCGATCGTGCATCACAACGGGTATGACGCGGTCCGTCCCGGTGCCCTTGGCCGTGCCGATCTCGGACAACTGCAGGTGGTCACCGGCCAGAATGACATCGAGCGGCGGGAGCCCCGCGAACGCGGCCAACAGGCGTACCGCGACATCCGCGCTGTCCGCCGTCCCCGAGGAAAGCGCCATCGCAATGCCCTTGCCTCCCTTCTCGGCCAACGCGGACTTGAGCGCTAGGATTCGAGCCGCGCTGTCGGTCGCACCTTGTTCTGCGCCAGGCACTTCGGCGATCAGGGCCCTCAGCGTGCCCTCGTCGTGCTGCGACGAAAGCCAGTCGACGCCCTCGTCAGAAACTTGTTGGGTCACTGCATCCGTATTGAGGTAATACGCGAGCCGTGTCCCATCATGATCCCGAAAGGACCTTTCGATCTCACGGAGGGCCCGTTCGGACGAATTGATCGAGGCCTGGTGATAGACCGCGAATCCGGCGAGCCCGAGAACGAGCCCGCCTCCTGCGACACCCAATACCACTTGCTTCACTGAGAGAGACACCGGCACCGGAGACCGTTATGTTCCGAGAACGAGACGCCGGTCCTCTGGCACTGGTCACGCTATGGCTCAAGATCCCGCCCTACAAGCGCGTTTCGCGCAAGTGCTCGCGCCCGGATATGCCTTGGAGGCAGAGATCGGGCGTGGTGGCATGGGCATCGTGTACCGCGCAAAGGACACACGGCTCAAGCGCTCGGTCGCCGTCAAGCTCCTCCCGCCGGAGCTCGCCTACCGGGACGAGATTCGGTCACGATTTCTGCGCGAAGCCGAAATGGCCGCACAGTTGTCGCACCCGAACATTGTGCCGATCTACTCGGTCGACGAGAAAGACGGCTTCGTCTACTTCATCATGGCGTTCGTCGACGGCGAGACGCTGGCCCAGCGGCTCACGACACACGGCCGCTTAGGGATCGTCGAAGTCCGCGCGTTGCTCCGCCAGGTCGCCGATGCACTCGCCTACGCCCATCAGCGCGGCGTTATCCATCGCGACATCAAGCCGGACAACATCATGTTGCAGCGCGACGATGGTCGCGCCATGGTGACCGACTTCGGCATCGCGCGCGCCGCGGACGACACCACCGGGACACGGCTCACGGCCACCGGGGTCGCCATCGGCACACCGGCGTACATGTCTCCCGAGCAGTGCACGGGCGAGCGTGCGGTCGACGGGCGCAGCGATCTCTACTCGCTCGGTGTCGTCATCTACGCGGCGCTCGTCGGGACACCGCCCTTCGCGGGGTCGAACACCGCCGCGTTGCTCGTCAAGCATCTCACGGAGACGCCACGGCCAATCAAAGAGGTGCGACAGGACGTACCCGACGATCTCGTCGCGATCATTAATCGGCTCCTCCAAAAAAATCCCGCGGATCGCTTCCAGGACGCCGCATCAGTGGTCAAGGCGCTGGATTTCCCGGACAGCATCCCGAAGGTGGCTCCAGCGCCCACACCCGCACCCGCACCCGCGCCGGTATATGCACCACCACCGGCGTATGCCCCTGCTCCGTCTCCTGCACTGGTGAACACTGGCAGGTCCAAGCCCGAGAAGCTGGCAGATCGGACGGACGCCGAGGGGCTGGCGCTCAGGGTCAGGAAATTCCGCCGCGCGACCGTGTCGTTCCTCGGCTGGAACGCGCTCTGGTTCGGCATCAACGCCATGTCGGGCCTCCACGACATCTGGTTCTTCTGGATCACGATCTGGCCCGGCTTCGCGATCGTAAACAGCGCCGGAAAGCTGTGGGCCGACGGGGTGAACCCCTGGGCGGCGCTCATGGGAAACCCGGTCACGGTTGGTCGCGGCGCGCTCGCGTCGGGCGAGCGCTCGGCCTCCCGGCTCGTTGCGCCCGAGGTATTGAACGGCCCGTATGGCGCCGTTGTCCGCAGGGCGACCGGTGACCATGCCGCGGTCCTCGACCACTATGCCAAGCTCAAGGCAGCCGCGAAAAAATCTGGAGCGCCCGTGACGCAGGACCCGACTCCGGCGGCGAACGAGTTGGTCGACCAGATCGCGGACTACGCCACGGCGCTCCACCGCATCGATGTCGAGACGCCCGAGTCGCTCCGCCCGCAGCTCTCGGCGCGCCGGGTGGAACTGACCGCCCAGCTCGAGCGGGCCTCGCTCGTTCTGCAGAACCTGGCCCTCGACTTGCTCCGCTTGCGGTCGTTAGGCGTAGACACCGTCACTAGTGCAACCGAGCAAGGTCGCGCGCTGTCTGACAATATCGGTTACGCGCTGGCGGCCGCCGAGGAGCTACGCTCCAACAAATAGACCCTATTATCCGTACTGATCAGTATATGAGAAAGGCACGAGCCGCTCAGACCGCGGTTTTGGTCCTGCTCGGCGGCTTGGCCGCCTGTATCCATAATCCACCTAATGTGGGTGGGAAACCCAGCGCGCCCGAGGCTCCGAATCAGTATTGGACGCCGCCGGCGCGCGCCATCGCGCGGGACTCCGCGCCTCACAACGTGGTCCCAACGGACATCGAGCAGCGGATCAGCCAACTGACGCTCCAAGATGTCGTGAACCTCGGGTTGCTCAACAACCCGCAAACGCGAGCCTCGTACGCACAGGCGCGCGCGGCCGGCGCGGTCATCGGTTCGACGTTCGGCAAGTACTTGCCACAAGTGACCGCCACCGGGCTCGCCGAATTTACAGGATCGACCGGCGGCACGGGCACCGTGGCGGGAGGCACGACGCTCGGGACCGGTTCGGGTACCTCGGAGCGGCATCGTGATTTGGTGCAGCCGAGCGCGTCGGCGACGTGGCTGCTGTGGGATTTCGGGCGGTTCGGCGCGATGGACGCCGCGAAAGAAGCCGCGTTCTCCGCCTCGTATACGCACAACTCGACGGTGCAGGCGGTCACGCTGGCGATCATTCAATCGTACTGCAATTACAACGCGGCCAAGGCCGTGCGCGACGGTGCCACCAAGACCGTGCAAGAGGATAGCGTCGGCCTTGCGTCGGCGAAGGACCGCCACGACGCGGGTGTCGCGACCATCTCGGATGTGCTGCAGGCCCAGGTGACGTATTCGCAGGCCGTGTTCACGCTCGAGACGGACGAAGGCGCGGTGCAGACGACGCGCGGGTCGCTCGCGGTCGCGCTCGGGTTCCCCGCGAACCTGCCCTACGACATCGCGCCCGAGCCACCGAACGTGGCAGTGCAGTCGATCGCGCAGTCGGTCGATTCGCTGGTGGACGAGGCGGTGAACAACCGGCCCGATCTCGCGTCTTTCCGCGCGCTCTCGCGCGAGCAGCACGCGAACATCGCGGTGACTCGCGGCAACTGGCTGCCCTCGATCTCACTCGGCGCGACCGGCAGCCAGACGTACTACGACAAGTCCGACTCGACGCAGAACGGTCACACCTGGACCCTGTCGGCCCAGGTCTCGATCCCGATCTTCTCGGGATTCCAGAGCTCGTATGATATTCTGCAGGCGAAGGAGCTGGCCCGGGCGGCCGACGCCAACGCCGAGTATCAACGGGACCTGGTCGTGTATCAGGTTTTCACGTCGTATTACAACCTGCGCACGGCAACCGCACAGGTGAAGTCGTCGACGGATCTCCTCACCAGCGCGCAGAGCAACTATGATGTCGCGCTCGGCAAATACAAGCAGGGCGTCGGCGCGATTCTCGATCTTTTGACGGCAGAGGCTGCGCTGGCTAGCGCACGGGCGACCGAAGCCCAGGCGCGGTGGACGTGGTACGCCGACCTCGCTCAACTTTCGCATGATGCCGGTGTGATCGGGATTCATGGCGAGATGCCGATCCAACTCACGTCGGACTCAACAAGTCGTGGTTCTCGATGAAGACACTCGCGATTTTCACGCTCACCGCCGTGTTGCTCGCGTGCGGTTCAAAACAGCAAGGCGGCGCGACGGCTAGCGGCGGCGCGAGTACCAGCACGGGCGGCGGCGGGAAGCGCGGCGGCCGTGGTGGGGCTGGCGCCAACCTGCCCGTTCCGGTTGCCGTGACGTCGGTGCGCCGCGCGGCGGTGCCGTACAACATCGGCGCGAACGGCACCGTCTATCCCATTCAGACGGCCGCCGTGGCGTCGCAGGTCGACGGCATCGTCAGGAAAGTGGCATTCCGCGAAGGCGAAGAGGTCAGCCAAGGTCAAGTGTTGTTCGAGATCGACCCGATCCCGTACCGCGCGGCGTACAACCAGGCCGTCGCGACGCTGGCTCGAGATAAAGCGACATTGATAAATGCCGACGCCGAGGTCGTGCGCTACGACGATCTCGTTCAGAAGGATTACGTGACGAAGGAGCAGGCGGATCAAATTCGCGCCAACGCGGGCGTCGCCCAGGCGACCGTCGTGTCCGATTCGGCGGCCGTCGCCAATGCGAAGTTCAACCTCGACAACTCGGCGGTGCGGGCGCCGATCGCGGGTCGTACGGGACAGCTGCTCGTGCGCGAGGGCAATCTCGTGCACGGTGCCGCGGCGACGCCGCTCGTGGTGATCAACCAGATCAAGCCGATCTACGTGCAGTTCGCGGTGCCGGCGACGAACCTGCCTGACATTCAGAAGTACATCGCGACCGGGTCGCTGCCGGTGACCGTGTCGCCGACAACGAGCGCGCTGCCGCCCTCGGCGAGCGATCAGCAGACCGACGCGCCGCCAGGGACGTCGATCTCGTCGGGCGATCCCGCGCCGACGGCATCGCAGCCGTCAGCGCAGTCGCCGCAGCCGCAGCAGCAAGCGAGTGGCCCGCCGAGCCATCCGGCGGTGACGAGCCAGCCGCGTTCGTCGGGCGGCGCGAGCGGGGCGCCTAGCTCGGGTCCGGTGACGGTGAATGTGCCGCAGACGACGGGCACGCTCTCGTTCGTGAACAATGCGGTCGATACGGTGACCGGGACCGTGCTCCTCAAGGGGACGTTCGGCAACCAGCGCGGCGAGCTGTGGCCGGGCGAGTACGTGGCCACGACGCTGCGGCTCTACGTGCAGCAGGACGCGCTCGTCGTCCCGCAGCAGGCGGTCATGACGGGTCAGCAGGGCAGCTATGTTTTTGTGATTGATAAGGCGAACACCGCCCAGCAGCGGGCGATCGTGGTGAGTCGCGTGGCGGACACACTGGTCGTGATCTCAAAGGGGTTGGCCGAAGGCGAGCGCGTGGTGACCGACGGTCAGTCGCGCTTGACGCAGGGGGCGAAGGTGAATGTCCGTGGACTGCAGACGGCCGCTTCGAGCGGGAGCTTGCCCTGACCCGTGAGGAAATATTCGAGAGGGACGGCTATCGCTGCGTGTATTGTGGGTTGGTGTGGGCCGTCGAGGACCTGTCGACAGACCATGTACAGCCGCGGGTGAAGGGCGGCGACCGATCGGGCGGCAATCTCGTGACGGCATGTCAGATATGCAACCGGGCCAAAGGACACATGTCCTTGGCCCGGTTTCTTTCTCTGCACCCCGAGGCGCGAGAGAACTTCTTCCGTTATGCCACGGCCGTGTGGCCGCGGCACCTCCGCGAATTACGGCGCCTGATACTTGTAGAGTGACGGCAGCCGGTACGCGCGATAGAACTGGGCCATCTTCCCGGACGACGTGAAGAACGCCCGCGCCAGCAGATTGTCGACCGGGTCGACCTCGTCGATCTGCCCGAGGGCTCCGAAGCCGACGAGGGTATTGCCGTTCGAGAGTCGCCCGACGGAGCCGATGAACGAAGCGAACACCATCGGCTGCGGCTCGTATTCCCAGACGAGCGTCGCGGTTTTCGCGCTCTCGTTGATGGCATACTCGGCGGCGCGCGAGTGGGGCGGATTGTGGCGCAGCCCATTGTCGAAGACCACGAGGTCGCCGTTCGCCAGGAAGTGCGCGTTGTGCTGGCCGCTAAAGAATCCGAGGGGATCGTTCAAGAAGGTCAAGGTCGACTGCGTGCCGCCGAGCTGCCAGAGCCGCTTCCCGTTGGCCCGATCGATCTTGGCTACCGCCCCGAAATTTCGGAACGATATGATGTAGTTGCTGTCCGGCGCGAAGTCGATGACGTTCGGGTGATCGAAGTCGAGGTTGGGCGCGCAGCACGTCGGCTCGATCCAGTCGGCGACGCCATAGTAGTTCCACGTCGTATACGCAAACTGCACGTCGCCGTTCTGGGATGCGCGAAACAGCGTGTGGCCGTATTCCGGCTCGTTGGCCGTTCCCCCGGGCCCGACACCCGCGAGATCGAGCTGTCGGATTTCGGCGTACGCCCACATGTGAGCGGAGTAGCCGGCCACGGAGTCTCCCGTCAGCCAGAACTCGTGAATATCCGGCAAGCCGACCGGCACGTTGAAGGTCGCCACGATATTCCCGTCCGGCGAGAACTCGACGTACTCGCCGGGCCCGGCCATCGAACCACCCACGCCCGAGAGAGCCGCGGTGAAGTTGCCGTTGTGTTGCATCTTGATGTCCCCGGAGTTCCATCCCGGTATCTCGCGGTACCAGCGCACCCGTCCGATCGAGTCGAACGCGACCGCGGTCACGGTATCGGTCGTACTGAGCGCCGCGAGCAGCGTGTAGCCGGAACCGAGCGTTCCCTGAGAGAGGGTCAGGGACATCTGCTGGATCAGGTTGGGGAGGGCGCCGGTCGTAAACTGGATGGTGTCGGAAGCGGTGGTCCGTCCAGCGACGTGCACGACCAGTGTGTAGGTCATGTTGGCGAGCATTCCGAGCACCGTGATATGGCCGAAACTATTTGCGACGGGATACCAGGGTGTCGAGCTCCCGGGATCCGTTAACGACGAGAACGAGACACTCGCGGACTCGGCGTGCTCGGCGGTGAGGGTCACGATCGCCGACAGGACACTGTTGGGATTAGGCGCCACCGAGACGCCGCGGATCGTTGCCTCATTGCTCTTCGGGCTCGTAGAGGAGTCGGAGCAGGCACTCGCAACGAGAACGAGAGCGGTAACCGTGACAAAAAGGCGCACGCTGGGTCGGGGTAAGAGGTGATGTGACGCTGAGACGTGTACCTGGGTCTCTCAGGTCTAGGGGGAATTTATGCCCAAAAGTTCACGCCGCTAGAATAATTCAGCGCGTGAGGTGTATTCGTTGGTTTTGGAGGGCGTCAGCGCCGATTCGTTAACCAGGCCGCGTAGGCCGCCGGGCTGACCTCTGAGGGTTTGATCTCGCTCCGGCCACCCCAGAACACGTTCGTGTAGCTCACTGGTATCCCTACTTCCGCGAGATGCCGGTCGATCGCGGCTTTGTGTGCGAGCACCAGGGGTTTGTCCGTCCCGTGCGCGACGGCCATCACGTTCACGTTCGCGAACTCCGGTCCACCCTCGCGCCAGTAGGCGTGCGTCAGGATATGGTGCCGTCCGATCTCGCGCCCGGCCTCGATCTCGCGGCCCGGTGGTACACGCCAGTGGAAAAGCGCGTTGTATCGCGTCACGCGGACTCCCGTGCTCGACGGCTTGACGTGCTCGAGAAACGTCGAGAAGCGGCCGATCACGCCGCGCTCGTTGAGCCGCCCGGCCACCGCGCAGAACTCATCGATCGAGACCCCGGCTTCGGCCGCGCGCGCTGCCCACGGGTCCTCTCGAACCTCGTCGGGCGCGAACTCTCGCTTGAGTGGCTCGAGCACGCGCCATTCGAGTGGCGAGAGCTCGACGATCGCGGTGTCGAGCACGGCGCCTGGGGCATCGCTCTTGTCACCCGGCTCGATCGTCCGCCGGCGTATGTGGCCGACGCCGAGCGCGAACAGGCGCTTCGCCGGCATCATCCGGAACGACTCGGCTCCGATTTGTCGACGGAGATACTCGCAGTGCGCTTCCATCGAGTAGCCCTGCGGGACTTTCAGCGTCGTCCAGAGTCGATACGCTGATCCCGGTGTCTCGGCGTCGGTCGAGCGGATCACGACGTGGCCGGAGAAGGGGTCGCGTTCGACCATGTAGTCGAAACCCGCGTCGATTCGATCGACCGGGATGCGCCATGCGACCAGTGCGCCCGGCGCCAGGTTCGTCGCCATCAGCGTCTGGCGGATCCGGCGGATCGTGCCCGTGGCCAGCATCGCCCTCAGGCGCTCCAGCACGATCGGGAGATCAACGCCCGATCGCTCCGCGATCTCGGCGAATGGGTCCCGCGAGAATCCCGCGACGCGATCTTCGGACACCGCCAGGATTCTGGCGTTCACTTCGTCGACAATCTCGACCGGGACTGACGCCGTCATGCCGCGAAAGCTATCGGACGTAGTCCGGCCTCGCCCCATATCAGCCGGCAATCCCGACCCGACGACTTAAGCGGTCGCCGAAGGCGCTGTGTATTTCGCGCTAAGTCGCCGACCGCCGCCGAGGTTGTTGAACCGAGGGAGGCAGTGCCGCGGTGCCGAGGAATCGGCGCACGGCGTCGATGTGCGCGCGGGCGCCGGCGGCGGCGCGGGAGTAGGACCAAGTCCACGGGACGCGGCCCCCGTCGCGCAGCACGAAGGCGACGCGGAAGCGGCCGGTGGAGGCCTCTTCGTCGCTCTCCTCGAGCACGACGTCGGCGACGGCCGAGAGCGGGTAGAGGGCGCGACTCCAGCCGCCTCCGCCACGCCGATCGATGGTGACGATGCCGGCCTCGCGGTCGATGACTATACGTCTCTCCTCCGGGAGGAGGATAGTCAGAAGCCCCGCGACCGCACACGCGACGCCGGGGACGTTCGAGTACACGGCGCCGAGCACGACCAGGATGCCGCCGAGGATGCGGATACCGGTCGCGTGATCGTGAATAGCGAGCCGTTCGGGAGCTTCGAGCGCGAGCCGCATACCCACCAAACGAGGACATTGCCCCTGGGGTCACGCCACCTGATAAGTGGCGTCAATGGCGCGAGTTACATAAGTTACAGCCCCCACTCTGGGGACGAAACGAACCTGGGCAGTTATGCGTCCTTTCTTGTAATGACCGTGGCCGCCAAAAATTGGCGCCCTCTAACCATTGCGCGCGGTTTAGCGATCGCCGCGACGGTCTGGGCCGCCAGTTATCCTATAGTTTTTGCGACACTGAAGACGCAGGCTGGAACGAGACCGCTAACGATTCTCGCGTTCCCGCCGATGAACCTGGTCACATGTTTCATGGCCTGGTTCGCTGCTTCACGCGTCGTCGACGAGCGCATTCGCCGCGCGTTCCGGTGGTTCGGAACCGCCTGGCTATTCGTGTCCGTCGGAAACGCATGTTCGTTCCTCTACACGAACGTGCTGCAGCTCGGCGACTACACGGGCTCGTGGTGGGTCAACCTCCCATATCTCCTCTGGTACCCGTTGTTCGTCACGGGCCTCGTCTCGCTTCCCCTCGCGAGTCGCCAGCGGATCGAACGCCGCAAGTTCATGTTCGACGCGCTCACGGTGTTGCTGAGCGGCGGCATCGTGATCTGGCAGCTCGTCATCGTGCCGACCGTGAGCGAGACGACGAGCCCGATCGCCACGCTCATCACTTTTCTCTACCCGCTCGGCAGCATCCTGGTACTCGCGGGTCTCACGACGGTGCTGCTGCGCCGCTTGCCGGCGCGCGGCTCGACGGCGTCCGCGCTCTTCTTCTCGGGCGTCGCCATCTTCGCGCTCAGCGATCTGGCGAACGATCTCGTGCTGGTGCGCGTCGGGCCGTTCGGCATGGCGTGGACCGACATCCCCATGATGTTGTCCTACGCGCTGATCACGTGGGGCCTCTATCGATCGGCCGCGGACCCCGAGCACACGTCGGGCGACACGCCCGAGCCGGACCTCGATGCGGATGTCCAGTCGTTCAGCCCACTGCCGTACACGGCGCTCGCGCTCTGCGCGGCGCTCTTGATGCGCGATGCGCTGCGGGCCCACCCGTCGTCGTGGTCCCTGCTCGCGATGACAATGGTCGTCGTGACGGTGCTCGTCGTCACGCGCCAGATCGCGGCCGTGCGCGAGAACGCACGCCTCGTGTCCGAGCGCGCCAAGCGACAGAACGAAGCCCGATTCCGCTCGCTCGTGCAGCACTCATCGGACGTTATCGCGGTCGTCGACGAGGCCGGCGTCATCACGTACGTGAGCCCGTCGGCCACGCGCGTGTTCGGGTTCACGCCCGAAGAGATCGAGGGTCGCGCGATCACATCGCTCCTGCACGCCGAGGATGCCTCGCGCGGCGAGGCGATGTTTACCGAGGCGGCGCTGCGCCCCGGCGTCACGGCGCCGAGCGAATGGCGCGTGCAGCATCGGGATGGGCGGTGGCTCTATGTCGAGGCGGTCGGCACGAACCTCATGCACGAGCCGACCGTGCGCGGCATCGTCATCAATACCCGTGACATCACCGAGCGCAAATCGCTCGAGGCGCAACTCGTCCATCAGGCGTTCCACGATCCGCTGACTGGGCTGGCGAACCGCGCCTTGTTCCTGGACCGCGTGCAACACGCTTTGGCGATCACCGGGCGCCACGGCCGGCACCCGGTCGCGGTGTTGTTCCTCGACATCGACAACTTCAAGACGTTGAACGACAGCTTTGGCCACCTGCCGGCCGATCAGCTGCTGTCCACGATCGCGCGGCGCCTCTGCGACGCGGTCCGCACGAGCGACACCGTTGCGCGCCTGGGCGGCGACGAGTTCGCGATCCTGCTCGAGGATGCGTCCGGGCCCATGGCGCCGACCGCGGCGGCCGAGCGCATTACCGCGGCGTTGCGGGAGCCGTTCATTGTCGACGGGAAAGAGGTCTATGCCTCGGCGAGCATCGGGATCGCGGTTGCGACGCCGGACCTGAGCCCATCAGAGCTGCTGCGCAACGCCGATACCGCGATGTACCAGGCGAAAGCGCGCGGGAAGGCGCGGTATGAGCTCTTCGAGGCGAGCATGTACGCCGAGACGCTGGCGCGGCTGGAGATGGCGGCCGAGCTCCGCCAGGCGGTCGAGCGCAACGAGCTGTCGCTGCGCTACCAGCCGATCCTCGACCTGGCGAGCGGCGCGATCGTGGGCGTCGAGGCGTTGCTGCGTTGGGAGCATCCGCGGCGTGGGACGCTGACGCCGCCGGAGTTTATGGCGGTGGCCGAGGAGACTGGGCTCATCGTGCCGATTGGGCGATGGGTGTTGAGAGAAGCGTGTCGCCGCGCGCGACGCTGGCAGCTCGCGCACCCGCGCGTGCTGCCGCTCACCATCAGCGTCAACTTCTCGGCGCAGCAGATCCAGCATCCGACGCTCATGGAAGCGCTGCGATCGGCCCTCGTCGAGTTCGAGCTGCCGCCGTCGACGTTGGTGCTCGAGGTCACGGAGAGCGCGCTCATGCAGCAGACGGATCTCATGCTGACGCACTTGCGGGCGCTCAAGACGCTGTCCGTGCGGGTGGCGATCGACGACTTCGGCACCGGGTACTCGTCGCTCGGCTCGCTGCGGCAGTTTCCGATCGACATCCTCAAGATCGCGAAGCCGTTCGACGATGTGGGGCGGGCCATCATCGGGCTTGGGCAGACGCTCAAGCTGCAGACGAGCGCTGAAGGGATCGAGTCCGAGGGGCAGCTTGCTCAGCTACGCGTGCTGGGCTGCCACCTCGGGCAAGGGAACTACTTCTCGCGTCCGATTACCGCCGACGCGATGGATACGCTGCTCGAAACGCCGCTCTCGGCCGCCGTTCCTCAGCCGGTCGTGTAGCGAACCACGACTGGGCGATGGGTCTTGAGCGACTCATCGACCGCATCCGCCATCGCATTTCTCCGCTCGTCCAGCGTGGCATCGGCCGGGACATCGATCGCCGGCTTCTCGCTCGGCAGGGCGCACGTTACGAGGATCGTGATCGGGTTGAACATGCCGATCGTCACGATGCTCACCAGCGTGTTCGCCGGCGTCTGGCCCCTTCTCACCTTCGCCAGGCCATCCTGGCACTGCGCTGCCGCCTGGGCCACGGTGGCCGGCACTACACCATATACGAACGTTGTCGCCCACTGCTTTGCGGCGGTGACGCGCGCCGACATCGACGTTGAGTCTTGAGCTTGGGCGGACGTGATCGAGATCACACTGAGGAGGAGAGCGATTGCGCGGCGCATACGAGCGACTCCGAGAACTTGGTGCGGGATCGAAATGCCAGTGCATCGAGGTGACTGCATACTACACGTGCTCGATCACCTGACTTGCTCACTCGTGCGCGCGCACGCCTTCGGCGTGACGCGCATCACACGAGACGCGCGCATGCGCATGTCGCAGTACGCGATGTCGCTGAGTGAGACGCGAGATGCGTCGTGTACGTTAGCGGCGACACGTTCGGGGACTCGCGATAGCCGCCCGCGGACGCACGCGCATGTCGCAGGTGCGCGATGCCGATGAGTGAGACGCGAGATGGGTGCTAGGAGCCGCAGGGGAACCTGCCCACCTTCGCGTGTGCGTTAAGCCACCGCCCGTTCGGAGACTCGCGATAGGCGCCCGCGAAGGCACGCGCATGTCGCAGGTGCGCGATGCCGATGAGTGAGACGCGAGATGGGTGCTAGGGCCGCAGGGGAACTTGCCCGCCTGCGCGTGTGCGTTAAGCCACCGCCCGTTCGGGGACTCGCGATAGGCGCCCGCGAAGGCACGCGCCTGTCACAGGTGCGCGATGCCGATGAGTGAGACGCGAGATGGGTGCTAGGGCCGCAGGGGAACTTGCCCGCATGCGCATGTGCGCTAAGTCACGGCCCGTTGGCGGCTCGCGATGGGCGCGATGGGCGCGATGGGCGCGATGGGCGCGATGGGCGCGATGGGCGCGATGGGCGCGATGGGCGCGATGGGCGCGATGGGCGCGATGGGCGCGATGGGCGCGATGGCGAT
>DATMLM010000063.1:0-71149 GCA_035570055.1 Gemmatimonadaceae bacterium
CTCTCGAACTCCGCGACAGCAGTACTCGGCTCCGGGATGATGCGCGCTTCGAGCGAGTCAGCCTTTGGCGGCCCATCGAAGTAGCCCGGGTTCCGCGCGAGCCGAACATAATCGTCGTGCTTCCACTGGACGAACTTCCACGGACCAGTTCCGATCGGGTGCTCGCTGAAATCGGTTCCCACACTCTCAGGCACGATCGCCGCCACAGGCATGGCGAGCAGCTTCGGAAACACCGCGAGCGGTTGGCCGAGCGTGATCGTCACCGTACTGTCATCGATCGCTTTCAGCCCTGTTATCGCCGGTGCCTTCCCGCTGGCAAAATCCCTCGCGCCGTCGATGGGATACAGCGGCCACAACGGAATGCCTTTCGTCGCCGGCGCCAGGGCTCTCGTGATGCTGGCAACAACAGTCTGCGCGCGCAGCGCGCGACCGTCGTGAAATAGTATGTGTGGCCGCAGATGAAACGTGTACGTCAGCGCGTCGCTCGAGAGATCCCAACGCTCCGCGAGCCCCGGTTGTAGCGTTCCATCTGTTCCGACGCGCGTGAGGCCGTCGAAGAGATCGGCGACCAGCCGTCCACTGGGGATGTCGTTTGCGTGCGCGGGATCGAGCGATTTCGGATCGTATCGGTCCCGAGAGTCGATCAACGTACGACGGGACGGATTCGCGTCCCCACCGCGGCAAGCGCCCAGCAGCACGCAGGCGAATAACACACGGGAAACCGTTGACATAAGGGGGGGCGCAGCGAGAACTTACGCCTCGGATACCCATGCGTCAATCGCTTTGAGTTACATCCTGTACGCCGACGACCACGAGGACATGCGCCTGATGGTCCGCGCGCTCCTCGCGTCGGCGGGACACGAAGTCTCGCTAGTGGCCGATGGCCGGGCTGCGCTCGATGCGTTACAGGAGCGCGAGCCGGACTTGTTGTTACTCGATGTCATGATGCCGAGGCTTTCAGGACTCGAGGCCTGCCGGGCCGTAAAGTCCAACCCCTTCACGGCCCGCATCCCCATTCTGATGCTGACGGCCGAAGGTGAGATCGAGAGCAAGGTCGAGGGGTTCGAAGCGGGCGCCGATGACTATCTCGCCAAGCCCTTCGATCCCCGCGAGCTCCGCGCGCGCGTTGGCTCGCTCCTGCGTCTCGTGCGCCGGGAAGCCGATCGCAACCCCACCAGTGGCCTTCCGGGCGGTCGCGCGATCGAAGAAGAAATTCTGCGTCGCATTGGCCGCGATGACACGTTCGCGGTGTGCTACCTCGACATCGATTATTTCAAGCCTTTTGCGGACACGTTTGGGTTTGCGGCGGCAGATGCGGTTATCAAAGACACGGCGACTGCGATAGTGGATGCCGTAGCCGCTCATGGCGAGCCACAAGATTTCGTTGGTCACGTGGGCGGCGATGATTTTCTCATCGTGACCGATGAGGCACGCGCGGAAACGGTGCTCCGGGACAGCACGCGCCGCTTCCGCGAGGTGATCGAGCGGGTCGTGGGCTATGAAGCGCTCGAACGGGGCGCTTTCCCGGGCGTCGATCGCGACGGTACCATCAAGCGCTTTCCGATCGCCCGGATGTCGGCCGCCGTCGTGACCGTCCGACCCGAGGAATGGGTCTCCATCGGTCACCTGGGCGCGCTCGCCGCCGATGCCAAGCGGCGCGCCAAGCAGCTGGGAGCAGGGACGATCCTCGTCAACGCCGTGTAGGCGTTGGGTCGGCTCGTGATCGCGGCACCGGGCGCGCGGCTGTTGTCTCTCGCCGTCGCCGCGCTCCTGTTGGCGGCTGGCCCCGCACTCGCGCAAAGCGAACGGTGCGGCGCCACCGATCCCGAAGTCGGCTGGCTCCGCTTCAGCGGCAACGTCTCGTTCGACGCCGATGAGCTGGGAAACGCCATTGTCACGACGCCATCCAGCTGGGCACGCCGCGCGTTCCGATTCATCGGGACGCGCCGTTGCCTCGACGCCGACGAGTTCGCCCGTGACCGGGTCCGCCTCGAAATCTTCTACCGTAAGCACGGGTACCGTCAGGCGACGGTCGACACCCTCGTCCATGCGCTCCGCCCCGGCGTCGTCGGCGTGGCGTTCACGATACACGAAGGGCTGCCGGTGGTGATCGATTCGCTGACGGTCGACGGATTCAACGCGGTCCGCAAGGCACTCGCCGATACGTCGCATCTCCCGATCCGACCCCGCCTCCCGGGTCATCGCATCGCGCGCAACAACGTGTTCGATCAGTACGCGATCGACGCTACCCGTGATCTCATCGTCCGGCGACTGCAAGCCAGCGGCTACCCGTTCGCCCAGGTCCTCGTCAACAGCGACGTCAACACCACGAAGCGCTCGGCATGGGTCGGCTTCACAGCCGTCACCGGCCCGTACGCGCGCATCCGCTCGGTGCATATCGATGCCCGCTCGGCGCGCGGCGCGAAGGCAGCCATCCCGGACGCCGTCGCCAAGCATCTGAGCGGCCTCGATTCCGGCGCCGCGTACAGCGTCACCGACCTCCAGCGCGCCCAACGCAACCTCTTCGAGACCGGCGCCTATCGCCGCGTCAGCTACGACATCGCGCCCGACTCGGTGCCGACGGGCGTCGCGGGGAGCGTCGACACGGCCCTCGTCGACATCACGCTCCGGATGCAAGAAGACTACATGCACAACGCACGAGTCGGCGCCGGCTGGGGCACGCTCGACTGTTTCCGCGTCCAAGGCCAGTACACCGATCGCAATTTCCTCGACGGCGCCCGCGACTTCGAGCTCTCGGCGCGCGTGTCGAAGATCGGCATCGCTGACCCGTTCAGCGGCCTGTCGAAGTCGTTGTGCGCGCCTGCGCGGGGCGACATCTACGCCGACTCGCTGAACTACAATGTCTCGGCCACGTTCAGACAGGCCGAGCTATTCGGGGCCCGCCTGTATCCTCAGCTCTCGATCTACAGCGAGCGCCGGTCCGAGTACGATGCCTACGTGCGATCGACGCCGATCGGCGCCACCGCGTCCCTGACCCGGAATCTTGGCTGGCTCGTGACGATCGCGCCCCAATATACCCTGCAGTATGGACGGACCTCGGCCTCACCCGCCCTCCTGTGCGCCTTGTTCAATCTCTGCGCGGAAGCCGACCAGGCACGCGTGCAGCGCGAAGGCGTACTGAGCCAGCTCGGCCTGACGATGACACGCGACGGACGCGACGACCCCGTTTTCCCGCACCACGGGACGTTCGTCACCGGAAGCATCACCCACTCGGGCCCCGAACTGGGCTCACTCACCGAGTTTCAATTCACAAAAGTCACGGGCGAAGCCCGCTGGTACAGCGAGATCGGCCACTCGGGCGCTGTCTTCGGCGCGCGGATACTCGCGGGCCGGATCTTCGGTACCGGCAACGCCGCCAACGGCATCTCGTTCGTCCCGCTCGATGAGCGCCTCTATGCCGGCGGGCCGACCACCGTTCGCGGCTTCCCGCAGAACCAGCTGGGGCCGGCCGTCTACCTGACGCAGTACATCGACTCGACCTGCGCGGTGACCGGGAGCACACACTGCGTGAACCCTCGGTACAGCCACATCCAGACCGGCCGTCCGGTCTTCGTCGTCCCAACCGGCGGAAACACCAGCGTCGTCGGGAACGCCGAGCTCCGACTCAAGAGTCCCATTCTGCCTCAGTACGTGGGTTGGACGCTGTTCGTCGACGCTGGCCGCGTCTCACCGCCACCGACGGGCCAGGCCCAGCTCGACCAGTCCTTCCGCCAGCTCTTCTGGACCCCCGGCGTTGGCGTCCAAGCCTTCACGCCGATTGGACCGGTGCGCCTGGATGTGGGGTACAATCCCACGCAACATCCCTTCGGCCCGGCGTACTACGCCGTGCCCCCGTCGTCCATCACCAAGTCCAACTATCAGGCCCAAGCGCCCGTGCTCTGCGTGAGCCCGGGCAATACGGGAGTGATCGCCAATGATTCGACGACCGGCGTGCCAGTGCAGACTTTCCCGAAGGGCGCGTCGTGTCCGGCGAGTTATCAGCCAGCGATCCAGCGCGGATTCTTGAATCACCTTACGTTGAACTTCTCTATCGGCGAAGCCTTCTAGCCGCATGACCGTCCCTGTCCGCCGCCGCGTGGTCGTTGGTTTGAGCGCGTTGATTCTCTTCGCGCTCGGCCTCGTCGTGGCCGCGGTCGGCGTCTCGATCACCCAGACCGCGTGGGGTCGCGAGCAGATCCGCCGCATCATCGTCGCGCGTCTGCGGACCGCCATCCATGGACGCCTCTACGTGGGGCGCCTCGGCGGCAACCTGTTCTCGAACGTGGAGCTGGACTCGATCGAGATCCGCGATCCCGAGGGTCGTCTCTTCCTCGCGACCGGTCGGCTCTACGCCGAGTTCGACCCGCGCGACCTCGTCGACCAGCGCATTCTGCTGCAGCGGCTCGAGATCGAGCACCCGGTCGTGCGCATCGTGAAATACCGGAAGACCGGCTGGAACTACAAGGAGATCTTCCCGGGCCCGAGCACGCCGCGCCGCAAGCTGCCGCACGTCCGCGGGTTCGGCGACTACATCGTCGCGCAGAATACGAGAGTCCACGATGCATCGATCGAGTACATCGAGCCGTGGGACCCGGACGACTCGCTGCACGGCGCGCGGCGAGACAGCGCGATCAAGGCCGCGTTGGCGAAGCCGGATAGCAACGTCCGACAGTGGGGGTTCCCGGATGGGCTGATGCACGCGTTTCGATGGCGGCACAGCAGCGTCAAAGCCCACTATGTGCGGATCGCCGAGCCCGATACCGCGGGGCTCTACTTCGCGGTCGACACCGTGTCGAGCGACGAGTCCGAGCCCAAGTTCAAGTTCCGAAATATTCGCGGCACCGCCCGGGTCAAGGGTGACTCGCTCTGGCTCAGCTTCCCGCACTTCGAGTTACCCGGCAGCGCCGGTCGCGCCGTGGGTGAATTGATCTTCGGCGGCGGCCAGCCGGTCCGCATTACGTTGCACGCGGTTGCCGATACGGCATCCCTCAGCGACATCGCGTGGGTCTACCCGACGCTCCCGACACAGGGCGGCGGCTCGGTCACCGTCGATATCAAGAGCCACTCGGACCCGCACGTGATCGACTACACGCTGTCGAAAATGGACGTCAGCACCACGAAGTCACGGTTCCGTGGCGCGATGACGTTCACCGTCGGCGGGCAGTATCTCGGGGTTCGCAACATGTCGATCCGGGCTACGCCGCTCGACTTCTCGTTTATACGCCAACTGTCAGGCCAACCTTTCCCCGTCGACTACCAGGGTCAGTTCACCGGAACAGTCTACGCCAAGGGCGGACAGCTCAACGATTTCTTCGCCGACAGCATTCGCATGACGTTCGCCGATGCCCACGTGCCAGGCGCAACGTCTCAGTTCACGGGTCACGGACTCTTGGACATTCACGATCCGCAAGTCACGCGATTCCACGCGTTTCAACTCAATGTCGGCCGATTGGATCTCCGCACGCTCCAATTTTTATATCCTGAATTCCCGCGCCTCAATGGGATAGTCGTTGGCCATGCCGTCCTGGACTCGCTCTGGGATGACATCCGGTTGCGCGATGCCGATCTGACGCAAATCGATGGTCCCGATGAGCCCACGCGTGCAACGGGCGGCGGGCGCGTCACGTTCGCCGATTCGAACGTGCGCTATGATCTCGCGATGCAATTCGATCAGTTGTCGTTTGCGACACTATTGAGATCGTATCCCGGCGCCTGGTTCCGCGGAACGTTCACGGGCCCGCTCAAGATGAAGGGCACGCTGGATGATCTCGATCTCTCAGCCGATTGGACGAGCGACGCCGGAGAAGTGAGCACGACGGGTCACTTCAACATCCTCGGCCCCGTGTTCGAGGCGAACGCGACCACGACGCTGACCAATGTCGATCTGCCGGTGCTGTTTGGGCGGCCCGCGGTGCCGCATACGGACCTGACGCTCACCGCTCAGGGAGATATCGCGGGCGACTCGATCCCACACATGCGCGGATCGCTCAAGCTGACGTTGGCCCGCTCGACGATCGACAGCGTTGCCGCGGACACGGGCCGCGCGACGCTCGCCTTCGGCGGTGGGACGATGCGCATCGACTCGCTGCATGCCCAGACCGCGGTCGCCGCGCTCGTCGCGCAGGGAGCCCTCGGCCTCGAATCGGGCCACCACGACTCGACCGCTTTCACGCTGTCCTTCGACTCCCTCGGCGCCCTCCGCCGCTACATGCCGGATGACACCGTGCACGGCACGGCCCAGGTCACCGGCATCCTCGCGGGTTGGCTCGACTCGCTGACGGCAATAGGGCGCGTCGATGCCACCGACCTGCGATACGGCCGCAACCGCGTGCACGGGGCCCAAGCGACATTCGACCTCGCCGGCCTCCCACGCAACGCGTCGGGAACCGTCACGGTATCGCTCGATACGCTGCGGCTCTCGGGTATCGCGCTCGAGCAGGTCGCCGGCGAGGCTCGAGTAGCCCACGGCCAGGAAACGCACGGGACCATACATGCCGTGAGTGAGAGCGGACCAACGGCCGATGCCGGCGGCACGGTCATTGTGCACGGTGACACGACCGAGATGGTGCTCGATTCCTTGGCGCTGCGCACGCCTGGGAACGACTGGCACCTCGATCATCCGGCTCACGTACGGAGCGATCGATCCGGCATTACCCTCGACTCCGTCGTCGCGCGCGGCGCAGTCGCCGGGTGGATCGCGGCCAAGGCCAAGCTGCCGCCAACGGGGATGGTCGCGATTCACGTCAGCGGCGACAGCATCCCGCTGGCGGACCTCGGCGCGCTCGCCCAGTCGCTCGACCAGGCAGGCGGGACCGCCGGGTTCGACTTGAATATCGCCAACACACGCCAGAGCCCGATCATGCGGTTCACGGCGCGTCTCAAAAATGCCCGGCTCGGCGACGTCGGTCTCGACGAGATCCTCACGGACGGCCACTACCGGAACCACCAGCTCGATCTGCACACCGATTTCGTGCAATACGGCGACACCGCGCTGCACGTGCACCTCTACTTGCCCGTGGATCTGGCTCTGGAGAACATCGGGCTGCGCACGCTGGACGATTCCTTGCGGGGCGAGCTCCGGTCCGACAGCGCGAAGCTGTCGACGATTCTCGGCGTGCTGCCGGACGTCAACAACCCGAGCGGTTGGTTCACGGCCAACGTCGACCTCGGCGGCACCTGGCGCCACCCCACGCTCGACGGACAGGTTCGCGTCGTCAATGGCGCGCTCGGCTTGGCGAACCTCGGCGTTCGGTGGAACAGTCTGAACGCGCGGCTCGACCTGAATGGCGACAGCCTGTCGCTGTCGCGGGTCTCGCTCGCCACCGAGGAAAACGATCGCCGCGGCGTGGCCGCGCTCGGCGGTTGGATCACCTTCGCGGACCTCGACAACCCGAAATTCGATGTCTGGCTGCGCGCCGAGCACCTGCACGTGATCGATCGCCTGCGCCTCGCCAATCTCACCCTCTCGACAAAGACGAGCTACGGCTCCATCGACACCCTCCGCCTGCGCGGCTCCGAGCAATCGTCCGAGCTCACCGGCACCGTGGTCGTTGATCAAGGCAGCATCTTCCTGCCGGATTTCAACAAAAAGCAGATCGTGAATCTCGACGACCCGGAGCTCTACAACCTCGTCGACACGTCGCTGTTGGTAAATCGCCGGCTGTTGCCCGCCGGACCGCCCAAGCTCGTCGCCGGCATGAACCTCAAGAACGTCTCGATCGACCTCGGAACCGATACGTGGCTCAAGTCGACCGAAGCGAACATCAATTTGAGCGGCACGGTCGACGTGACGACGGCGCGCTTGCCGCGGGACACGACGCGAGCGCTAGCGCTCACGGGTGCCGTCAGCGCGACGCGCGGCTCGTATGTGCTCAATCTCGGCCTCGTCCAACGCACATTCACCGTGGAGCAAGCCGGCACGATCACGTTTACCGGTGAGCCCGAATTCAACCCGCAGCTCGACATCACGGCCGTGAACACCGTGCACCCCTCAGGTCAGAGTGCCCAGTATGTCAGGCCCGAGCTGAAAATCCAGGTGCATCTGGGCGGGACGCTGGACCATCTCCAACTGGGGCTCTCGAGCGCCGACAGCTTGCCCCAGTCCGATCTCATCAGTTACCTGGTGAGCGGGGTTCCGTCATACGAACTGAACCAGGCCAACAGTGGCGCACTGGCAACGTCGATCGTGCTCCCGACCATCGGGTCGGCGGTCGGCAGCCGGTTGACGGGTGGGCTCTTCGACACATTCCAAGTGCAAACGTACGGGTACCAACAGGGCCGCGTCGCGGCACCGTCGGCCTTTTCCCAAGCGCGCATTGGGGCCGGAAAGCAGGTCGGCCCTGATACGTTTATAAGTGCTGACTACGGGTTTTGCTCGGGCAGCCAGGGTGCCAACCCAGGCTATCAGCTGGGCGTTCGCGTCGACCAGCGTCTGACGCGCCAGTTGTCTTTGTCCGCGGCCTCGTCTCCTGGGACGACATATGCCTATTGCACGGGTTCGGGTGGCTACTCGGGATTTATTCCCACCCCCCGGCAATACGGGCTCGATCTCTTTCGCTCCTGGAGCTTCTGAATAACGTGGCCGCAATTACGCTTCCCGTCCGCCGGCGGGCGCTGTTGGTCGTCAACCCCGCCTCGCGTCTCGGGAAGCGCTACCACCGGATCGCCCTAGCCGCCTTCAAGGCGGCTGGTGTCCGCTGCGACGCAGTCCTTACCGAGCACCAGGGACAGGGCGCCGAGATCGCGCGATCCCTGGCCCCGCGTTACGACATGGTTTTCACGCTCGGCGGCGACGGGACGGCCATGGAGGTCGTCGGTGCCCTGGCGGGCACGGGACGGGTCGTCGGCATCCTGCCTGGTGGGACGGGCAATCTCATCGCGCGAACCCTGGGCATTCCGCTCAATATCAGGCGGGCCGTAGCCGTCCTGCTCACTGGGGAAGAGGCCCGGGTCGACTTGGGGCGGCTCTCGGTAGGGGGCCGCCATTTCGCGTTTGCGGCCGGCGTCGGGGTCGATGCGTCCATGATCGCCGAGGCCTCGTCGGAGCTGAAGCGCCATCTTGGCGTACTCGCCTACGTGTTTAGCTGGACCCGGGCGGCGTTTCGGGGGGATCTCTTTCGGGTTAGGATCACCATCGACGGGGAAGTCGTCGAAAAAGAGGCTACCGCGGTGATGATCGCGAACTTCGGGGCGGTCCTGAACGACCTGATGACCCTCGGCCCTGGAATACGGCCAGATGACGCAAAGCTGGACTTATGCGTCTTCTCACCATACACCGCCTGGGATGCCGTACGGATCGCTTGGAAACTTCTTCGCAAGGACTTCACGTCCGACCCGTGCATGTTCTACCGTGCCGGACGTCAATTCCGCATCGAGACCCTGCCGCCGCGCGTAGCGCAAGCGGACGGCGAGCTATTGGGGGACACGCCATTCGAGGTCAGCGTCGAGCCGCTCGCGGCGCAACTGCTGGTTCCTCGACGAACGTGATCCTGTAATGGCCAGCGTCCTCATCGTCGACGACGAACCGGCGATCACGGCGACGCTCGGGACGTACTTCGAGCGGAACGGCGGGCACGCGGTCACGAAAGCACATACGGGCCAGGAAGGGATCAATCTCTTCCGCCAGCTCCGCCCCGACCTCGTCCTCTTGGACGTTCGTCTGCCCGACATGACCGGCTTCGACGTGCTCGATCGCATTCGCGACGAGAACGGCACCGTCATCATGATCACGGCCTACGGCGACGTCCCCTTGGCCGTACAGGCGATGCAGAACGGCGCCGAGAATTTTCTCACCAAGCCGGTCGAGCTGGCGCACTTGGGTGCGGCCGCCGAGCGGGCGTTCGAGAAGTCGCGACTGCGCCAGATGAACCGGTTTCTGGCATCCCGTCGCGGCAACGCGTCCTCGGCTCGCGTGCTCCTCGGCTCCTCGGCGCCGATGCAAGAGCTGGCGAACCAGATCGAGATGCTCGCCTCCAGCGACCGCACGACGGTGTTGCTGATCGGCGAGAGCGGAGCAGGCAAGGGGCGAGTGGCCGAGTTGATCCACTCGCGCAGCGGCCGGGGCGCCCGGCCCTTCATCGAAGTGAACTGCGCCGCGCTGACGGCCGACACGCTCGACGGCGAGTTGTTCGGGCACGACAACGGGGGTCCCGCCAAGCCGGGTCTCTTCGAGGTGGCCGACGGCGGGTCCCTCTTTTTGGACGAAATCGGTGATTTGGGTCCAACATTACAACCGAAACTTCTGGGTGTACTCGAAGGGAAGCCGTTTCGCCGCGTAGGTGGCACGCAAGAGATCCACGCTGATGTCCGCCTGATCGCGGCGACCAGCAAGGATCTCGTCAACGAAGTCACGGCCGGGACATTCCGCGAAGACCTGTACTATCGTCTGAGCGTGATGCCGGTGTACCTGCCGCCCCTGCGCGCCCGCTCGCGCGAGGATCTCATCGAGCTGATCGCGCACGTGCTCGATGACCTGCGGTCGACGCTCCCGGACGCCCCGCCGCAAATCGGCGATGCGGCGCTCGATCGCATGCTGCGCTACACGTGGCCGGGCAACATTCGAGAGTTGCGGAATGTCCTGGAGCGGGCGACCATCGTGTCCCGCGGTGCCGACACGATCGGCCCGGAGCATCTGCCGGCGGATGTGCGCGATGCCACCGGCATTGGCGTCGAGCACCACGTCCCGAAGTCGCTCGATGAGGTCGAGCGTTCGCACATCGAGCGGACCTTGCGGGTGCACTCCGGCAATCGGACGCATGCGGCGCGCGAGCTCGGGATTTCCCGCGCGACGCTGATCAAGAAGATTCGAGCCTACGGCCTCCATGACTAGCCCAACGCCTCCGGCACCCCAGAGCCACGAGCGCGATGCGATGATCTGCCGCCGCTGCGGCAAAGAGGAGCGCGCATCCGAAGGCTACCCGTGCATTTCGTGCGGCACGTTCCTGTGCCTGATCTGCAGCTTCCGCGGGTACCAGTACTGCACGAACTGCGAGCAGCAGCACCCGAAATGATGCTGCGCGTTCGCTCGAGTGTGGCGCCGCTCCTCGCCGAGCCACGGGTCTCGAGCGAACAGATCTCCGAGCTCGCATCCGGGCAACCGTTGACCGTGCTCACGACGCAAGGGGAATGGCTCCGCGTCTGCGGCGCCGACGGCTACCAGGGCTGGACCCATCGCGGGTACACCGCCGAAGGCGCCGACGGTGCGTGGCTCACGTCACTCGGCTGCACCATCGTGAGCGAGACCGGCGCGTTGCTCCCGCTCCCGCTCGGCGCGCTCGTGCCACCGGGCGCCCACATCGTCGATGGCGGCGCGCTCTCGCCGGCCGAGTTGCGCGCGGCGTTCCCGCCGACGCGCGTCTCGGTCACCCGTGCGGCCCGTACCGCGTTCTCCGGCGCGCCGTATTCCTGGGGTGGCGTCACGCCCTGGGGCGCCGACTGCTCGGGCTTCGTGCAGATGATCTTTGCCCTGCACGGTGTGTCACTTCCGCGTGACGCGTGGCAACAGGCGCAGGCCGGGAGCCCGGTCGGCAAGCCCGGTGGCATCACCGATATTATGGCCGCCGACCTCCTGTTCTTCTCGAGTCGCGACGACCGTCGCCCGACGCACGTCGGGATCGCACTCGGCAACAGCCCGCCCGCGATGGCCCACGTCGCCCTCGGGCGAGGGGGGCACGCGATCGATCGGTGGGACGATGACGACGCCTACGTGCGCGCGCTGGTCTCCCAATTCGTCGCGGCGCGGCGCATCCCGCTCGACTAGCTAGGACACCAGCCCGCCGCGCTGCGGGACCACGGGCGAGACGATGCCGTTCACCTGGACTGCGGCTTCGGCGGTCGCTTGCCCGTCCAAGGCCACGGCCATGGTGTATCGGCCCGGCACGTCGATAGGTAGGTCGAGCGTCGCGATGAGGGGAAGGTCCATGTCGGCCGCGCCGGGCGGCGCGTCGGCGATGCTGAGCTCCCCGCTCGACGACCACAGCTCGGTGCCCTGTGGATTGACCCAGCGCAATGCCATCGTGTGCGTGCCAGCGTCGGCCCGTCCGCCCTTCAAGCGGACGACGAACGTGGCCCGCGGATGAACGGTAGGCAAGGTCGTGACTTGCACGGCGTCAAACACGCCGAGGATGTTGAGCTTACCCTCTTGCGAGAGGTTCGCCGCGTCGGCGAACAGTGCGAACGAAACGTGCATACTCATAACTTACTTGCATGGTCCTCGTTCTGTTCGATATCGACGGCACGCTCCTGACGGCGGCGGGCGCGGGCCGACGGGCGATCCACGGCGCGCTCCGTGACGTCTTTGGTGGCGTCGGTCCCGCCGACTACTGGTTCGATGGGAAGACCGATCCGCAAATCGTGCGGGATCTGATGCGCCACGAGGGCCACTCGGACCCGGTCATCGATGATCGCCTCGGCGCCGTCCTCTCACGCTACTCCGATCGCCTGGGCGCGGAACTCCAAGACCCGTCTCACGTTCCCATTGTACACCCAGGCGTTCCCGATCTCCTCGACGCCTTGGAATCACACCCCGACGTGATCCTCGGACTGCTCACCGGCAACATCGAATCGGGTGCAACGCAAAAACTTCGAGCCGTTGGTCTCGACCCCGCGCGTTTTGTGATTGGAGCCTTTGGCTCAGATCATGAAATACGCACAGAGCTGCCAGCGATCGCCGCTACCCGTGCACAAGAACGCCTCGGCGTCGATCCACCCATCGTCGTTATCGGCGACACTCCCGCAGACGTGGCATGTGGCGCGGGCGCGAAGCGCCGTGCCATTGCCGTAGCGACGGGCCGCTACACGCTCCAAGAGCTAGTTGCCTGTGGCCCAGCGGCCGCATTCGAAGACTTATCCGACACGGAGGCCGTGATGGCGGCCATCCTCAAAAGTGCTTGAGGTCGAGCTCAAGGCGGTCGTCGACGATGCGGCAGTCACCCGCGCGAAGTTGGAAGCCGCGGGCGCGACGCTGACGTTCGTCGGCCGCATGGAGGATCGTCGCTACGACACACCGGATGGCCGGTTCGCTCGTCGCGACGTCGTCATTCGCCTCCGCGTGTATCTCCCGAGTGACGGTGGACCGGGAGAAGCGTTCCTCGACTGGAAGGGCGCATCCTCCAGCGACAGCGGCTACAAAGTCCGCGATGAGCTCTCGACGACCGTAGGCGATGCCAATACACTGGCCATGATCCTCGACCGCCTCGGATTCATCGTCACGCGCGAAGTGGATCGCCAGATTTGGCAGTACACGCTCGGATCGGCCATGGTACGATTCGAGCAGTACCCTCGCATGGACGTCCTGCTGGAGGTCGAAGGCTCCCCCGATGCGATCGAGGACGCGATCGCCATCACGGGTATTTCACGCTCGGCGTTCTCCGACGAGCGGTTGCTCGACTTCGTCGCGCGATACGAAGAGCGCACGGGGCTCGATGCCGCACTCTCCGACCGCGAGCTAGCCAATGCCTGAAGTCTCTACGATTTGGGCCCTCTGGCGAGGCCACGAGCTATCAGGCACCGGCTCGGCCACGCTCACGGCCGATGTCGTCATGATCTCGGCAGGTACCTCGCGGCTCGCCATACCCATCGAGCAGCTCGATGGCGCCCACATCGAGCCCGCGCACCTCACGTTGTTCCACCACTCGGGCGATGTCATCGAAATCGGCAGCGCCGATGCCGTTCGCCTGGGTCGCGAAATCGTGGCGCATGCGTGCGATGTCCCGGAGCTCACGGTGCCATTGCGCGCCTTGGGTTCAACCCGGGCGCGGCCTGGCGTAGACCACGATCGTTTCTTCGGACCTTTCCTCGCGGCACGACGCGCCGCCGCGCGCGCGTCTGATCCGGAAGGCCGCCTCGCCGCGGTAGACGCAAAGGCGATCGCAACGGCCGTTGGTACGACGGTGCGAGAGCTCGCCGCCGAGCGCTATCCGAAGCAACCGGCGGAGCGCCGGGCGATGGAGGCGGAGCTCGCTGACCTCGCCGAGCCGGTCGTCGCCTCACTCGAGACGCTCGCCGCTGCCGCGGACGCCGCGCGCGCGGGCCCCGATGACGTCAAATTCGTGCGCTGGCGCGCGTGGTCCAACGCCTACCGCGAGGTCTTCCGCGCCGCCGACCAATGCTGGCTCGCCGCGATCGGCTCCGCACTCGGCCCGCGCGCGGTCCACAAGCGCGAACGGTTCGGCTGGCGCCGATGATCGTCGGCATCGGCCTCGACCTGATCGAGATCGAGCGCGTCGGGCGCATGATCGCCATCAACGAAGACCGGGCGCTGATGCGCCTGTTCACGTTTCGCGAGGTCGACTATGCGAGTAAGCACGCGAACCCCATGCGCCATTACGCCGCGCGGCTCGCGGCCAAAGAAGCGGCCTACAAGGCCCTCTCTGGAAACGACCTCGCGCGCGCCGTCAGTTGGAAGGACATCGAGGTCGTCGTCCGCGACGACGGCCAACCACTCCTCGAGTTCCACGGCCACGCGAAAAAGCGGGCGGGCGAGTTGGGCGTCACCCGTGCCTGGGTGACCCTGACGCACAGCGAGACCACCGCAGCGGCCGTTGTCGTCTTGGAGGATAGCCGATAAATTCTGTCGGAATGAAGCTTCTCTCGCTCTTGCTGGCGTTTACGACTGCCATCCCCGCCCAGGCCCAAGAAGAGCCTGTCAAACGCCTAGCCAATATCGTGGGCGTCGCGATTGGTGAGTACGGCAAGGGAGTCGACGCTCAAGGCCACTTGATCTCGGCTCAGGAACACGAAGAATCCGTCGGCTTCCTCGAGGACGCTGCCGGGGTAGCGGCCCGGCTCTCTGGCCCGCAGTCGATCCCCGCCCGGGCGATCATCGACACGCTGCTCACGGCCGCGCAAGCCAACCGCCCGCCACAGGAGCTCGCCGCGATCGGCGCGCGCCTCTCCACCGCGCTCGGCACGGCCGGTGCGCTCGATCTCCCAGTCCACGGAGTCGACCTCGGTGCCGGCGCCACGATATTCGCCAAGAACTGCTCGTCGTGTCACGGTGATCGCGGCCAGGGCACGGGTCACGGCCCCGATGCCCCACCAGCGATCGGCACGTCGGCTGTGATGCACGGCGTGAGCCCGGCGCTCTCCTATCGCGTGGTCTCGGTCGGCGTCCGTGGTACCGCGATGCCGGCCTGGGGTACGTCGCTAACCGCCGACCAGCGTTGGAACACGATCGCCTATCTCACATCGCTCCGGTACACGCCGGCGGATCGGGCCGAGGGCGAAGGGCTGTTCCTGCAAAACTGCGCCTCGTGTCACGGGACAACTGGCACCGGTTCGGCGCAATACTCGCATGATCTCTCGCACGTTCCTCCCGCCATTGGCGCGTTTGTCTGGCAGGCCGAGCGCAGCGATTCCGCATTGGTCGCTGTCATTCGCACGGGCGTCCCAGGGACCGCAATGCCGCCCAGCGGTCTCACGGATGCACAGGCGCTGCGTGTCGTGGGTTTCCTGCGCTCGCTCGCGGTTCGGAGCGCGACGATGGCGACCGCGTCGACCGATTCGATGCAGCAAGGCTCGCGCGTGATGTCGCTCGTCAACCAGTGCTTGATCGACGCCCGCGGCGGGCGGATGCGTGACGCCGAGGATCGCGCGTTCGACTCGTATATCGCGTTCGAACCCCTCGAGACCGTCGCGAAAGCCAAGAACCCGGGTCTCATCGCGACGATGGAGCGGCATTTCGCCGATCTCAAGGGCGCGATCCACGCGAGTGATCTGCGTGCCGCTGAACGTTCGCGCGACGCGATCGAGGTCGGGATGCCGGCGGTCATGACCCTCAATCAGCCGACGACCGGTGGCTGGAGCGCGTTCCTCCAGTCGTTCCTGATCATTGTGCGCGAGGGCTTCGAGGCGATCTTGGTCGTTGGCGCCGTGGTCGCCTTCCTGCTGAAAACCGGCCACAAAGAACGCCTGCGCTCGATCTGGATCGGCACATCCCTCGGTGTGCTCGCCAGTGCGGTGACGGCGGTGATCCTCGCGACGGTGCTGCGCGCGCTCCCGGCGTCGACCGAGATCATCGAGGGTGCGACCCTGCTGGTGGCGGTCGGGGTGCTCTTCTCGGTCAGCTACTGGCTGATCTCGAAGGTCGAGGCCGCGAAGTGGCAACAGTTCATCAAGGAGAAGGTGACGACCGCGCTGGCCCAGGGCGGTGGAACCGCGCTCGCGTTCGTCGCATTCCTCGCGGTCTATCGCGAGGGCGCCGAGACCGCGCTCTTCTACCAGGCGTTGTTCAGCGAGGGCTCGCACATGGTGCTGCCCCTCACCCTCGGCATCGTGGTCGGTGGGGCGGCGCTGGCGGTGATCTTCACGCTGTTCTATCGCTTCGGCGTGCGCATCCCGCTGCGCCCGTTCTTCACGGTGACGAGCGCCCTCCTGTACTACATGGCGTTCGTGTTCGCCGGCAAAGGCATCCGGGAGTTGCAAGAGGGCGGCGCGGTGCCCATCACGATCATTCACGGATTCCCGACTGTTGAAGCAATGGGAATCTTCAATAGCGTCGAAACGCTGCTGGCGCAGTTCGTTCTGCTCGCCCTTCTCGCATTCGCCCTGGCGCGGACGTTCTGGCCGAAGCGGTCGGTTCAACTACCGACCGTGCCGCCAGTCGCCGCCCAAGGGGTCGATGAGCGCCTGGCGGCTATTCAGTCTACGCTTGACGCGTTGGGCCGGCAGGTATCGGCTCTAGAGGAAGAGCTTTCGTCGGGCTCCGGCGCCAGTACATCCACATCGCCCCCCCGGCAGCAAAAAGCATCGCGATAACCTGAGCGGTGGTGAAGGGCCCGAAGAACCGGTCGTCCTTGGCCCGGAAGAATTCGACGATAAACCGCTCGATGCCGGCCATCACGCAGTACAGTCCGAACAGCCATCCCTCGGCGTGCTTGTGGTTCCGGAGGCGCCAGAGAATCAAGAACATGATGAACCCCATCGTCACCTCGAACAGTTGCGTGGGGTACACCGCGAGCACGTCCATCGGCGTGACATTCGGCGGCAACTTCACATGGAACTCTTGCACCATGTTGATGGCCGTCGACGGCGGCGCGCCTTCGGGAAATTGCACCGCCCAGTGCGAATTCCACGGGCGCCCATAATCGTCGCCCACAGCCCAACATCCGCTCCGCCCGAGCGCGTACGCCGCCGCAATGCCCGGCGCTGCGGCATCGCTGATCGTCGTGAACTTCCAGCCTTTGTAGCGAATCACGATCCATGACGCGATGATGCCGCCGATCAATCCGCCCCAGAACACGAACCCGGCGCGCTGAAAGAGCTCGTGCCAGTCTCCTCTCAAGATCGCGTAGTAGATCTTCGCGCCCAGGAGGCCACCGACGACCGCGCCAAAGAGCACGTCGGACGTGACTTCCGGGTCCTTCCCGCGCTCGAAGAGGATATGCGCCGACGAGATCTGCGCGATCCAGAACGCGAACAATACGGCGAGCCCGAATCCAGTCAGCTGAAACCAGCCAAGGCTGTACTGGAAGGGATGGTGGATAATCATGCTAGACCAGGCAAGGGAAGGGTCGCGTACGCGTTGATCTCGGGTCCCGCTGTCTCACCGCGCTCGAATCTAAACGCGCCCGCCCGCGCGATCATAGCGGCGTTGTCCGTCGCCAATCTCGGACTCGGCGCGAACACGGTCGCGTGCAGGTGCTCCCGCATCGCCGCCACCAGTGCCCGATTGCATGCCACGCCGCCGCCGAGCACCACCCGCTCTCGGGCGTACGCTCGCACAGCGCGCGCGGTCTTCTCCACCAGGGTGTCGATCAGGGCGTCCTGGAATCCACGGGCTAAATCGGCGGGAGCATGATCCGCTAACGCGAGGCGGACCGCGGTCTTGAGGCCACTGAACGAGACGTCGTACTGATGCTGATCGGGTCGAAGCATCGGCCGCGTAAACTTGATACGTGTCGGATCCCCGGTCGCCGCCAGCGACTCGACATGACGACCGCCGGGGTACGGGAGTCCGAGCATCTTGGCGACCTTGTCGAACGCCTCTCCAGCCGCGTCGTCTCTCGTCGCGCCAAGCAGCCGATACTGCCCCCACGCCTCAACGTCAATCAGCAGGGTATGGCCGCCGGAGACGAGCAGCGCCGTGAACGGAGGCACCGCGTCAGGATGCTCGAGCGACGCGGCGAACAGGTGGCCTTCCATGTGGTGCACGGGCACGAGCGGGATATCGAGCGCTGCCGCCAGCCCTTTGGCGTAGGACAGGCCAACGAGCAGCGCACCAATGAGCCCTGGCGCATAGGTGACGGCAATCGCATCGAGGTCGCCGAGCGTCGCCTGCGCGTCATCGAGCGCCCGAAACACGACGGGCACGATGCTCGTGACATGCGCACGCGCCGCGATCTCCGGCACGACGCCCCCGAACACCGCGTGCGCGTCCTGCGATAATATGACCAATGAGCGCAGGGCGACTTCGTTGCCACCGCTCTCGATCAACGCCGCGGACGTTTCATCGCACGACGTTTCGATGCCGAGGATCATCTGCCGTTCATATGCGTGAAAAGCCACAACGCGACTGCGAGAAAGAGCGCCACGGCCTTATACCCGAGGCGTTCCGTGAACGCCGCCACGATCCATTTCCGGAACTTCACGACGCCGGCTCGCGCAGCAGCTGCGTGACGAGCGCCCGATCCCCGGGCGAATCCCAGTCGGATGCGCCGATGACTTTCTTGCGAATGATGCCGTCGCGCCCAATGACGAACGTCTCCGGCACGCCGGTAGTCTGATACTGGCCGGTGATCCGCTGCGCCGAGTCGCGCAGGATGTCGAAGGTGAGCCCACGCTTCGTGGCGAACGCCCGCACCGCCGAGTCGGTCGCCTCGGTATCGATGCTGACGGCGATGACCTTGAGCCCTTGGGGTCCGAGATCCTGATACAGTCGCTGGATCGCCGGCATCTCGACGACGCACGGCGGACACCACGTGGCCCAGACGTTGAGCACCACGACCGATCCCCGATACGAGTCGAGGCTGTGATCGTGTCGTGCGCCATCGACAGTCCACGCGTGGAAGTCGGGTGCCTTCGACCCGAGGCCGACGAGAAAGATCTCGTTGCTGTTCCACCGCACCAGAGCAATCGCCGCCAGCGCGAGCGCACCAATGACGACGCCCACCGCGGTCAGTTGCTGGCGAACGGTCACGTCACGACCTCGACGGCCCGCCGCCGCAGCTCGCCGATCTCGGCCTTCGGATCCTTGGCCGCAAACACCGCGTGTCCGGCGACAAACGTGTCCGCCCCGGCCCGGAAGCACGTCGCGATCGTCTCGCGATTGATGCCCCCATCGACTTCTAATACTGCCTTGCTATGAACGCGTGTGAGCAGTGCTCGGGTCCGACCGATCTTCTCGACCGTGTGCGCGATGAATTGCTGCCCGCCAAAACCCGGATTGACCGTCATGACCAGAACGGTATCCAGATCAGGAACGATGTCGAGCAGCACCTCGACCGGCGTACCGGGATTGATCGCGACGCCGGCGGCACAGCCGAGCTCTTTGATGCGATGAATATGCCGGTGGACGTGCGGCGTGGCCTCCGCGTGGATGAGCATGCGCGACGCCCCGGCGGCGGCAAAGTCGTCGAAGTATTTCTCGGGCTGCCACACCATCAGGTGGACGTCGAGCGGAAGCGTGGTCACCGATCGCACGGCCTCGATGACTTTCGTGCCAAACGTGAGATTCGGCACGAACTGCCCGTCCATGACGTCGACATGCAACCAATCCGCGCCGCCGGCTTCCAAGCGCGCGACGTCCTCTCCGAGCCGCGCGAAATCGGCGCTCAAGATGGATGGGAGTATGCGCACGGTCATGGCAACCGCCCGGCGACGGTGAGCGAGACGCCGGTCCCCGCTTCGACGGACGTGCCACCCGCGGGTGTCTGACTGACGATGGTCCCCTCGGGGTACGCCGCGGCCGAGTCGACGGTGATCACCGATGTGCGAAGCCCGAGCTGCTCGATGGCGGCTTTCGCTTGCGCAAAAGGCTGCCCCACGAGATCGGGCACGGTGACGGTCGATGGCCCCGCGCTGACGACGAGCGTCACGATCGAGGGGAGGACTGCCTGTGTCCCGGCGACGGGCGTCGATGACAGGACCTCGCCGCGCGCCAGCGGGCTCTCGTGCAGCGTGACATCGCCCATGGTGAGCCCGACCTTCTCCAAGGTCAGCTGTGCCTGCTCCTGAGTCAGGCCGACGACATTGGGCACTTCGGTCCGTCGCTCGCCCGCGCTCACGTCGAGCACCACTTTCGACCCGCGCGCCGCGGGTGCGCCCGCGGCGGGCGTCTCTTGCAGCACGGTCGATTTCGGGCTGCCGACGTTATAGCGCGATTCCCCTTGCTCGGCCTTGAGTCCCGCGGCAGTCAGCTTGTGCACGGCGTCGTCGTACGTCAGGCCGAGCACATTCGGGACCTTGAGCTCCTCGGGGACGAGCCGGGACGGGAAGATGAAGAAGAAAACGATCGCGTACGCCAGCAGGAACCCGCCCGCGGCGGCGATCACGTACGGCAGAAAGCGTCGGGCGTCGGCCAAGGACCGCCGACTCACAATCCTGCGGTCCTCCGCAGTCGCGCGGCGAACGCGCCATCCGTCCCATGCCGCTGCGGCAACACACGGAGCCGCCCGGCATCCAACACAGCGGCCGGCACCGCGCCGTCCGGTGGTGGCTCGAGCTTCCAATCGCGATGCTCGGCCAGGAACGCCTCGATCTGCGCGTCGTTCTCCTCGGGCTCGAGCGAGCACGTCGAGTACACGAGCAGGCCACCCGGCCTCACGATCTCCGCGGCCGCTCTGAGTATCGCCCTCTGCACGCCGCTCAAGATGGCCAGGTCCGACAGCTTCAACCGCCACCGGGCATCGGGATGGCGCCGAAACGTTCCGGTCCCGGTGCAAGGCACGTCAACCAATACGGCGTCCACGGGTCGCACGGCCGGCGCTTGCCCCTCGGCGATGACGACATGGACGTTGCGAGCCTCGACGCGCTTGATGTTGGCCGTCAGCCGCTGCACGCGTACCGGCGACCGGTCGGCCGCGATCACCAGTCCCGCGGTCCGAGTCAGTTCCAATGTCTTCCCACCCGGCGCCGCACACAAATCAACGACCGTCGCCCCAGCCGGCACGCACGCATACTGCGTGACGAGGGTAGAGGCGGGGTCCTGCATGAAGAACAGTCCCTGCCGAAACGCCCCGAGCTCGGTGATCGATGTGGCTGAGCTGATCTGAATGCTGTCGCGAACCAGTGGCGGTTCCTCGACACGCACCCCCGCCGACTCGAGCATGGCCTCCAACTGCTCACGCACGACGCCGTACGGACGGACAACGACGGGAGCCTCGCGGTTGTTGGTGCGCAACAGCTGACGAGTTTCCTCGGCGCCCCACCGTGCCACCCACCGGGCCACAATCCACCGGGGATGCGAATAGGCAAGCGCCAACGCGTCGAGTGGATCACTCGGAGTCGGAGTCTCGAGTCCTCCAGCCTCGTCGCGCTCACGATCGAGCCGTCGGAGCACGGCATTGACGAGCTTACTCGCGCCAAGCCCATGCCGGCGCTTCGCCAGCTCGACGGTCTGCGCGATCGCGGCGTACGGGGGGACGCTGCCCATGAACAGGAGCTGGTTCGCACCGAGCCGCAGCAAGTCCGCGATATCGGCGTCGAGGCGCGCGAGACCGCCCCTCACGCGCGACGACAGCAGCGCATCGAGTTGCGAGCGGCGGCGCAGCATGCCGTAGACGAGCTCCTGGGTCCACCGTCGGTCTCTCGCGTCCAGCCGCCCGACCTTGTCCTCGAACGCCGGATCGAGCAGCGCCCCAGCGCGCAGCTCGGCGCAGATGTCCGCCGCGGCGACACGCGATTCGGTGACGCCACCAACCGGCGCCCGGACCGCCGAAGGATGCTCGCTCATGTCAGATGTCCTGACGTGGGCGAGGACGGCACCGCAACTTCCCGTCTTGGCATCCGGCCGGCCAGATACGCCAGACGTCCGGCCTGCACGCCGAGCCGCATCGCCTCCGCCATGCTCACGGGGTCCTTGGCGGCTGCTATGCCCGTGTTCATCAGTACCCCGTCCACGCCCTGCTCCATCGTGATGCATGCGTCAGACGCCGTTCCTACGCCGGCATCAACGATGATAGGGACGGTCAGCCGATGCTTGATCGTGCGCACGCTATATGGGTTGAGCAGCCCGAGGCCTGATCCAATGGGCGCCGCGAGCGGCATCACTGCCACGGCACCGGCGTCCTCCAGCCGGAGCGCGGTAATCAGGTCGTCATTCGTGTACGCCATGACCTGAAAGCCCTCGGCCGCTAGCACCCGTGTCGCCTCCACGGTTCCTACGGGGTCGGGCAACAGGGTCTCCTGGTCCGCGATGACTTCGAGCTTGATCCACTCGTTGAACCCGGCAGCTCTCGCGAGACGCGCGTAGCGCGTCGCGTCATTGACATTCGTGCACCCGGCCGTGTTCGCGAGCAAGAAATACCGCGCCGGATCGAGATGATGCAGAATGCCAGCGTCATTCGACCGATCGAGATCGACTCTCCGAACGGCCACCGTCACGACCTCCGCACCCGAGGCCTCAATGGCCCGCATCATGACATCGTTCGACGGGTACTTGCCCGTGCCGACGATGAGCCGGGACCGGAACTCCCGGCCCGCAATGAAGAGCGTATCAGTCGTCGGTAGGGTCAACGTAGCCACGGTGTCAGCCTCCGCCGACGAAATGCACGAGCTCCAGGACGTCACCGGCCTCGAGCGCCAAGTTTCCGAACTCGTCCCGCTGGCGCAGGATCGTGCCGTTGCGCTCAACGACGACCATACGCGCGTCCAGCCCGAGTCCGCCCAGCAGCCCGGCGACTGTCGTGCCCCCCGTGACCGTTCGCGGCGCTCCGTTGACAGTCAGCGCTATCATCCGAAGAAATATAAGTAGTCTCGCGCGGCCCGTGCGCTGTCCGCGGCGTGCCAGATGCCCCGGATAATCGCGACGCCATACGCTCCCGCGCGTTGCAAGGGCTCAACGTCGGACACCTTGACACCGCCGATGGCGATCACGGGCGCTCCGGCGCGCTCCGCGACCGCTCGCACGAATTCCAGACCCCGCGGCCGTTCGGCGGCATGTGTCGGTGTCTCGAAGACGTGGCCCGCTATGACCCAATCGCCCTGAGCCCGCGCGGCGGTGTGCACACTCTCCCCAACGAGCAATCCGGGCGCGATGCGCCGCACGTCCGACACGCGAAACGATCGCTCCCCGACCTGCACTCCCCCCGCCCCCGTGATCAAAGCCACGTCGATACGATCATTGACGACAAGCAGCGCACCGGCGCTCGCAGCGCGCGGCGCCAATCTGAGTCCAATGTCGTAGAGAAGTCGAGCCGAGGTGTGGTGTCCACGGATGTGGAGCGCACCGCGCACCCCGATCGCGGCCATGACGGCGGTAGCCCGTGCCAAAAAGTCGGGCGACTGCAGGATGTCGTCGTCTGTTATAACGTGGAGGACAGGAAGCGCACTCACCCGAGGCGCATACCGACCGCGCTCCCGCGCCCGCGCGCCCATGCCTCGGCGGTCATGCGAGGCTTACCCGCCGGCTGCACGTACGCAATGCAGACCGCTCCCTCGCCACACGCCACCGTGAGCCCACCGGCGTCGACGCCCAGGATTTCGCCGGGCGGTCGCTCATGGGCATGCGCCGCGGCGGCGCCGAATAGCTTGAGCTCCGAGTCGCCATTCGTGGTGAACGCGCCGGGCTTCGGATCATACGCCCGAATGCCGCGCGCCACTTGAACAGCCGGCTGCGTCCAATCCACTCGCGAGTGCTCGCGATCGACCTTCGGGGCGTACGTCGCGGCCGCATCATCCTGCTGCTGCTCGATCGCGATCCCCAGGTCGACGAGGGTCAGCGCCTCGATCAACGCCAGCGCGCCCAGCTCGGCCAACCGGAGCGCGAGCTCCCCGTACGTCTCGTCCTCCGCGACCGGCGTCGCACGCCGCAACAGCATCGATCCGGCGTCGAGCGCGGGGACGAGCCGCATGATGGTGACGCCTGTCTCGGTGAGCCCTTCCAGGATCGCCGCCTGAATCGGCGCGGCCCCACGAAGATGCGGGAGCAATGACGCATGGACGTTGAACGTTCCGAGTCGCGGTGTATCGATCACCGCCCGCGTCAGGATGCGTCCGTATGCGACGACGATCGAAGCGTCGGCCTCCATCGTTTCCAGCGCCTGGACGAACTCCGGGGACTTGGGCTGTTCGGGTTGCAGCACCGGTATCCCTTCCTCGAGGGCGATCACCTTGACCGGCGATGGAACGAGCGTCGAGCGCGATCGACCCTGGGGACGGTCGGGTTGAGTGACAACGCCGACGACGTCGTGACCTTCGCCGATGAGCGCGCGCAGAGCGGGCGTCGCGAACTCGGGGGTCCCCCAGAAGACGATCCGCACGACGCTACAGGTTCTCGTCGTCCGGCTTGCCGTTCTCCTCGGGAGTGGAGCGCACGGTGCGAATCAGGTCGGGATACGCGCCTTTGAGCTCGTCCCACGTCGCCAGCGCAGCCTTCTTTTTGAGGATGCTCAGGTAATCGATGAAGAGCTTCCCGTGCAGATGGTCGATCTCGTGCTGCAAACACCGCGCGAGCAGCTCCGTAGCTTCGACCTCGAACGGCTCACCCTCGCGATCGAGCGCCCGCACGATGACGTGCGCGGGCCGCTCGACGTCCCCATACACCTCGGGAATCGACAGACATCCTTCCTCGGCCTTCGCCATGCCGCCATCGGCGACGAGGATCTCGGGATTGATGAGCACCAGTGGCCGCTCGCGATCGACGTCGACAACGGTCACCCGCTCGATGCGCCCAATCTGCGGCGCCGCCAGCCCGATGCCGCGAGCGGCGTACATGGTCTCGAACATGTCGTCGATCAAGCGCTGGAGCTCATCGTCGACCTTCTTCACGGGCGCCGTCTCCTTGCGCAGGATGGGCGACCCGAGGACGTGAATGTCCAGCAGGCTCATGCGCTGCCCCCGGACGCGCCAGTCTTTGCCTCCTGAACCACCGGCTTGATAACACGGGCGATCCGTCCGCGCTCGATGATGAGGCGGGTGTCGCCCGATTTGATCGTGACCCGATCGTCGTCGGCGGGTGCGGTGTCTGACGTGGTCTTGATGTGCACGATCTCACCGACGATCCCACCCGCGGTGACAATCTCGTCCCCCTTCTTCACGGCGCGGATGGATTGTTCGTGCTTCTTGCGTTGTTGCTGCTGCGGTCTCAGCAAGACGAGATAAAAGATCAGGAAGATCGCCGCATACATGACGAGTTGCGGCGCGACGGGATTTGTGGCGGAGGTCATAGGGCGTGTGCGTAGCGGAACGTACCGGCGACTATCGCGGCTCTGGCGCGCCGGACGAGGGATACCAAGAAATGTACATTGTGCAGAGACAATAGGCGCGGCCCGAGCATCTCGTCGGCCACGAACAGGTGGCGGATGTAGCCGCGCGAAAAGCGCCGGCAGGTCGAGCAGTCGCACTCGGGATCGACGGGACCCTTGTCTTCCCGGAGCTCCGCATTCCGGATGTTGACCCGTCCCGCATGCGTGAACGCGGTCCCATTGCGTCCCATGCGAGTCGGCGCGACGCAATCGAACATGTCGACCCCGCGTGCAATGCCGGCCATCAGGTCCTCCGGGTAGCCGACCCCCATGAGATATCGGGGCTTATCGGTTCGCACGGCCTCGTTCATGACATCCATAACACCATACATGTCGTTCTTGGCCTCACCCACCGAAAGCCCCCCGATCCCGTACCCGTCCCATTCGCCGAGGTCATCAACGGCCCTCACCATTTCCCGCCGCAAGTCGGCGTGTGTTCCCCCTTGCAGCACCGGGAAAAGCGTCTGTGTGTCCGACCGTCCGAATGCCGTGCGACACCGGGCTAACCAACGCACGCTCCTCTCAGCCGCCTCGCGCGCTAGCGCGAGGTCGGCGCCACCAGGGACGACGTGATCAAACTGCATGATCACGTCCGCGCCGAGCGTCCGCTCGATGCCGATGACCGACTCGGGCGTGAAGTAGCGCTTGGACCCGTCGATGTGGCTCCGAAACTCGACGCCATTCTCGTCGACGGTCCGCAACGTCTCCAGCGAGAACACCTGAAACCCGCCAGAATCAGTCACGATGGGCCGGTTCCATCCCATGAACGAATGCAACCCGCCGAGGCGCTGCACGACCTCCTCGCCGGGCCGCAAATGCAGGTGATAGGCATTCGCCAACACCATGCCCGCGTCGACCTCCGCGGGATCGAGCGCCTTGATCGTGCCGAGCGTCCCAACGGGCATGAACACGGGCGTCTCCACGGGCCCATGCGGCGTCTCGAACACGCCGGCGCGCGCCGCCCCATGCGTGGCCTCGATCCGAAACCCGAAGCTCATACAACGGCCATGGCATCGCCGTACGAGTAAAACCGATAGCCGTCCCGCACGGCGACATCGTACGCGTGCATGGTCAGCTCATATCCCGCGAACGCCGCGACGAGCATGAGGAGCGTCGACCGCGGGAGATGAAAGTTCGTGATGAGCCGATCGACCACGCGCCACTGGAATGGCGGCCGTATAAACAGTTTCGTCTCGCCGGCGCCGGCCTTCCCCCCGCTACTCTCCAACGCCCGAGCCGTGGTCGTGCCTACCGCCCACACCGCCGCAGATCTCACCTGACACTGCTTGATCACGTCGGCTGTGTTGGCACTGATCTCGAATCGCTCCTCGTGCATGAGGTGCTCGCCTGGATCATCCGTCTCGACGGGCTTGAACGTTCCAGCTCCCACGTGCAACACGATCTCGACCCAATCAATCTCCCGCAGCAGCTCGGGCGTGAAATGCAGGCCGGCCGTTGGTGCGGCGACCGACCCCTCTTGCAGCGCGTAGACGGTCTGATACCGCTCCGCATCCGTCGCGTCAGCCGGTCGCCGAATGTACGGTGGCAACGGAGTTGCCCCGTACCGCTCGAGCGCCGCAGGCGCCGAGAGCGTTGTGACCAATCGCACGATGCGCGTGCGTCGATCCGTCATCGCTTCGATCTCGACGTCGAGCTCGGGCGAGACGTGCACGATGCGCCCCGGATGCAGCTTGCCGCCGGGCGAGACCATGGCCTCGAACCGATACTCGTCGAGCTGCCGCAGCAAGAACACCTCGGCGGGTGCACCAGAGTCCCGATGCCCAATGAGTCGCGCACGGATGACCTTCGTCGTATTGAGGACGAAGAGATCGTACGGGGAGACCAGACTCGGGAGATCGCGAAAGTGCCGGTGCGTGATCAAACCGGTCCTGCGCTCGACAACCATGAGCCGACTCGCATCCCTCGGCTCGACCGGGTATTGCGCGATCGACGACGGCGGAAGCGCATAATCGTAATCTGCGGTGCGAGACCCGTCCGCCGTCAGAACAACTCCGGCTGCGCCGTCGGCGGCGTATACCCGAAGTGCTGATACGCACGCTTGGTCGCGACCCGGCCGCGTGGCGTCCGCTGCAAGAACCCGTTCTGCACGAGAAACGGCTCGTACACTTCCTCGATGGTCTCGGCGTCCTCGCCGACGGCCGCGGCCACCGTGCCGAGTCCCACGGGCCCGCCATCGAACTTGTCGATGATGGCCTTGAGGATGCGCGCATCCATATCGTCGAGCCCCATCTGATCGACGTCGAGCATCGCCAGCGCCTGCGCCGCGACACTCTCGGTGATGCGCCCTTGCGCCCGCATCTGCGCGAAGTCCCGCACACGCCGCAGCAGCCGATTCGCCACCCGCGGCGTGCCCCGCGACCGCCGCGCGATCTCGTGAGTCCCGCCCGCGTCGATGGGCACTTGCAGCACCTCGGCCGTCCGCGTCACGATCTGTTCGAGATCCGAGTCGGGATAATAGTTGAGCCGGAGCTCGATCCCGAATCGCGCTTTGAGCGGTGCGGTAATCATCCCGAGCCGCGTCGTCGCGCCAACGAGCGTGAACCGCTCGATCGGCATCGTGATGGTATTCGCCTTCGGTCCGTCCGAAAGCCGGATCTCGATTTTGTAATCTTCCATCGCCGGATACAGAAACTCTTCGATCACCGGCCGGAGCCGATGGATCTCGTCGATGAAGAGAACGTCCCCTCGTCTCAAATTCGTCAGAGTGCCGACCAAGTCACCTGGCTTCTCCAACGATGGCCCGGATTTCTGATGGATATTGGCGCCCAGTTCGCGCGCAATGAGCTCGGCCAGCGTGGTTTTGCCGAGTCCGGGCGGCCCAAAAAACAGAGTATGATCAAGCGGCTCGCGCCGCGCGAGCGCGGCGTCGATGCCAATCTGCAGGGTGTCTTTGACCTTCTGCTGCCCGATAAACTCCGACAGCCGCTGCGGTCTCAGCGACAGCTCGACGGGGCCTTCCTCCGCAAGCTCCTCAGGCGTCGTGATCTCGGGTCGAGCCATGGCAATCGAATATAAGCGAGCGCTGTCTTACACGATCAGTTCGAGGACGAGCCGCAATCCGGCATCGACCGAGCGCATGACCCGGGCACCGAGGTGGCCGCATTCCTCGAGCAGCATCGACTTGTCGATGGTGTATAACTGAGAGACGTTGATGACGGAATCCTTCGGCAGGCCTGACTCACGCGCGCGAACTATCACGTTTCCAGGCGCATCGGCCAGCGCCAGATTCGAGGTCAGCAGTGCGACGACCGTAGTTTCGATACGACTGCGGTTGAACGCGTCGGCCTGAACTACTACGCCAGGTCGGCGAAACCCCGGTTCCGATCCAATCGACTCACCGAGTTCGATCCACCACACGCTGCCGCGTTGGAGATCGGCATCACCATCCTTCGGGGCCGGCATCACGAGCGAGCCGCGCCCGCTGCGCGGTCAACAACGCCCGGTCGGCCTTCGCCGTGTGGCTTCCGTAGACGTGATTCAAGCGCTCTGTGATCCCGGTTTGCCGGTACCGCGCCAGGTATCGCCGCAACGCGCGTACATAGAGGGCGCTTCGGGAGAGTCCCAACTCCCGCGCTGTCTCTTCTGCCGCTGCAAAGAGGGGATCGGGTATCGAGATGGCGGTCTTCACGCTCTTGAGTATAACTCATTTCATACCCTGAATCAAACTAGCGGAAGCGACGTGATGAACTGCGCGAAGCGGCGCGCCTCATTTGCATTGAAATCCTTTGGTAATACAATGGTAATTGGATCCATGCCGTCCCGGAGTTGGAAACTATGTTCGAACGTACCAGTCACTTTCGAACCATGGAGTTCCGCCGAGCTCTTTGCAATCACCGAAAGAGGTGCGAGCCAGCGTATACGGCTATCATGGTTATGTCTCCCTACTATAAATTTCCCTAATCCAGCGTTCGCATAACTTTGGAGCAGTTTGACAAACCGGGGACGCTCCTCCTTCGATGCGCCCTGCGCAACCATAAGCTGCCCTACGCCCAGCTCGGCCGCGTTTGGAAATTTTTGAACGATGAATGCGAGTGTCTTGTCATAGTCTGTGGTAGTCATGGCATGGAAACTAGCCATGATGCAGTTCGATGTCAATATATATGTTGGGTTATATTACAAACTACCCAACAGTCGGCGGCTGACGGCGCCAGCGCCGGTGCTGCCACAGATATTGCTCGGGATACTGGCGGATGACGCGCTCGAGCGCCGCCGTGAAGTTGGCGACGACGGTGTCGACATCGCGCTCGCGATCCCCGGTCTCAGGCACGGAGATGCCCTCGATGTGCATGCGAAAGCGGCCGTTCGGCAGGCGCATGGCCGCCATGGCCGCGACAGGCGCGCCGAGGCGCTTGGCGAAGACAGCCGGGCCGCGCGGGGTCTTCGCTGGGCGCCCGAAGAACGGCACGAACGTCGAGGCCAGGCCTTTCACGCCCTGGTCGGCGAGAAACGCGACCAGTCGGCCATCGCGCAACGATCGCGCCGTGCGCCGCACAGCCTCGTGGTCGTGCACGATCACCATCCCCATGTCCGCACGCGTCCGCGTGATGTACTCATCGAACAGTGGATTCGCCTGCCGGCGCGCGATCGCGTCGATGGGAATGCCGCGCGCGGCGAAATAGGCGCCGCCGAGCTCCCAGTTCCCGACGTGGCCGGTCACGGCGATGATGCCACGTCCCGCGGCCATCGCCTGCTCGACCCAGTCCCAGTTGTCGACCTGCTCAAAGAGATCGACGAGACCCTGGCGGCCGAGGCGTGGCGCCAGGGCGATCTCGGCGGCGTTGCGGCCCAGGTGCCGGTACGCCGCCCGCGCGGTCCGCTCGACGTCCGACTGGGTCATCTCCGGGAACGCCGCGGCGATCTGTTGCTCGACGACCGCGCGGCGGATGCCGAGTGGCCGGTATCCGAGGCCGCCGATCCACGCACCAAACGCACCGGCGCGCGGCCAGCTCAGCGTCTCGATCGCGCGGACCGCGCCGCGCAGCGCGTAAAACTCGGCCGCCTGCGCGAGCGTGGTCATGCGCAGACCTCGTCGACGAAGGCGATCGTGTCGGCGGCGACGCGGTCCCAGTTGTAGTGCGACTCGACAGCGCCGCGCGCCGCGCGGGCAAAAGACTCGCGGAGCGCATGGTCGTCGAGGAGCCGGCGAATGGCGGCGGCGGCCGCCGCGACGTCGGTCGCGGGCACGAGCAGCCCCGTTTCGCCATCGCGCACGGCCGACGAGACTCCGCCCGAGTTGCCGGCGACGCTCGGTGTGCCGCTCGCCGCGGCTTCGACGAACGAGATCCCGAAACCCTCGGCCTGCAATCCTTCCTCTCTCGACAGGCCTACGTAGACATCGGCCGTCGCGTACGCTTCGGCAATCTCGTCATCTGAGAGAGCGCCCGCGAAGATGACCCGATCCGCGACGCCCGCTTCGCGGGCGATCGTCTCCAGGCGCTCTCGATCGGCGCCCGTTCCGACGATGAGATAGCGAGTATCGGGCAGGAGGGCGAGAGCGCGGATCGCTACATCTTGGCCTTTGTGCGGGACCAGCCTCGCCACGGTCAGAAGCATTCGCGCTTCGCGCTTGCCCCGGTCGGGGCGGAAGAACATGGGGTCGGTGCCGAGATCGATCGCGGCGACCGGAGGCAGTCGCTTGATGCCCGCTTCTTGCATGACCGACCGCGCCAACTCGGCGCTCCAGCGCGAGATCGCGATGATGCCGCGACTGTCGCCGAGGATGCGGCGAAGCGTCCAGCGCTTGAGCGGGTTCGTCGAGATCTTGCGGCGCTCTTTGAGTAGGTCCAAACCGTAGACGTACACGACATATGGGCGGCGCATGGACCAGACTGGGTAACCGGCCGGACGAATGTTGCCGCAGTGGAGGATGCCCGTGCGTGGGAGCGCTCGCGCCCAGCGAATCTGGCTCGCTACTCGCTTCGCGCCAGAAAGCGTGAACGGCTGACGCGAGATCGGGTACGGCTCGCCGGTATCGAACGGGGAGGCGTCGGGATGAGCAACCGTCGAGACGAGAACGCCGCCGGCCTGAGCCAAGCGGCGGCAGCGCTCCACGTTCACCCGCGCGATACCACCCAAGTCGGGCCCATAATCCTGCGTGACGAACACATGCCGCTCGCTCATTTCCAGCGGCTGCGATCGCGTGCTTCGTCCGCCGCGCGCTGCACCGCATCGAGCATCATGCGCTCGGTATACTCGCGCGCGACACGAGCGCGCCCCGCGCTCCCCATCGCCGCCCGCTGCTCGTCCTGCGACAGGAGCTCGGCGATCGTGGCCGCCGTCGCGGGGGTGTCGCTGGGCGGCAGAATGATGCCACTGATGCCATCGGCCACGTATCGACTCGCGACGGTGCCTCGGTCCACGAGCACCGGGACCCGCATCGCCATGAAGTCGAGCACACCATAGACGGCCGTATCGTCGCTTGCCACCACCCAGCCCAAATCCGCGGCGCGCAGCACAGCGAGGTCGTCGTCCCGCGCCACGAGGTGAGTGACCGCGTGGCCAATGTCGAGCGCCGCGGCTTGCATGCGCAGGTCTTCGTGATCCGCGCCCGGGCCGAAGAGGAGGAGATGCAGCTCCGGGTGCCGCGGCGCGAGCATGCCCATGGTACGCAGTACCGTTGCCGCGCGCTGCTTGCCGCCCGCATCGTAGACGCAGACGATCAATCGCGGCGATGGCGCACCGTTGTGCAAGTTGAGTGACGCCGGCCGAAGCTCATCGTATCGCGCGGGATCGATGCCGAGCTCGGCGACCAGTGCGCTGCGGACGCGCGGCAACGGTGGCGCGGCTTGGGCTTCGGTCGGCGTCGTGAAGAGCAGGCCGGTCGACGCCATGCGCGACGCGAATCGGGTCGCGCGATCGGCGATCAGATGATCGCCGGCGGGCGTGCGTCGAATGATGCCGCCGCGGCCGGCCAGTCGAGCGGCTCCCGCGGCCGCCAGATGCTCGCGGTCGGAGTGCACGAACACGGTCTCGACGAAGCGTTCGAGAAAGATGTGGTGCATGCGCCAGCTCTCGAGCGTGACGCTCCCGCCCGGATCGAACGGGATGACTTCGCAACCCTCGGCCGCCACTCTGGCCTCGACGGCGCCACCCGGTGGGCAGACGTACGTGACCTGGTACCCCCGATCGGCGAGGCCGCGCGCGGAGGACGCGAACATACGTGCGCTCCCGGTCCAGACCGGGGACGAGTAGTAGAAGAGGACGCGCACCGTTCGCTAGAGCGCGCCGGCCGCCTCGACGCCTTCACGCATGGGGTCGCGCTCCTGCGCGGCGTGCAGCCGGTAGTACGCGCCCCGCGCGGACAGGAGCACATCGTGCGTGCCGCGCTCGACGACTCGTCCGCGTTCCAGCACCAGGATCAGATCGGCGTGGCGCACCGTCGAGAGGCGGTGCGCGATGACGAACACCGTGCGGCCCGCGAGGAGCCGGTCGATCGCCTCCTGCACGAGGCGCTCGGATTCGGTATCGAGAGCCGACGTGGCTTCATCCAGAATCAAAATGGGCGGATCAACCAACAACGCCCGGGCAATCGCAATTCTTTGGCGCTGGCCCCCGGACAATCTCGTGCCTCGCTCACCCAGCGCCGTCTCATAGCCGTGTTCGAGCTCTGTGGTAAACCCGTGCGCGTTGGCGGCGCGGGCCGCGGCTATGATTTGATCATCACTGTAGGCGCCTTCGGCGCCATACGCGATGTTGTTCTTGACGGTGTCGTTGAACAGCACCGTGTCCTGACTCACGATGCCGGTCAGTGCGCGCAGGGAGCGCAGAGAGATATCCAGAGAGTCGACGCCATCGACCAAGATCCGGCCCGAGGTCGGTTGATAGAATCGCGGGATCAGGTCCACCAGCGTGCTTTTCCCCGCGCCACTCGGACCAACTAAAGCAACGACATCGCCTTTGCGAGCGGTGAACGAGACATCGGTGAGGACCGGGTCGTCGGCCGAGTAGGCGAACGAGACGTGATCGAAGACGACGCTGTCCCGGAGGCCATCGACGGTGCGGGTGCCGCGATCGAGGACGGTCTCCGGAGTTTCGTCGAGAATGCTGAACACCCGGTCCGCAGCCGCCGACGAGGTCGTCGCGGTTGCCCAGAGCTGCGTGAGCTGCTTGAGCGGCTGCAGCAGCCGCATGACGACCGACAGAAAGACAATGAGCTGCGATGCCTGCAAGGTCCCCGCGACCAGGACTTGCCGGGCACCGATCCAGAGGAGGCCGACGGCAACGGCGGTGCCGAGCGTCTCGGTGATCGGCTGCGAGAGCAGCGCGTGGTTGGTCAATTTGACCATCTCGCGCGAATACCGCGTGCTGGCCTCCACGAACCGCCGTTCTTCGTACGGCTCGGCGCCGAACGACTTGACGAGGCGCATACCGCTCACCGACTCCTGCACCACGCTCATCATCTCGCCGTAGTCGTTGCGCGTCCGCCGCGCGCCTTTGCGGAGCCGGCGGAGGAGCGGCTGCAACGCGCCAATGATCGCCGGCGCGACGACGAGCGCCAGCAACGTCAGGTGCGCCGAGATGGCGAACAGGAAGCAGATGTAGGCGATGATCAGCGAGGAGTTCTGCAACCCCTGCGTGACGATCTGCGTGATCAGCGCTTTGGTGAGATCGGTGTCGGTCAGGACCTTGGTGAGGATCTGGCCGGCGCGGGTGCGCGTGAAGTAGCGAAGCGGCAAACGCTGCAGGTGCGCGTAGACCGCGTTCCGCATGTCGCGCACCACGTACTCTTGGAGCTGGGCGCCGAGGGTCCCGCCGCGCCAGGCGAACACGTTCTTGAGCGCGACGGTGGCGACGATAATCAAGATGACGATCTCGAGCGACCGCATCTTGTCGGTCGGATCGAGCAGCGTGCCGATCGTCACGCCCAGGATCTTGGAGAGCCAGCCACTATTGGGCGGCAACAGCGTCTTGAGCCCGAACAGCGCGTTCAAGAACGGGATCAAGAGCGCGAACGCGTAGGCGTCGAGTACCGCCGCCGCCATGCTGCACGCCACGGCCGACGCCATGCGCCAGGCGTGCGGCCGGAGGAAGCTCAGGAGGCGGCGGTTGACTGCTTTCACCGTCGCGGCGTCAGCAGCGCGACGGGGAGAATCACTTCTTCGGGCGTGACGCCCCCGTGCAAGAATGAGCCGCGATACCGGCTCTGATATTCTCTGAGCTTTGTCGGATAGACAAAGAACGTGTCGCCAGCCGCGAGCAGCGTGTTGGCACCCAATCCCCGCCTCGGCAATCTCAACGCATCGGCATTCGGGAACAACAACGCATGCTCCGCGTGTTCGGCCCGGACGTCCTCGCCGAACTTATATCTCAAATTCGCCGTCGCATCGCGCTTCGCGTACACCGTCGCTGGCGTCTGGCAATGAATCGAACCGTGGTCGCTCGTCAGCAAGACAGAAATCTTCCGGCGCGCCGCTTCTTTCAACACCGAGAACAACGCCGACCGCTGGAACCACTGGCGCGTGAGCTGCCGCAGCGCGATTTCGTCGCGCGCCACTTCGTAAAGAATAGCGGATTCGCTGCGGCCGTGAGTCAAGAGATCGACGAAATTGAAGACGAACGCACTCACGCCTTCCGGCGCGATGGCCGCATTGACGCGGCGATCCAGTTCATCCGAGTCGACGGCCGTAGAGATCTTCTGGTAACGCACCGGGACGGAGCGCCCCAACTCTTTGAGATTCGCCTCGAGCAGGTCCCGCTCGTGGGCGTTGAGCGACTCGTCTTCCCTATCGCCCGGGCCCCACCAATCCGGGAACCGCGCGGCGATCTCGCCCGGAAAGAGACCACTGAACAATGCGTTGCGCGAATAGGGTGTAGCCGTGGGAAGTACGGCGAAATGATAGTTGACGTCGACGTCGAACAGCGGAGCGAGCAATGGTGCCAAGACGAGCCATTGGTCGAGCCGCAAACAGTCGACGACGACGAACACCGCGGCTTTCTCGCGCGACAAGATCGGCGTCAGAAATTCGCTGATCACGTCCACCGAGAGCGGCGGCCGATCGCCTTCGAGATTGCGGAGCCAACCCGGATATGCCTCCATCATGAACGCCGCGAACTCGCGGTGCATGTCGGCGTACAGGCCGTGGAGCGACTCGTAGAGCCCTGTCTCCCCGGCAGCAGCCAGATCGACGTCCCAAGACATCAACTCGCTGTACCGCGCGATCCACCCGCGCCAATCGAGCGGGCGCGCTCGCTCGAGCTCGATCGACCGGAATCGCTCGACGAACCGCCGGGCCAGCGCTTGCTGGCGGATCCGCGGCCCCTCGAGAATGCGGCGCACGACGGTCAGGACCTGCCGCGGGTTGATCGGCTTGATCAAATAGTCACGAATGTTGGCGCCGATCGCCTCGTTCAGCGTCGCGTCTTCCTCGCTTTTCGTGACCATGACGACGGGCAACGCCGGGCTGATCGCCTGCAGCTCGCGGTAGACCTCGAGTCCGCGTTTCCCAGGCATCTGTTCATCGAGCAGAACGATGTCGAACGGCCGGCGGCGGAGGAGCTCGACGGCGTCGTCCGCGTTCGTTGCGGCCTCGACGTCGTAGCCGCTCTCCCGAAGGAAAATCCGGTGGGATTCCAGGAGTTCGGCCTCGTCATCGACCCACAAAACGGCCTTGGGACTCGGTGCCATCGTACTGCGCAATGTACCCGCACGCCGTACATTCGTCATGTGTTCTCGCTGAGCACTCATTCGCGACCACCTTATGCTGTCCGAGAGACGCCGTTTCGGTTTCCGGCGTTAGCCGCGCTCGCCGGCCGTGGACAGATCGGCGGCGATCGCGAGGTCGCGCTGGCCGCGTTTACGACCGCGCGATTGGTGAACGGTTTGCTACCCCCGAACGCGCTGCCGGCTCCAGCGCGCGCGGCGCGAGCGACCGCGGCTCGTCAGTGGTTGTCGGCTCTGGCATTGCCGCAGGCGCTTCGGGCGTCGTTTGCGCGACTCGCCGATGCCACCGCCGCGGATTCCGGCGACGTGAGAGTGGCATTCCGTGCCGTGATCGACACGGCTGGGCCGCTGCTCGATGCGCCGTGCCGGGCTGAGCTGGAGCGGCTGTTCAGCGACCTAGAACCGTAGCGCCGATCGCGACCACTGCGTCGACGAGCGCATCCAGATCGTCACGGCGCGTGCGGTGATTGGTGATGGCGCAACGGATCGCATATCGGCCGGACACCTTCGTTCCTGACGGCACCGCCACACCGGTCTCTTGCAAGCGGAGCAGGATCTCTTCGTTGACCGCATCGTCACCGGGCGCGTAGCGAAAGCAGACGACATTGAGCGCGACCGGCGCGAGGCGTTCGAGCAGTGGCTCGGCATCGATCCGTTCGGCCAGATAGCGCGCTTGCTCGACGTTCTCCTCGATCTTCCGCGCGAGTGCATCGGTGCCATAAGCCTTGAAGGACATCCAGACCTTGAGCGCCTTGAATCCGCGCGTGAGCTCGATGCCGCGCTCGGCAAATGGGATTCCGCCCGCGATGACACCACGCGTGGTCGGCGCCAAGTAATTCGCGCTGGTCGCAAACGTCGAACGGACTCGCTCGGCGTCGCGCACCAATACACACGCGCACTCGAACGGGAGATAGCCCCATTTGTGCAGATCAAACCCCACGGAGTCCGCTCTCTCGAGTCCCGCGACCAGCGGCTTGAGTGTTGTCGAGAGTGACAGCAATGCACCGAAGGCGCCATCGACGTGGAACCACACGCCCGCTTCATGGGCGATGTCAGCCATCGCATTGAGGTCATCGATGGCACCCGTGTTCACCGTCCCAGCCGTCCCGATGATCGCGAACGGACGTGTCGTCTGTATCGCCCGGCGTAATGCATCGAGTGAGATACGGTCATCAGGTCCGACCGGGATTTCTTGGTACGAGAGCTTGAGCAACTTGACCGTTTTCTTCGCCCAGCTGTGCGTCTCGGTCGAGCCGTAGCAGATGGTGCTCGAGGACGAGTGCTGGGCGACGGCGAGAGCGAGCAGGTTCGCCATCGACCCGCCGGAGACGAACAACCCGCTCGCATCACGTGGAAAGCCGAGGAGCTCGGCGAGCCAGTCGATCACTCGTTGTTCGACCAAAGCAGGCGCCTGGTCAAACCCCGCCATGTGCGGATTGATGCCGGCAGCGAGCATGTCGGCCATCATACCCAAAGGCGTGCCGTTGCCCTGGACCCAGCCCCAAAAGCGAGGGTGCAGATTTCCATTCGTGTACGGCATGACGTTGGCGACAAAGTCCTCGTACACGTCTGCATCACCCTGACCGGCCCGTGGGACGGGTTCCGTGCTGAGTATGCGCCGCACCTCGGCCGGCATGCACCGCCAGGCGGGTTGCTCGCGCAGGGTCGAGAGATGATCGAGCATGTCGTCCACCATGCGATGGGCGAGCGCCCGAAATTCCCCCCAGTCAACGGGATCGAATGGCATGAACGACACTTGGCCCGTAGGTAATGATCAGTCGGGACACGCCATAGATGGCGAGCAGAAACAACATCATGAATAGTAGATCGAGCATCATGATGAGCACGAGTGCAACCGCCAGCAGCCCGACTATGAGCACAAGAAATGGCCCGAGCAGCGCCGTCATCAGAATGGCGCCGACGAGCGACGGCTTGCGCGTCGTATCCGCGATGCGCGCACCCATGGCGCGCAGCGCTGTGAGCCGCCGCTCGGCGCTCACGTTCATGGACCGGGAGAGCGCGGTCACGCTCGAGGCGTCGTCGCCGCTGGATGACCCCCACCAGGCCGCGAACAAGTGGGAGACCGGCCCGGCCTTCGGAACCGCAACCGGAAAATGGCGCAACCGCTCGACCGCGGAGGCCAGGCCATCGGGGTTCCGCGTCAGCTGCACCGCCGTCGCATCGGCGAGGAGCTGACGGCGCTTCCACATCGCGCCGATCAGTTGACCCACGAACAGTCCGCTCGACAAGCCGACAATCATGTCGATGGACATCGCCGACCATTGAATCGGGAGCGTGATGAGCGTGAGGCAGCCGCTGTTCCGGTGGCGGCTCGTGAAGCGGTCGATGTCTTCGCTCGAATCAGCGGCGCGCGCCAGTGATGTCATGACCGCGTCTTGCTCCGACGCGCCGTGCGGCAGAATCGCGAGACGCACGAACCGGAATAGAATGCGCCACGCACGGAATCCGAACAGCGCATTGAGCAGCAGGCTGACCACGCCCATCGTCTGATAGATCGACAGAATGATGAGCGCGATCTTGAGATCGCCGTTGCCGACCGCGCCGATCAATCGGCCAATGATCGCCTGCGTCTCGTCCCGACCCAATCCATCCAATAGCGGTCGCGTGACGACGATCGTCGCGTCAGCGATCGACCAGCCCACGGCGGCGGCATTGGTCGCATCGCCTGCCGCCGCCGCATCGAGGAGCATGACGCGCGGTGGCGGAACACCCGCGGCAATCGCCATCTCCTCGACGAGGTTCATGAGCTGTCGCTCTTCGAAGTCGTTGAGGTTCGGATCCCGTGCTCCGAGCGTCAACAGCACTCCGCCGACTCCGGCTCGACGGAACACCACGCGGATCATGGCCCAAAAACCCAAGAGCAGAATCGCTCCCGGCACGACCAGGATCGTCGAGACGGTCAGGAGCTCGCGGAGCGGTACGACGACGTGCTTGCCGCCGAGGAAGGCCAGGACGTGGGGGAAGAGCAACGGCACATCGTGAAGCTGCGCCAGCCAACGCGCATTCGTCGCCTCTCCGACAACGAGCGCGACGGCATAGAGCAAGGGCGTGATCAGAATGCTGAGCGGTAGGCCTGTCAGGAAAACCGCCGCGATCGCCGCCGCCGAGAAACGCCAACTGGCACGCCGGTGCCGGCGTTGCATCGTGAAGAACGTGACCCGGTCTACGGGACCGGGGATCGGCTTATACGGGGACTGGGCAGCCACCGGCACGCCCCAATCTGACCGCCGCTCCGCGGCGCGTCGAGCATCGCTGCGCGTTGCTCGACTGGTTTGTTCGCCTCCGAGGGGCAAAACCCAACTACGCCCCCCCGACCCCCCAATACGCAGCGCAGCGGATCACTCGTGCGGCTCGTCAGCTCTCTCAACGCTGACTTCCCGGACTCACCGTCGTCTATGGGCGTGAGCCGGCCGCCCGACATTTCGCCTCTATCCCAGTTGCTGCGCCGGATCGACGGCCTCGCCGACGGGGCGCCGGCGGGAGACACCGTCCCCACGGGCTTCGGGACCGTGGACAAAATGCTCGGCGGCGGCCTCCGGACAGGCGACCTGGTCGTTCTCGGCGGCGATGTCGGTAGCGGCAAGTCGGCGCTGGCACTCGGCATCGCGATGCGGGCGGCCATGCGCGGTTCCGTCGTGCGGTACTACTCGGGCGAGATGGCGCCTGAACGCGTGTACGAGCGCATGTTGGCCATCGAGGGCCGCGCACGAATCGATGACCTGAGACATGGTGCGTTGGACGACGCCACGCGCGCAGGGGTCGCCGCGGCGACGCTGCGTATGCGGGACGTGGCGCTCATGGTCGACCGGCTGCCGGTGGACGTCGGCGGCGCGCTTCGCGCGGTCGAGGGATTGAAGCTCGGCATCATCGACTCGTTGCAAGGGCTGGGCGAGGGTGAAGACGCCGTGCGTGGGCTCAAGGCGACAGCGGTCGAGTTGGGGATCGTGCTGCTGGTGACGGCTCATGTGCCCGGGCTGGATAGAAACCGGGCAGACCCCCGGCCAACGCTCGACGACTTCGGCTCAAAACACACCGTGAAGCAACACGCCGACATAATTCTCGGGCTGTTCCGCGAGGAGATGTACGGCGGCGGGCAGGCGGTCGAAGGCGCGACCGAGCTCTCGGCCCTCAAGAACCGGGGTGGGCCGACCGGGTACATCGACCTCTATTTCTATAAGCAGTGGCTGCGGTTCGAGGATCTGCTGGATTAGATTTGTGGCATGGCCGGCCACAGTAAATGGAAACAAATCAAGCACTACAAGGCCGCGACCGACGCCAAGCGCGGAGCGCAGTTCACGAAGCTGATTCGTGAGATCACGATCGCGGCCAAAGTCGGTGGCGGCGACCCGGCGGGTAACCCGCGTCTTCGGACCGCCATCGAGAACGCCAAAGCCGCCTCGATGCCAAAGGACAACATCGAACGCGCCGTCAAGAAGGGCACCGGGGAGCTCGAGGGCGTCGATTATACCGACGTGATGTACGAGGGCTTCGGGCCTGGCGGCGTGGCACTGTTGATCCAAGCGGTCACCGATAACCCGACGAGAACAGTCGCCGAGGTCCGGCATAAGCTCTCCCGCGGCGGCGGCAATCTCGGCGCGACGAACTCGGTGGCGTGGATGTTCGAGCGCAAAGGGCAGATCAGCATCGATGCCGCGGGCCGCGACGAAGACGCGACGCTGGAAGCGGCGCTCGACGCAGGGGCCGTGGATGTCGAGCGCGAGGGTGATCTGTTTGTCGTGACGACGGATCCCGCGTCGCTTGGCACCGTCAAGGGAGCGCTCGAGGCCCATGGCATCCCGGCAAAAGACGCCGAGCTGGCGTGGGTGCCGAAGAATACCGTGCGCGTGGAGGGCAAGACCGCGGAGTCGTTGCTCAGGCTCCTCGAGGAGCTCGAGGACCTCGACGACGTGCAGCGGGTCGAGGCCAACTTCGACATGGACGTGCCGGACCTCGCCGGCGCGTAAGCCGTTCTGATCGTCTTGGGGCTCGATCCCGGCACGGCCGTCACGGGATACGGCGTGGTGCAGAGCGACGGGCCATCGCTCGTCGAGTGCGGGGTGATACGCACACATCCTCGCGACGCTCTCCCCCAGCGGCTCAAAGATGTGTACGAGGGCATCCGCGAACTCATCGAGCGTCACACACCCTCGGCGCTAGCGGTCGAAGATGTGTTTTATGCAAAGAACGTTCGAACGACCGTGGTCCTGGGCCATGCGCGAGGGGTTATCCTACTCGCCGGGGCCCAGGCGGGTATCGCGATCTATGAATACCCCCCGCGTGAGATCAAGAAAGCAGTCACAGGTGTGGGTGGCGCGACGAAGGAGCAGGTGCAATACATGATGATGCGCATGCTGCGCCTCAAGTCTGCCCCGCGACCAACGGACGCGTCCGACGGGGTGGCCGCCGCGCTCACGTATTGTTTGACGACGGTCCGAGCATGATCAGCCGCATCCACGGCCGACTCGCGGCCAAAGAGATCGACCATCTCGAGATCATGGTCGCCGGCGTCGGCTACGAGATCGCCGTGCCGCTCAGCGTTTACGAGAAGCTGCCGCCGGTCGGCGAAGAGGTCGCCCTGTGCACGCATCTCGTCGTCAAAGAGGACGCGTGGCAGTTGTTCGGCTTCTCGACGCCGCGCGATCGGCGCATCTTTCGAGCCCTGCTCGGCGCGAAGGGCGTCGGGCCGGCGCTGGCGCTCGCGTTGCTCTCGGCGCTCAACTCGGATCGGCTGGTGCGGGCGATCCGCGAGAAAGACATTGCGACATTGCAGACGGTCCCGCGCGTGGGCCGAAAGAAAGCCGAGCAACTCGTGCTCGACCTGGCGGATAAACTCGACGACGTCGCTGCCGCCGACGACGGACCGCCGGGGGCGCCGCTTCGTGGGACCGCCGAGGATGCGATCCGCGGACTCGTGTCGCTCGGCTACGCGCGGCCGGATGCGGAGCGGGCGGTGCGGGCGGCGGCGGGCGATTCAGTGGCGGATATTGTGAGACAGGCGCTCAGAACCCTTGCAGGGAGTGCGACGTGAAGAGCTCGCAGCGGGCGGGGACGTTCACCGAGTCGGTGATCCGCGAGATGACGCGGGTCGCGCAAAAGTACGGCGCGATCAATCTCGCGCAGGGATTCCCCGACTTCCCGATGCCCGCGCCCATGAAGGACGCGGCGTGCGCCGCGATCCACGGTGACATCAACCAGTATGCGATCACCTGGGGCTCGGCGCCCCTCAGGATCGCGATCGCCGAGAAGTACCGGCGCTGGTACGATATGCCGGTCGATCCGGAGACCGAGATCACCGTGACCTGCGGGGCGACGGAGGCGATGGCGTCGACCTTCCTGGCCCTCATCGATCCCGGTGACGAGGTCATCGTGTTCGAGCCGTTCTACGAGAACTATGGGCCCGACGCGATCCTCGCGGGCGCGAAGCCGAAATTCGTGCCACTCCAGCCGCCGGGGTGGAAGCTCGATCTGGATCAGCTGCGAGCTGCGTTCTCGCCCAAGACCAAGGCCATCGTGTTGAACACGCCGCACAACCCCAGCGGCCGCGTGTTCACCCGAGACGAGCTGACGGTGATCGCGGCATTGTGCCAGGAGCATGACGCTTGGGCGTTCACCGACGAGATCTACGAGCACATTATTTACAGCGGTCATCATCATCTGCTCGCGGCGTTCCCTGGTATGCGCGATCGGACCGTCACGATATCTGGACTGTCAAAGACCTTCAGTTGCACCGGGTGGCGGCTCGGCTACACGATAGCCCCAGCGAAGGCAACGGACGCCATTCGCAAAGTTCACGACTTTTTGACGGTCGGCGCGCCGGCGCCCCTGCAAGCAGCCGGTGCGGTTGGACTCGCGTTTGATGCCGACTACTTCAATCATCTCGCGCAGGAATATCGCGAGCGACGGACGATTCTCTCGGGCGCGCTGCGGGAAGCGGGGTTTATTTTCACCGAGCCCGCGGGCGCGTATTACATACTCGCCGACTTCTCTGAGCTATCGGGCGACGACGACACGACGTTCGCTACATGGCTCGCCCGCGAGGGCGGCGTGGCGACGGTGCCCGGGACCAGCTTCTTCTACCACAAGGAGTTGGGCCGGAAACTCGTGCGCTTCGCGTTCTGCAAGAAGCGCGAGACGCTGGAGCGTGCCGCCGAGCGACTCTCGCTCTTGAGACAGCAAGTGTGAACGCGTGGCGTCGGCTACGACTCGACCCTCGTGCGGTCGTAGGCGCGGCGCTCATCGTCGCGATCGTGTGCGCCGCGTTGGCGGCGCCGTTGATCGCGCACCATGATCCGATTGCGCAGGACTTAGGCGTACGCCTGCAAGCGCCGTCGATCGCCCATTGGCTCGGCACCGACGGCGCAGGCAGAGATGTCTGGGCGCGGCTGATCTACGGCGCCCGTGTTTCCCTGGCCGTTGGATTCATCTCCCAAGGCATCGCCGTCACGCTCGGCCTGACGTTTGGCCTGCTCGCCGGCTTCTACGGCCGCTGGGTCGACGAGATCGTCATGCGCTTGGCGGATGTGACGCTCGCATTCCCCACGCTGCTCTTGCTGATCGCGATGGTCGCCGCGCTCTCCCCCTCGCTCGTCGTCGTATTCGCGACGATTGGCTTGGTGGGCTGGGCTGGCATGGCGCGCCTCGTGCGCGGACAGGTGCTCGTCGTCCGCGAGCTCGAGTTCGTGCAGGCAATCCGCGCCTTGGGTGCACGCGACCGTCTCATCATCGTACGCCACGTGCTCCCGAACGTCGTCGCGCCGGTCATCATCGCCGCCACCCTGGGCATCGCGGGCGCGATCATGGCCGAAGCCGCCCTCTCGTTCCTCGGACTCGGCGTGCAACCGCCGACGCCTTCGTGGGGCTCGATGATCGCCGACGGTCGCGATCTCGGGCAGCTGCGCCACGCCCCATGGACCTCCGTCGCGCCGGGCCTCGCGATCGGCGCGGCCGTCATGGCGTTCAACCTGCTCGGCGACGCGCTCCGCGACGCGTTCGATCCACGGTTCAAACGAACTCGATGAGCGTGCGATTCCGCGCACCCTTGCGCAGGATCACATAACGCCCCGCCAGCAGATCGTCGGTACCGATCGCGGTCGTCTCGGGCGTCAAGCGACGGTCATTCACGTAGAGGCCGCCCTGCTGGATGAGGCGCCGCGCTTCACCCTTCGAGGCGAGGATGCCGTGTCCAGCCGCCAGCTCGACCGCGTCGATTGCCTTGTCGAAGTTCGCCGTCACGTACGGCATCTCACTACGGAGCGTGGCGAGATCGTCCACCGTGAGGTCGGTCGGGCTCGCGCCGAACAAGACGGCCGACACACGTGCCGCGCTCGCGGCCGCGTCAGACCCGTGCACGCGCGTGGTCACATCGCGCGCGAGTGCGTTTTGCGCCTCGCGTCGTTCCGGGTGCTGCGCGACTCGCGACTCGAGCGACTCGATCTCCTCGCGATCAAACAGCGTGAAATAGCGTAAGTACCGCCCGACATCCCGATCGTCGATGTTGATCCAGAACTGATAGAATTGATACGGTGAGGTTTTCGCCGGATCGAGCCAGACCGTGCCAGACTCGGTCTTCCCGAATTTCGTCCCCGCGGAGTTCGTCACCAGCGGCAACGTGAGCGCGTTCGCCTCGTTGCCCGTGGTCCGGCGAATGAGCTCAATACCGGCCGTGATGTTCCCCCACTGATCGCTGCCCCCGATTTGCAAGGTCACACCTTGCCGCCGATGCAGCTCCAGAAAGTCGTACGCTTGGAGCAGCATGTACGAGAACTCGGTGAACGAAATGCCAGCATCCATCCGCGCGCTCACGGACTCTTTTTGGAGCATGTAGTTGACCGTGAAGTGCTTCCCGACATCGCGGAGGAACTCGACGAGGTTGAGCGATGTCAACCACTCGGCATTGTTCACCAGGTCGAACGCCACGAATCGGCGGACTTGATCCGCGATGCGCCGAGCATTGGTCTCGATCGTCGCCTGATCGACCAGCTGCCGCTCATTGGCCTTGCCACTCGGATCGCCAATGAGCCCCGTCCCGCCACCGACCAGAAGAACCGGCCGATGCCCGGCCCGTTCGAGATGGACCAGTCCCATAATCTGGACAAGACTGCCGACGTGGAGGCTGTCCGCCGTCGGATCGAAGCCGCAATAGGCAGCGACCTGTCCGGCCGCCAGCGCCTCAGCGAGTCCCGCGGTATGCTGGTATTTGAGGCCGCGCCACTCTAGTTCGGCCAGAAGATCGATCTTCACGCGGGCAAATCTATCAGATATCTTGCGATTATGGCCGAGGAGACGTACGACGACGGACGACGGCGGAACCTCGAGCGACTGTTGCTCACGCTTGCCGCGCGGATTCAGGCGCTTCAGGCCAAAGGGGAGCTCCTGGCCCATGCTCCCGAATTAATGAAGCTGATCGGCGACGCCAAGAGTGAGCTCTTTCACTATGAGGTGCGCGCCACGTACGACACGCCCGAGATCGCCGAAAGCCGGCGGATCGTCTCCGAGGCGCAATCGGCCGGCGAGGCCAAGTGGGAGCCGACCGACTGGACACCTGAAGACGAAGACGGACCCCCATCATGGTAGCCACGCGCCGCAAACCGCCCGCGCGCCAGTCGAACGCTCGCTTTCTCACCGCGCTGGGTCTCCTCGCCGCGGTCGGTGTGATCGCGATCGTCTACGTCATGAACCAGCCCAAGGCGCCGCCGATCGCCACGACCGTCGCCGACCCGGCGTCGCTCGGCCCCGCCAAGGGCTACCTGCTCGGCAAGCCCGACGCGCCGGTGCAGATCATCGAGTTCGCGGATTTCGAGTGTCCCGCCTGCGGCAACTTCGCCGTCGTCACGGAGCCGGACGTCCGGAAGCGCATCATCGAGACCGGCGAGGCGAGCTATCACTACTACGATTTCCCGCTTCCGATGCACAAGAACACGTGGTTCGCGTCCGAAGCCGCTGCCTGCGCGAACGATCAGGGACGGTTCTGGGAGATGCACGACCGCCTGTTCCAGGGGCAGGACCAGTGGAACACCCAGGCGACCGGCAACCCGTCGTCCATCTTCGCGGGCTACGCCAAGGACCTCGGTCTCGACGTCGACAAATGGCGCGCGTGCTACTCGTCCCAAGCCCATTTTCGTGACATCTCGGCGAACAAGGCCGAGGGAGAGCGCCGCAAGGTCAGCCAGACGCCCACGTTCGTGATCGGCGACAAAGAGATCCCCGGCGTGATTCCCTACGATCAGTTCAAGGCCCTCGTCGACTCGGCGGCCGTCCCCGCGAAGCGAGTCGCCACGAAATAATGACGAAGCGCATGGTCATCGCCGTCCTCGCACTGGGCGGCGTTTTCGTTTCGGTGTATCTCACGCTGTACAAGCTCGGCGTCATCGGCCAGCTCAGTTGCTCGATCGGCTCATGTGAGACCGTGCAGATGAGCAAATGGGCGACGTTCCTCGGACTGCCCGTGGCCGCCTGGGGCTGCGTCTATTACCTCGGGGTCCTCGTCACCGCGATCGTCGGCACGGTGCCGAGCTTCACGGAGTCGCGCCGCCTGTCACTCGCGCTCCTCATCGAGGCCGCGGTGGGGTTCGCGTTCACGGCGTATCTCACGTCGCTCGAAGCGTTCGTGATCCACGCCTATTGTATTTATTGCTTGTCGTCCGCCGCGATCGTGACGCTGATCCTGATCGCCAGCGTCGCGGACTATCGCGAGCTACGCCCGCTTGACACGACCGCGAGCCTCGGACGCGTCGTTCAGCCGTAGCCGCGGCTTCGAGTCTTCTTCGATCGGCGGCACCCCCGCCTCCCCGCTCGCCGCCGCCGCGGCGCGTTCGAGCTCGCGAGACCGGCGGCGATAGGGGACGAGATCCTGGCCGAGCGCGACGAGCGCGCGTGTAGCGACCGTGCTGGCCAAAGGCTCAGGAACTCCCATGACCCGTATATACGTGTCGATGGCGCGATCGAACGACAGCTCCTCGGCGAGCGTGTCGACGAACATGAGCGCGTTGTCGACGTGAGCGCGGATGATGGCTTCCTCGCCGCGCGCCATCGCGAGGCGCATCCGACGTTCCGCCGCCGCGCTCAGCTTGCGAGGGAAAATGGACTCGGGGAAGAGTTTCGCGAACACGTTACTCCTGGCCGTCGTACTGCGCCTTGAGTGTCGCGACGACATTCGGATCCGCCAACGTCGTCGTGTCCCCCAGCGTCCGTCCTTCCGCGATATCGCGCAACAACCGCCGCATAATCTTCCCGGACCGCGTTTTCGGCAGATCTGCCGCGAACAACACGTCGTCCGGGCGCGCGATCGCCCCGATCTTGTCGGCGACGAACTCGCGGAGCTCATCGCGCAACTCCGGTGACGACTCCCGACCCGCGCGCAACGTCACAAACGCCGCCAATGCCTGGCCCTTGATCGGGTGCGACCGGCCCACGACCGCGGCCTCGGCGACAGCCGGATGCCCGACGAGCGCAGACTCGACCTCCATCGTACCGATGCGATGTCCGGCGACGTTGAGCACGTCATCCACCCGACCGAGGATCCAGAAGTATCCGTCGTCGTCGCGCTTCGCCCCATCACCCGCGAAGTAGAGCTCCGGACGACCGGACCATTTCGAAAAATACGTATCGACGTACCGCTTGTCGTCGCCCCAAATCGTGCGCAGCATGGATGGCCACGGCCGGGTCAGCGCCAAAAACCCCCCACCGGTCGGAATTACCGCTCCCTTGGTGTCGAGTAACTCGGCCGAATAACCGGGCAACGCAATAGTAGCGCTCCCGGGCTTCGTCTCGGTGATCGCCGGCAACGGTGATATCACAATCGCGCCTGTCTCGGTCTGCCACCATGTATCTACGACGGGACACCGGCCACCGCCGATACGCTCCCGATACCACATCCAGGCCTCGGGATTGATCGGCTCGCCAACTGATCCCAGGAGCCTCAGCCGGGATAAATCATGCCGCGCGGGATATTGATCCCCCCATTTCATGAACGCCCGTATGGCGGTCGGCGCGGTGTAAAAGATGGTGACACCGTGCCGCTCACACATATCCCACATGCGATCTTTGTCCGGCCAATCCGGTGCGCCTTCGTACATGATGCACGTCGCACCGTTGGCCAGTGGGCCGTAAACGAGATATGAGTGCCCGGTGACCCAGCCGACGTCGGCCGTACACCAGAATACGTCGTCTGGCTTGAGGTCGAACACCATCCGCATCGTAGTCGTCACACCGGTCAGATATCCGCCGGTGGTGTGCACGATGCCTTTGGGTTTCCCGGTCGTGCCCGAGGTGTACAGGATGTACAGCACGTCCTCGGCGTCCATGCGTTCGGGCTCGCAGACTATGCCGACTCTGGACATCGCGTCATGCCACCAGATGTCGCGCCCCTCGTGCATCGGCGTCGATTCGGTGGCCGAGCCGGAGAAGCGCTGCACGACAAACACGCGCGTGACCGTCGGACACTCCTCGAGCGCGCGATCCGCGTTTCGCTTGAGCGCCACGATCTGCCCGCGCCGGAATCCGCCATCGGCCGTGATCAACACCTTGGCACTCGCATCCTGAATGCGATCGCGCAGGGAGTCGGGCGAGAACCCACCAAATACCACGGAGTGAATCGCGCCGATCCGCGTGCAGGCCAGCATGGCGATCGCCGCTTCGGGCACGAGGGGCAGATAGATCGCGACGCGATCTCCACGGTTGACCCCGTGCGCGCGCAGCACGTTCGCGAACTTGTTGACCTCGACCGACAACTCCCAATAGGTCAACGTGCGCCGGTCGCCCGGCTCACCTTCCCAGATGAACGCCGCTTTGTTGCCAAGGCCAGCGCGGATGTGCCGATCGAGGCAGTTGACCGAGACGTTGAGCGTCCCGCCCACGAACCACCGCACGTGCGGCGGCCGCCATTCCAGCGCCGTCCGCCATGGCGTAAACCATTCGAGGCGTTTGGCTTCCTGGCTCCAAAACGCCACCGGGTCGGCGTTGGCCTTGTCGTAGATGGCGGGATCGGCGACTGCTGCCGACTTCGAGAAGGCCGCCGGGGGAGGGAACCGGCGGTGTTCTTCGAGCAGGACGTCGATGTCGGTCATCGTCGTCGCAATCTCGCATAAATCACGAATGTCGGCAAAGTGCGGTACCTAGGCTCGCGCTGACTGGGCCCGGTCGGAAGCGCCAACCATTGGTGACTCCTCATGTTAGCTCGGTTGGGACGGCGACGGCACCGTTATCGCGCCTTCTGACGCCATATGGTCCTCGTGGTGCCAGCACGCTTGACGATCGAAAACCGGGACGACTTTCGCCGTGCGCTGCTCGCCTGGATCGACGATGCGATCGCGCAGGGCGAGACCGACGTCACGCTCGATATGGCACTGACCCAGGACTTGGACGTGAGCGGCATCGCGCTGCTGGTCGCGGTGCAGCAGCGGGCATCGCTGAACAACGTGCACATCACGCTCCGGCACCCGAATGATCGTGTGCGGCAGATGCTGATCCTCTCGCGAATGACGACGTTCTTCACGGTCGAGTAGATTCCGCCGCGTGGCACCACCGGCTGTCGTCGTCGACAACATCACCCGTCGTTTCGGTCGTCGCACCGCGCTCGCGGGCGTGAGCTTTACGCTGCAGCCGCACGAGTGTCTGGCGATCTTCGGCCCGAACGGCGCGGGCAAGACGACGCTGCTCAGGATCGTGGCCGGCTTGCTCGTGCCGAATAGCGGCTCGGTCTCGCCGTCAGGTCTCGCCGCACGCAGCGCCGTCGGCCTGATCTCGCACCAGACGATGTTGTACCCGGAGCTCACGGCGCTCGAAAACGTCGAATTCGCCGCGCGACTGTACGGCGTAGCGGAGCCTCGCGCCGCCGCGCTCGCGTCACTCGCGTCGCTCGGCGTCCAAGATCGCGCCGACACGTTCGTGCGGCAGCTGAGTCGTGGCCTCCAACAGCGCGTGTCGATCGCGCGATCGTTCGTGCATCGTCCGAGCATCGTGTTGCTCGATGAGCCGTTCACGGGCCTCGATGCGCAAGGCGCGCGCGTCCTGACCGAGGCGCTCGTTCACCTCAGGGATGCCGGCGCCGCATTGATCCTCGTCACGCACAACATCGACGAGGGACTCGCGCTCGCCACGTGGGTCGCGGTCCTCAACGAAGGGCGATTCGCGAGCTACGATGCCAGATCTGGCATCGATCCCGTCACTTACGCCGCGCGATATCGGGCCCTACTTTGCCCTCCATGAGGCCGCCCGGACTCCTCGACGCGGCGTGGCTCATCGCGCGGAAAGACCTTCGCATCGAGTTCCGCAGCCGGAGCGCATTCTTCTCGGCGGCCATCTTTGCGGTCCTCGCCTCGACGATCTTCTTCTTCGCCTGGGACCCCACCGCCGTCGCCGCCGCCGATTTGGCGCCCGGCGTCCTGTGGGTGATCTTCACGTTTGCGGGAATGCTCGGCTTGCATCGCTCGTTCGGCGCCGAAGTCGCGGATCGCGCCATTGATGGCCTGCTGGTGGCGCCGATCGACCGGAAGGCCGTGTTCCTCGGCAAGGCGCTCGCCAACCTCGTCTTCGTGCTCGCGGTGCAGGCGCTCGCGATCCCCGCGGTCGGCATCATGTACAACGTGCCGCTCACGCACATCGCGGGGCCGCTGGCGGGCATCGCCGTGCTCGCCGCGATCGGTCTCGTTGCGGTCGGAACGCTGTTCAGCGCGATGACCGTGAACACCCGGTTTGCCGAGTTGCTGCTGCCAATGCTGTCGCTGCCATTTTTCGTTCCTGTCGTCATTGCCGCCGCGCAGTCGACCGAGAAACTGCTGAGCGGTCGGCCAGTCAGCGAGGTGGCGGGATGGCTGGAGGTGCTGGCATCTTTCGACCTCGTCTTCGTCTACGCATGCACGCTCGCATTCCCAGCCACTCTCGAGCACTAGGGCCCGCGCCGTCCCCCCTCTGGCCATACGATTGGTCGATTGGGCTCGCCGCATTCGCGGTGATCGGCGTCGCCATCCGCGCGATTTGGTTCACGCCGATCGAGGCGCGACAAGGGCCGGCCCAAAAAATCTTTTACGTTCACCCACCGTCGGCCTTCGTGGGCATATGGATCGGGTTCGGCCTCATGGCGATCGCGAGCGGGGTATATCTCTGGTTGCGCGATGAGCGAGCCGATGCGTTCGCGGAGAGCTCCGGCGAAGTCGGTCTCGTATTTCTCACGGTCGCCCTCATCACGGGACCGATCTGGGGCAAGACCGTGTGGGGGACGTGGTGGACGTGGGACGTGAGGCTCACGTCGACGTTGTTCTTGTGGTTTCTCGTCTCGGGCTACCTGGTCCTTCGCGGCGCGATCGAGGATCCCGAGCTACGGGCGCGCTATTCGGCTGTCCTGGCACTGCTCTCCGTGCCGCTCATGTTCTTCATTCACTTCAGCGTCTACTTCTTCCGCACGCTGCATCCGATGCCGATCGTCGCCAAGCCATCGGCCCCGTCGCTGCCGCCGGAGATGCTGACGACGTTCCTCCTCGCGTGCGTCGCGATGATCATCCTCTACATCGCCCTCGTGCGCGCGCGGTACCGCCTCGCGCTCGTGCGCGCCCACGTCGAGGACGCTCCATGATTCCCGACAATGCCATCTACTTCGAGGTCGCGTATGCGGCCGCCGCCATCATCTACGGCGCGTACGCCGTGAGTATCTGGTGGCGTGCCGCACGATTCCGGCGGTGATGGTTTATCTCGTCGGAGCAGGGCCGGGCGATCCGAGGCTGATCACCGTCCGAGGCCAGGAGCTTCTGGCGACGTGCGATGTCGTGGTCTACGACGCGCTGGTAAGCCCGGGACTCTACGCCACGGCCAAAGACGCCCGTGGCGTTGGGAAGCGCGGTGGCGACGACGCCTCGGCCTCCCAGGCCGATATCAACGCGCTGCTCATTCGCCTTGCTCGAGAGGGCAAGAGCGTCGTTCGCCTGAAGGGCGGCGACCCGTTCGTATTCGGCCGTGGCAGTGAAGAAGCCCAAGCATTGGCGGCGGCTGGCATCCCATTCGAGATCGTCCCCGGTGTCACCGCGGGCGTCGCCGCGCCAGCCTACGCCGGCATCCCGGTCACCCACCGCGGAGTCGCCACCTCGGTCACCTTCGTCACCGGCAGCGAAGATCCCACGAAGCCCGACACGCAGACGGACTGGTCGGCCCTCGCGCGCGTGGGTGGCACCATTGTGCTGTACATGGGAGTCCGTCATCTCCGCGAGATCACGGATCGCCTCATCGCCGCCGGTTTAAGCCCAGACACCCCGGCCGCCGGGATTCAATGGGGCACGCTCGCGACGCAACGCACGGTGGTCGCCACACTGTCGACGCTCGCGACGGCCGATCTTGCATCGCCCCTCATCGTGGTCATCGGCCAAACGGTTGCTCTTCGCGAGACGATTGCATGGTTCGATCGCCGACCGCTCTTTGGCCGGCGCATCCTCGTGACGCGGGCGTCTGCCCGCGCGGGCACGTTGGCCGATCGTCTTCGCGAAGCGGGAGCGGATGTCGTAGAGATGCCCGCAACCCGTATCTCACCCCTCGATGCCTCACCCCTGCGTGAGGCGATCCGCCGGTTAGCCGGGTACCAGCACGTGTTGTTCACGAGCCAAACCGCGGTCAGCTTTTTCTGGGATGCCCTCCGCGTGGCCTCGCTCGACGCCCGCGCGCTCTCTGGCCTCACCGTGACCGCGATTGGCCCAGCGACCGCCGAGGCACTCGTGTCCCATGGCATCGCGCCGGACGTCATCCCGGATCGCTTTGTCGCCGAGGGTGTCGTCGAAGCATTGCGCGATCGAGTGAGTGGCGCGCGCATGCTGTATCCCGCCGCCGAAGGAGGCCGGGACGTCTTGCCCGAAGGTCTGCGGGCCGCGGGCGCGACCGTGGATGTGGTACACGTGTACCGCTCCGAGCCAGTTGCAGGTACCGTAGCCACGGACAGAGTCGATCTGGTGACGTTCACGTCCGCTTCGACCGTCACGGGCTACGTCGACGCGGTCGGCGCCGATCTCTCGCGTCGCTCGCCCGCCGCGACGATCGGGCCGATCACGAGCGAGGCCGCACGCGCGGCAGGAATCACCGTCGCGATCGAATCGCCGAGCGCGTCGATCCCGGCCTTGGTCGAAGCAATTACCCAGTACTATCAGCGCTATGCGAATCGGCACGCGTAAGTCCGCGCTGGCGCTGGAGCAAGCGCACCAAGTGCAAGCGGCGCTCGCCGCACGGGGCGTCGAGAGTGAGCTCGTGCCGTTCACGACGCTCGGCGACCGCCGTCTCGATGCCTCGTTCCTGGAGATCGGCGCCAAGGGCCTCTTCACGAAGGAGCTCGAGGTCGCCCTGGCCGAGGGAACGATCGATTGTGCGGTGCACTCGTTCAAAGATCTTCCGACAGATACAACGGGCGTGGTCGCCGTGCTCCCACGCGCGGATCCAAGAGATGTCGTGGTCGGCATCGCGATTGCGGATCTCGCACCGGGCGCTCGCGTAGGGACGTCGAGCCTGCGCCGCCGGGCGCAGCTCAAAGCGATCCGTTCTGATCTCGAGGTGGTGGAGCTGCGCGGCAATGTCCCGACGCGGCTACGAAAGGTGGAGGAGGGTCAGGTTAGATCGGCCATTTTGGCCGCCGCAGGCCTCATTCGCCTTGGCGCAACCCGGCATATCACGGCGTACCTCGAGCCGCCGGCCTGGCTACCGGCCCCGGGGCAGGGCGCCATCGCCATTCAGGCCCGTGTTGGCGGCGATGCCGCGAAAGTGCTCGCTCCGCTCAACGACCCCGATACCATGCGCGATGTGACCGCCGAGCGGTCGATGCTCGCCGCGCTCGATGGCGGGTGTCAGGTGCCGATTGGCGGGCTCGTGATCCGCGGGGTGCTCCATGGGCTGATCGCCGACGTCGACGGTGCCCGGGTGGTGCGCGGCTCAGAGCCTGTCGACCCTGCGAATCCGGCCGCTGCCGGACTGGCGCTCGCCGCTAAATTGAGGGAATGGACGCGTTCCTGACTGACCGCGAGACCGCCCCTTTGACGATCCGGCCGCGCCGGCTGCGTCGCACGGCGTCGCTCCGGCGCCTCGTTCGCGAGACCCGCTTGGACCCCGCGCAGCTCGTCCTGCCGGTCTTTGTGCGCACGGGCGCGAATATCCGCCTCCCGGTGTCCTCGATGCCCGGCGTCGCCCAGACGTCGGTCGACGAGATGTTGCGCGATGCGAGCGCGGCGGCCGAGTCGGGCGTCGGCGGAGTGATCCTGTTCGGTATCCCCGACACCAAAGATGACGAAGGCTCGGGTGCATGGGATGAATACGGCCCCGTGCAGCAAGGTATCCGCGCGCTCAAGCGCGAATTTCCCGAGCTCGTCGTGATCGGCGACGTGTGCATGTGCGAGTACACGTCGCACGGCCACTGTGGGATCTTGCGCGATGGCGCGGTCGATAACGATGCCACGTTGCCCTTGTTGGCCCGCGCTGCTCTCTCGCACGCCCAGGCCGGCGCCGATATCGTGGCGCCGAGCGACATGATGGATGGTCGCGTGGCGGCCATTCGATCGGCCCTCGATGCGGCCGGCCACTCGGACACGGCGATCTTGAGCTACGCGGCCAAATACGCTTCGGCCTTCTACGGCCCATTCCGCGAGGCGGCCGAGTCGACGCCGAAGAGCGGGGACCGCCGCGGCTATCAGATGGACCCGGCGAATGGCGCCGAGGCGCTGAGGGAAGTGGCGCTGGACATCGAAGAAGGCGCCGACGCGATCCTGGTCAAGCCCGCGGGTCCGTATCTCGACATCGTGCACCGGGTCAAGCAAGCCACCGGGTACCCGGTCGCGGCGTATCAGGTGAGTGGTGAGTACGCGATGTTGCAAGCGGCGGCCGAGCGGGGGTGGCTCGATGGCGACCGCGCGATGATGGAATCACTGATCGGCATCCGCCGCGCGGGAGCCGATTTCATTCTGACGTATTTCGCCACGGCTGCCGCGCGCCTCATTCGGCGCGGCTGGGAGTAACATGCGCTATCGGACGTTCCCGGGAACCGACGTCACGGTGAGCGAGGTCGGGTTCGGCAACTGGACCACCTCGACCGGCTGGTGGGGAGAGATGTCGGATGAAGATGCGATCTCACTCCACCGCAAGGCGCTGGATGATCATGGAATCACGTTCTTCGACACCGCCGATGCGTACTCCAACGGCCGCGGCGAGCATCAACTTGCGGCAGCATTTGCGGGCCGCCGCTCAGAAGTGGTGTACGCCACGAAAGTGGGCTACGACATCTACGATGCCGAGGCGCGAAGCGCCCGGCGTGGCCAATCAGAGCTCCCGATGCGCACCGACCCGGCATATCTCCGCCTCGCGGTTGACCGGTGTCTGGAGCGTCTCGAGACCGACTACCTGGATGTTCTCCAGATCCATAACGTAAAGATGGAGCACGTGCGCGACCCGGAGCTCTGGGCCACGCTCCGCGACCTCACGCGCGAGGGAAAGATCCGCGTGTGGGGCGCCGCCTTCGGCCCCGCGATCGGTTGGCTCTACGAGGCAATCGAGCTGTGTGAGCGCGAGCCGGATATCGGGATGATCCAGATGATCTGGAACATTCTCGAGCAGCATCCGGGCACCGCGATGATCGACGCCGCGCGCCGCACGGCCCCGCACTGCGCCTTCACGATCCGCGTGACGCACGCCTCCGGGATGCTCGAGGGTCACTACACCGAGGACACGGTGTTCGGGGAGAACGACCACCGCCGCCATCGCCCGCGATCATGGTTGATCAACGGCCTCCAGAAAATCCGTACGTTGGACTGGATGACGACCGAGATGACCTTGGGCCAGGCCGCGCTCAAATGGCTCCTCGCCGAGCCGCTGGTAATGTCGACGCTGCCCAATATCTACGACGCCACGCAGCTCGCCGAGTTCGCGGCCGCCAGCGACGCGCCGGACCTGACCAAGGCGCAGCTCCAGCGAGTCGCCGAGCTCGCGGCCGCGAACTTCGGCATCGAGGAGCCACCGATGGCGTACAAGGGTACGATGGAGCGCCCTACCGCCGCCGTGTAAAGAGCGGCCTTCTACTTCAGGCCCTCTATGTAGGCTATCATCGCCTTGGTGTCATCGAGCGATGGGTCGACGCGGGGCATGCCACCCGCGATCATCTTGGCCGTGGGATGCGCGAAGAGCGCCGCGAGCTGATCGGGCGTGAATGTGGCTGAAATGCCGATCAGCGCAGGGCCCGCGGCTGTGCCGACTCCGCCCTCGCCATGGCACGCGTTACAAGAATGCGCGCGGAAGGCCTTTTCTCCTTTCACGACTAGCGGATTGGCAAGCGCCACATTGACCGCAGCCAATGAAGAAGACGAGAGCGCCGGCTCGAATGGCTGGCGCATGTATCCCTTCTCCGCTGCATCTTGCTTCGCCAGTTGATTCGCAACACCGGGATCGTGCTCGTCCGCGTACTTACTGCGAAGACCCAAGCCGACGATCATGACTATGAAGAACACGTAGGCTCCCATCGCCACCGGACGTTTCCAGGGCCGACGTTCGATCCGGCGATCCATAAATGGAAGCGCAATGATGGCGATGACGAGTAGCATCGGAATAATCAGAACACCGATGACCGACGCCGCCCCGTGCCAGTATTTGAGCCACTCGAAGATGGGCAGGTAATACCAGTCCGGCCGAGGGATGTACTGGGCATTCGCCGGATCAGCCGCCGGACCCAACGACACCGGGACGAGGAGCGCCAGCGCGCCGAGCCCGATCAAGAGGAGGGCCGTGAGGGAAAGGTCCATCAGCACTTGGCGCGGATAGAACAATTCCGTTTTCTGCTTTGGGTCGCCCGCATCTAGACTGACGGGGCCGGCGGCGCCCGCTTTGCGGAAGAGCAACACGTGAGCAGCCACGAGAGCAAAGATGGCAGCGGGGATCAGAAGGACATGCGACACGAAGAAACGCGAGATGGTGAGCGTCCCCATCGCCGTGCCGCCACGCACGAAGCGCGTGAGACTCGCTCCAATCCACGGGATTTCGCTGATCGCGCTCGTGCCGACGGCCGTGGCAAAGTATGCCTTCTGGTCCCACGGAAGCAGATATCCGGTGAACGCCATTGCGAGCACGAGTCCAAACAGCACGCACCCGGAGATCCACAACAACTCACGCCGCCCCTTGTAGGCGCCCCAGATATATGTCTGTGAGAGATGGAGGAGTACGACAACAACCATCGCGCTGGCGCCGTAGGAATGCAGACTCCGAAGAAACGAGCCGGCGGTGACGGCCTTCGTGATGTAGGCGACCGTGGTGTGCGCGTTCTCCGCGGAAGGCACGTAGTAGAGCGTGAGAGCGACGCCGGTGATGATTTGCGAGAGAAAGATGAACAGCAGGCCCGAGCCAAAGACATAGGCGAAGCGTGCGCCGCCCGGAATGGGTTCATCGAGCGCACTGCGCAGCAGGTCATCCAGGCCAGTGCGGCGATTCACCCATGCGCGCAAACTGCTCATGTCATGGGTTCTTTCCGGGCGACGAGTTGCCGGAAGTACTGAAAACGCACCAGCAACTCACCGTCCCGAACGGTCGTGTCGAGGCTATCCATTCCACGCGGCGACGGTCCGCTGATCGGCTGTCCGTCCGCGGCGAACACGCTCGCATGACATGGGCAGATGAATTGCCTCTTGTCGCTGACCCAAGGCACGATGCAACCCAAGTGCGGGCAGATCGACGAGAGGACGAGCAGTGCGCCGCGGCTGTCCTTCGTCACGTACACGTCTTGTTCTGAGACGACTTTCCGCCACCCATCGACTTGCTCGATCTGGATGGTGCGCAAGACCGGCTCAGTCAGAGATGCAAACCCGCCCAACGACCCCACGGACGACGGTTTGAGCTCGGTGGTGGGTCGCAGGAGAGGAAACAGCGCGAAGCGGATCAACGGAACGGACAGCAGCCCACCAATGCAAAGAGAACCCAATGCCAACAGCGCGGCGAGAAACGAGCGCCGATTGGTGTGGTTCGTCTCCGGATCTTCCGGGCTCCCGCTCATCGCATCCTCCGCGTCGGGGCCGTTGGCCGGATTCTGTCTGCTCCGCTACATACGCACATGCCGCTGGCGATTGCAAGCAACCTGGAGTGCGCGCATGTCGCTAGGTCGCATCACTCGCCGGGAGCAAGCGATCATACTCCTTCTTGACTACCGCATAGCACTCGCAGGTTCGGCGCTCGAGCCCTTGACGGTCCAGCACCCTGATCCGGCCGCGCGCATACTGAATGAGTCCGGCCGACTGCAACTTGAGTGCGCCCTCTGTTACTCCCTCGCGGCGCACGCCCAGCATATTGGCGATCAGTTCCTGCGTCATCACGAGTTCGTTCGTCTGCAATCGATCCAGGCTCAGCAGAAGCCACCGGCACAGTTGCTGGTCGAGTGAATGGTGGCGATTGCAGACGGCGGTTTGCGCCATTTGCGTGATGAGCGCCTGCGTGTAGCGCAGCAGCAAGTGCAGCACCGGCGCGCGATTGAACTCGTCTTTGATCGCTTGTGCGGTCAAGCGATAACCCTGTCCGGCGCTCTGCACGACCGCGCGGCTCGTCGTCGACTCGCCGCCCATGAACAGGGAGATGCCGACGATCCCTTCGTTGCCGACGACGGCGATCTCCGCCGATGACCCATTCTCCATCACATAGAGGAGCGAGACGATCGCGGTCGTGGGAAAGTAGACGTGGCTCAGGGCAGTCCCCGACTCGTACAGCGGAAGCCCGAGCGGCAGCGCGACCTCCTCCAGCTGTGACTGCCAGCGCCTCCACTCAGCCGGTGGGAGCGCGGCGAGCAGATGATTCTGCCGTGGGTCGGGAGACATGGGGCTTTAAGAATAGGATGCTGCGTTGCCTGCCGCACAGACGACCGGTGCGGGACGCCGTACGTTGGAATGTCCAGCGAAATCGGAGGTCGGTATGCGGTACGTGCTCTGTGTTGTAGGAGTCGCGGTCGCGGCGCTCGTCCCGCGCGCATCGGCGGCGCAGGAACCGGACACCGCCGTCGCGACGTCGGCCGCGATCACGGCGGGACGCGCGGTCTACCATGGCGCCGGCACGTGTGCCACCTGCCATGGCGCGAACCTCGAGGGCGCCGTCGGCCCGGCACTCACGGCGCATAGTTGGAAAGACGCCAAGGGCGGCTCATACGCCGCCATCCTCGACGTCGTCACGAAGGGCGTCCATGGGACAGCCATGCCCCCCCGCGCGGGCGGCATCAGTGATGCGGAGGCACGGCAGGTTGCGGCGTACGTGTGGGCGGTGAGTCAGAGCAAGACGAAGCCGTGACGGCGCGCCTCTGGGCATTTGCCCTGATAAGCTGTGCGGTCCGGTATATCTCGTCGACACACACCGTCATGCCGGCGGGGATGCACGAGGTCGTGATCAAGGCACTTGCCGGGAACACCGTGCCCAGCTTCTCGCGGCAGACCGGACTCGCCTGCAGCGCCTGCCACTACCAGTTCCCTCAGCTCACCCCATTCGGGCGACTGTTCAAGCTGAACGGCTACACGACGGCCGGTCTCAAAATGATCACGGAGCCGAACAAAGCACAGGGCTCATCGCTGTCCTTGTTGCCGATCCCACCGCTGTCGGCGACGCTAATGACGTCGGTCACGCATCTGGGCAGAGCGCTGCCCGGCGCGCAGAACAACAACGCCGCATTCCCGCAGCAGCTCAGTGGGTTCCTCGCCGGCGCCGTAACGCCGCACATCGGGGCATTGATCCAGGCGACCTACACCGGATCATCGGGAACGTTCGGGATCGACAACTCCGACATTCGCTTCGCCGGTCGCACGCGGCTCCCATCCGGCGACTTGATCTACGGCGTGTCGGTGAACAACAATCCGACCGTGCAGGACGTCTGGAACACGACGCCGGCGTGGGGCTTCCCGTTCCTCGGGTCCGAGGTCACGCCCTCGCCGATCGCCCAGTCAGTGATCGATGGCCAGCTCGCGCAGGGCTCCGTTGGCATCGGCGCCTACGCCCTCTGGAACGGCCTGCTCTACGTCGAAGCAGCCGGGTACCGCTCGGCGCCGCAGGGCGCTCTGCAAGTCGACACCACCGCGGCCAACGCGATCCATGGGATCACGCCGTACTGGCGCGTCGCGTTGCAGCACCAGTTCGGCGCGGTCTACGCGATGCTCGGCACATACGGGCTGAGCGCGCACGTCTATCCGACGGGCATCACGGGACCAACGGACGCGTTCACGGACGTCGCCGGCGATGCGCAGATCGAGTACCCGATCCGCCAGACCGGCGTCCTCATACTCCGATCGACCGTGATTCACGAGCAGCAATCGCTGCCGGCGCTGTTCTCCGCCACCACACCGTTGGCGGCCAATCTGCACAACAGTCTCACCACGGTGCGCATCAACGTGACGGCGCAGCCGAACGCGCTCATCGGCACGACCATCGGGTATTTCGCGACGACGGGAACGCGCGACACGCTGGCGTATACACCGGCCAGCGTCACGGGGAGTCGGTCCGGCCGGCCGGACAACAGCGGGCTCACCCAGGAATTCGATTTCAATCCGTGGCAGAACACCCGCCTCGGAATTCAGGGAATCGAGTTCACGCGATTCAACGGCTCGACGCGATCGTACGATGGGAGCCGACGCAACGCGTGGGACAACAACACCCTGTATCTGTTTGCCTGGATCGCGATGTAACGTCGACGCCGAGGCTCGCGCGTGCCACCACGTCACAAAGAACGACACCACACGGGAGAGATGGGGTGGCTGCGGGCGGCCGTATTGGGAGCGAACGATGGCATCCTCTCGACGGCGAGTCTGGTGCTGGGTGTCGCCGCCGCGCATGGGACTCGCGGCAACGTATTGGTCGCGGGGGTCGCGGGCCTGGTCGCGGGAGCTATGTCAATGGCTGCCGGTGAGTACGTGTCGGTGCACTCACAAGCAGATACCGAGCGCGCCGACCTCGATCGTGAGCGTGCGGAGCTCAGAGCCGACGATGTGGGCGAGCACAAGGAACTGACAGCGATCTACGTGAGTCGTGGCCTCGATCCCTCGCTCGCGAAACAGGTCGCTGACCAACTCATGGCCCGTGATGCCTTAGGCGCACATTCCCGCGACGAACTGGGGATCTCCGAGACCGTCAGATCTCGTCCAATTCAGGCCGCGCTTGCGTCGGCCGGCAGCTTTGCCGTTGGAGCGGCAATGCCCCTCGTCACCACTACGCTCGCTCCAATGACCAGTTTATCGATCTTCGTGTCCGGAACATCACTGTTTTTCCTCGCGCTATTGGGCGCACTGGCGGCGCGCGCGGGCGGGGCGGGGGTGGTGTCAGGCGCGATACGCGTGGCGTTCTGGGGTGCACTGGCCATGGGTGTCACCGCGGGCGTCGGAGCCATATTCGGAACAGTCGTTCGGTAGATCCGAGTCGGATCAGGTCGACCTGGCCTGAATCGCATCCCAGAGCGTGTCGAGAGTGGGGGTTGGACGCGCGGCAGCGTCCACCAATATCCCGACCTCCCGAGCGAGGGTGGCCATCTCGACCCGCGCCGCCCTGGCGTGACCCCCGAACGCGAGCTCGGCCAACGGACGCGACAGGTATCGCTGCCAGTACCAAACCGCGAACCGCTCGGGCACCCACTCGAATATGGCGCGGAGGGCGATCGGTGGCGTTCCGCTCCGTGTGGCGGCGAGTGCTCGAAATCCCTCGCGCACGCCCTGGACGAGCCGTGCAACGGCACACCGGTCCGCGGCGAGCGTTCGGGTATCGCTGTTCGACAGATAGAGCGCTCCAACCACCGCGGTGACAAAGACTGCGTGCACGTTGAGCCAGCGGTCCATGTGACGTTCGATGGTCGTGGGGAACCCCGCGCTCTGCAGCACTCGCCGCAGCATACGGATCCGCGGCGTACGCCGGCCGCTCGGCTCGCCGATCGTCGTCGCCTGCTGTGGGATGAGTACGTATCGCACCGCCGCATCCAGTCGCTCACCGCCGGCGCCGGGAAACCCGAGGACGACCCGTTCCGCGCCGACGGCATCGAGCAGCGCCCGCGAGCCACCGGCGTGATTGTGCATGAAGAGCACGATGGGGATCCCGCGCGCCGCCGCGATCACCGGCAGGACGTCGTCGACCTGATCGCGCCGGACGGCGATCAGAGCCAGGTCGTAGATGCTGTCCGGCTCGAGCGAGGTGGCCAGGCGGACTCGCTCGCGCGTGCGTCGCCCCGTCAGCGCCTCCTCGAGCACGACGCCCGAAACTCGCAGCGCCTCGAGCCGCGCGCCACGCGCGAGTAGTGTGACCTCGTGTCCCGTCTCGTTCAGCCGCGCCGCGTACAGCGAGCCCTGGACGCCGGCGCCGTAGACGAGGATTCGGATTTTCAGTCCACGCGTTTGAACACGAGCGACGCGTTGATTCCGCCGAAGCCGAACGAATTGGACAGGACGTACTCGACGCGCTGATCTCTCCCGACCGACGGGATATAGTCGAGATCACACTCGCTGTCCGGCTCTTCGAGATTGATCGTCGGCGGCAGCCACTCGCGCTGCAAGCTCAGCGAGCAGATCGCGGCCTCGATCGCGCCCGAAGCCCCGAGCGCGTGCCCGTAGTAGCCCTTGGTCCCACTGACCGGGACTTTGTACGCCCCCTCGCCGAACACTTGCTTGATGGCCGACGTCTCGGTCGGATCATTGAGCGGCGTCGAGCTGCCATGCGCATTCACGTAGCCGACCTCGCCGGGCTCCAGCTCCGCATCGCGGAGCGCGAGCCGGATCGACCGTGCCGCTTGCGTCCCACTGGGCAGCGGCGCGGTCATATGATACGCGTCGTTCGTCGTCCCGTACCCGACGACCTCCGCGTACATGGGCGCTCCCCGCGCGACGGCCCGCGTGCGCTCCTCGAGCACGAGGACGACCGCGGCTTCCCCCATCACGAAGCCGTCTCGATCCTTGTCGAAGGGACGCGACGCGTGTCCGGGATCATCGTTCCGCGTCGACATCGCCCGAATCAACGCGAACGCGCCGAAACAGAGCGGAGCCAACGGGGTCTCCGACGCGCCACAGAGCATGACGTCGGCATAGCCGTCGCGAATCAACCGGTAGGCGTCGCCAATCGCCATGGTGCCGGACGCACAACTCATCGCGTTCGTCGAGTTCGGTCCAGAAATCCCGAACTCGATCGCGATGTTGCAGCTCGATGCACCGCCGTAGACGGCCAATGCCACGATCGGATCGACGGCGCGGAGGCCGCCAGCCAAAAACCGGGCGGATTGCTCCTCGGCGAAGGCGACACCACCGAGCGCCGATCCCATGTTCGCGCCGATGCGGTCGCGATCTTCACGCGAGAGATCGAGGGCAGCATCCTCCAGCGCCATCCGCGCCGCGACGACCGAGAACTGCCCAAACCGGTCGAGCCGCTTGGCGCGCTTGGCCTCGATATGATCGCTGGCGACGAAGTCGCAGACCTCGGCGGCCACCTGGCTGCGGAACTGGGACGCGTCGAACCGCGTGACGGGACCGACCGCCGATTGCTCCCGGCGGAGTCCTTGCCACAGCCCGTCCCGCGTCAATCCGATTGGCGTGATCGCGCCGATCCCCGTCACGACGACCCGGCGTCGAAGCGTCATACGCGTTCTCCCGTCCCTCGTTCAGCCACACTGGCCAGTCCGGCGAGGGTGCGCGACGCTATGCCATGCACGAAGACCGGCCCGATGACACCCCGCGCGGCCAGCCCAGAGATGAGCGGCCACTGTGGCCCGTCCCACTCATGGACAATGCGCACGTGCGTTCCATCGCGCTGGGGCTCGAAAGACCAGAGCACATCCATACCGGTCGTTATTCCCTCGATGTGGCGATAGCGAATTGCGACGTCTCTTTCGGCATTCATCTCGGACACCCACCGCGTTGGCCAGTTCGCGGGACCAAACGGGCGGTTGGCCGACATCTCCACGATGCCGGTCGTCCGGAACCGCACGTAGCGGTAATGCGAAAGCAGTGCCGGCCATCGCTCGACATCGACGGCCAAGGCGTAGATCCGATCGAGCGGCGAGCGCACCAGCTGCTCGTCGATGGTTTTCATGTTGGTGCCCATGCCGCTGCCACCCGAAATCCCAAATACTCGCGGATGCGCGGCTGGGCGCCGGTCGCCGAACGCACGATGGTGCCGAGCTCGCCAGGGGTAAACCCGCGCCGGATGGACATAATGCCGTCGTGACGGCTCACGGGATGAAACCCCAGCACAAATGAGAAGAGCCAAAGCCCGGCCACGGCGAGGTCAGAACGCAACAAGTCGCTGACAATGACCCGAAACCGGGCCACACGGTTGAGCTCCTGAAGCAACGCGATCGCATCGTGATCGAAGAAGTGATGCAGCACCTGCGAGCAGATCACGACATCGACGCTATGCGTCGCGAAGGGCAGGGACCGGCCATCCCCCACGACGGCCGCGGTCGTGGATGAACGCCCGGCAGCCGCGAGCCACTCAGCCGCCTCCAGCCCAACCGTATCGAGTGCGACGCCGCTCCGCGCGGCCACCTCGCGCGCGCGGCGCGGAATGTCACCCATGCCGGTCCCGACGTCGAGCAACGTCGCCCGTTTGGGCAACGATGGGATGACGGACTCCAGCTCGTACATGACCGCTCGCGTGCCGCCCATGAGCGAATTGGCGAGCATGACGTCGCGCAGCGAGCGTCGCGCGAGCGCCGGATCGACGTCCGGCGCGTCGAGTATCTCGTCCCCGTCGGGACGGATGCGCGGGTCAGCGTTCGATTTGAGCGTAGCCACCGCGGTAATAGAGCAGGGGACTTGCCGTTCGAATCTCCGCGTGCTCGACCTCGCCGATGAAGATCGTGTGGTCGCCACCGGGTACCGACCGTGAGGCCCGGCACTCGAGGTACGCCAGCACGTCGTCGAGGATCGGCGCGCCGCAGATACCGCGCGTATACCCGACGCCCTCGAACCGGTCGGTCTCCGGCGCCGCGAACCGGCGCCCCAACGTTTCCTGGTTGGATGCCAGGATATTGATGACGAAGTGCGAGCACGCGGTCATCGCCGGGTGCAACGAGGCTTCGTGGTCGATGCAGACCAGCACGAGCGGCGGCGTGAGGCTGAGCGACGCGAACGCATTCACGGTGAGACCGTGGTCGACGCCCGCCGTGTCGCGGGCCGTGACGACCGTGACGCCGGTCGCGAACCGCCCCATGGCGCTCCGAAAGTCATCCGGGTCGATGCTCATGACGCAAGAAGTCGAAGAAGATAAGACGGCCGCAACACCTCTCTCGCCGGCACGAAATCCCCAGTGACCCCCACGAAGAGATCCGCCATATCGCGCCGTCGGGCCAATGTGCGCGCCGCCCGATTCATGACCGCGGGATACGCGGTGGCCGCGCCGACGATGCGCTCGACGATCCACTTCCCCATGAACTCGTGGCGCCGGCACCGTTCATACGCTTCGAGCGCGATATCGGCTTGCCGCGGCGTTGTCGCCCGCGCTGCCTCCACGGCATACGGAAGGAGCAGCTCACCCCCTCTGAGCGCTGCATAGATCCCCTCGCCCGTGAACGGATCGAAGAAATCCGCCGCATCGCCAACCAGCGCGGCCCCGGGCGCCCACGCCCGCCGCGCATGCTGCGCAAACGGTCCCGTCGCGCACACATCCGACACTCGCTCGGCGTCCGCGAATCGCGGCGCCAGATGCGGTCTACGGGTGATCCACGCCGTGAGAAATCCCGCCGGATCGCCGCGAATGAGGCGCGCGGCTCTCGCCGAGACGACCAACGCGACGTTCGTCAGGCCTTTCCCAACGTCCGCGAGTCCAACGTATCCGTCGCGCTCCACGTGCATCTCGCCCCAACGGCCAATGCCCGCTATGCCGCGATAATGCGTGACGAGCGCGATGCGGCGCGGCCATACGGAATACCGGGTCAGCCCGAGCCTTCTTCCAATCGTCGATCGCAGGCCGTCAGCGCCGACAACGAGTTTCCCCCGTATTACCGTCGTTCCGGTGCGCACGCCGGTCACGCGCCCCGTGCCATCGCGCAAGACATCGAGTACGCGTTCGCCTTCGGCGACGCGTACTCCGACCCCGCGCGCCCGGTCGAGGACCAACGCATCGAGATCCCGTCGGCGAAGCGCGAGTCCGCGATCGCGGAAGCCGTGGAACCCATGGGAGCCGGCGAACTCGCCGAAAATCTCCGAGCCACTGGGACTGCGAACGAGCATGCCCGCGAGCTGCGCGGCCCCCGCCGCTTCGACCGCCTCGAGCGCTCCCATATCATGGAGAATGCGCGAAGCCTGCGGGCTCAAATACTCGGCGCACACCTTGTCGCGCGGGAATCGCGCCCGGTCGAGCAGGAGCACGTCAACGCCCGCACGGGCAAGCGCCCATGCGGTCGCCGCACCGGCCGGCCCGCCTCCGACGACGATTACCTCGGCGTCCATGCGTTCGCTTTGCTCACCCTGACCCCCAGATACTCGCCACCGCGCCGATCGCTGAGCTGACGGCGTTGACGCCGTCATTCGTCAGCCACCCCAGTCCGCCAGAGGCGATCGTCGCGGCGCCGCAGCTATGTACCGGCCGCTCGGTCGCCAGGTTGCATTCCGGACACCGTCGGCGCGCCTGTAGTGTCGCCCCCAGGAGCGAATCCGCCGTCGATCCAATGACGCCACCAATGAACGCGGCGGCTGCTACTCGAGCGGGCCACCCGATCAGCAACGCCAGGCCGGCAAGGAACGCTGCGCCCGCGATGCCCGCAGCGGTTCCATAGGCAGTCACGCCACCCGACGTCCCAGGAGGCACGGGTCTCCACGTGAGAATAGAGCGGGGCGCAGCCGCGCTCATCGTCCCAATCTCCGTAGCCCATGTATCCGAGGTGGATGCCGCGAGCGCCCCGGCACCAAGTGCCTGCCAAAGTGTCACTGGATGCGCGATGTAAGCCACAGCGGCCAAAGCGAATAGTCCGCCGTTCGCGAGCACTTGGAGGGCGTCGCGCTCGCCACCTTTCTCGACGATCGCCCGCGTGCGGTGCTCTTTCAGCCGACGACCGAGCCGTGACAGTAGCGTGGAGGCCAAAAAGAACGCGATGAGCAGGGTTCCCCAGTCCCATCCCGCCACGACGGACGCGGTGCCTACGATCGTCGCACAGACAGCGCCATCCGTCGACAGCGAGCGTGCTTTGCGCGCGGTGATGGCGATCGCGACGCTCAAGACAAGCCCACCGGCGGCACGGACACCGAGCGCACTCACAACCCAAGTATAACGGCGGTCGTCAATTGCGCGCGCTCTGACGCGCCTTTAGCTTCGCTCCATCGGTATGCCAGATACGGTCGACGCCCTTCTCCCTCTCAGCCTTCTGGAAGCGGTTCGGAGCGTCGACGCACCGCAGGATGACCAGGAAACCGAGCTGGTCCCGGAGTTACGGAACAAGCGCCTGGGATTGAGCGAGACGGTCTACGCCCAGATCCGCCGCTATTCCGCCGCCGCCAAGAAGAAAGAGCGCACACCACACGACGAAGCCGTCGCCCTGGCTCGCTTGATCGGACGCCGGTCCGATGCGGCCGAAGTCTTCGAATCGGCGGGTCGTATTCTGGCCCGCGAGTCGTTGGCAACGACCTCGCCGATGACGCAGCAGATCATCCTCGTGCTGCCGTCCATCCTCGGGCGGCCACTCGCCCTCCGGCAGGCTCGCCGCATTGCGACGCGGTTCCTGAACGGGACGATGACCCGCGTCGGGAGCGCGCTCGTACTCGAGGTCCCGGTGTCCGTGACGCTCGACTCGGCGCCGAACGAGCGCGGATGCGCGTACTACGAGTCGGTCCTCCGGGAGCTCGTGCGGCTGCTCGTGGGTGGCACTGGGGCCGTCGAGCACGTCCGCTGTACGAGCCGCGGCGAGGGCACGTGCGAGTGGCGCGCCGAGTGGCGGTCGGGCGGAGGCTAAGGTCGTGCTGTCCCGTGATAATCTCCCCGCGATCCAATCCGCACTCGCCTCAATGGATCTCGACGGCTGGCTGCTGTTCGACTTCCGCGGCACGAATCCGATCGCGGCCGCCATGCTCGGCCTGAAAGGGCTGGTCACACGCCGCTGCTTCGGCTTCATCCCGACTCGCGGCGTCCCGGTCGCGCTGACACACGCCATCGAGCAACAACCGTGGGAGCGTTGGCCAGCAGCATGGGGCCGAGAGGTCTATAGCGGGTGGCGGTCGCTCGAGGAGGTGCTGGCGCGTCACGTCCGCGGTCAGCGCGTGGCCATGGAGTATTCACCGGGCGACGCCGTCCCGTATCTCGATCGCATCCCGGCTGGCGTCATCGAGATGGTTCGCGCTGCTGGTGCGACCGTCTCGACGTCGGCCGATCTCGTGAGTCGATTCTACGCGCAGTGGACGCCGGCGCAGATCGCGTCACACCGGCGAGCCGCCGAGGCCATCGCGGAGATCGCGCGCAACGCGTTCTCGCTGGCCGGGGCGCAGACGCTCACCGAGTTCGAGCTCGCGCAATGGATTCGCGACGCCTTCGCGCGGGGCGGCCTCGTGACGGATCATGGGCCGATTGTCGCGATCGGTCCGAACGCCGCGAACCCGCACTACGAGCCGACTGTGGCCCACTCCGCCGCAATCACGCCGGGGAGTGTCTTACTGATCGACCTCTTTGCGCACGAGCCGGATGGTGGTGTGTGGGCAGATCAAACGTGGGTGGGCACGCTAGGCGCACCTGATACGCGTACGGTTCAAATTTGGGAAGCGGTGCGCGACGCGCGCGATGCGGCGATAGCCCTCATTCGGTCACGTCTGGTCGCCGGCCAGGTCGTGCGCGGCATGGAAGCCGACGATGCCGCGCGGGCCGTCATCACGCAGCGGGGATACGGCCCAAATTTCACGCACCGCACGGGCCATTCGATCGACGCCTACGAGCTCCACGGCTCGGGCCCGCACCTGGATCACCTCGAGAGCCGCGACGACCGGGCGCTGATTCCGGGCGTCGCATTCTCGATCGAGCCCGGCATCTACGTACCACGCGAAATCGGCGTCCGCAGCGAGGTCAATGCCATCGTTGGGGACGCCGATCTGCTCGTCACGCCGGCTATGCCCCAGCGTGACTTGTTCGTCGTTTAGAAAATTTCGCGCTGCTTCACTTCGTACGAGGCCGTCGCCGGGGAGCTGCGGAGACGGTGCGGGGGTATGGCGATCGCGACCAGGTGCGCCGACTTCGAAACCGTGATGGGCCCCGTATACACCGGCGAATCCCACTGGGGTTTGCTGCCGTCGAGCGTGTAATAGATCACCGCATCCGGCGCTGCATCGGAGATCGTGACCTTGACCGCGCCGTCATACGAGCCCGACTGGAGCGAGAACGTCGGCGTCGGGGCCATGCGCTCCGACTCATCCTCGATCTTCGTCCGCGGGATGCCGTGCGATTGCGCGGTGATGCCGCCACTGTTGTCCAATGACTTCGCGTTCGCGGACATCTCGGCGAACGCCTGGCGAGGCGCGAAGACCCCGAATGGCGACTGCGACTGATACATCGGCTGCATGCTCTGCAGCTGCGAGTTGTAGGACTGCATCATGAGTCCGCAAAAACACTGCGCATGAGCCGTCGAAACGCCAACGAGACCCAACGATAACACGAACGCCGCCATCCGCTTCACTGGGACCTCCCGGGGTTGGTTGCAATCTAACACCGAAGCCCGCCATTGGTTGCACTGCCGGTGGCGTCGATAACCCGCCGGTTGCGCCGCGCCCGCTGTGGAGCCTGGCGGGTAGTCTCCCAGCATGCGCTTGCGGCGGGCGACCTGCGGCGCGCTGGCGCTGTTGGCTGCCGTCGCGTCCGCTCAAACTACGGCGCGGCCGAACCTCAAAGCGGCCGTCTCGCCGACCTTGCGTGTCTTCCTGGACTGCACGGCCAGCGTCACCTGCGACTCGGCCTACGTCCGCACGGCAATCAACTACGTCTCCTATGTGCGCGACCCGTCGGTCGCCGATGTTCACGTTCTATTAACAGCCGAACCAACCGGATCCGGCGGTCAGGTCACGACGGGCCAGTTCATCGGCCGCGCCGCGCTGGCCGGTCTCGTCGACACGATCGACATCGCGACCGCGCGCGGCGCCACCGATGACGAGCAGCGCCGCGCGATCGTGCGGCTCCTCAACCTCGGTCTCGTGCGATTCGCCGCTCGCACGGGCCTGGCCAACGACCTGTCCGTCTCCTTCAGCCCGACGACCAGCAGCGCGTCGACCATCCGTCGGCCGGACCCGTGGCACGCATGGGTCTTCGGACTCGGGCTCGGCGGCTCGTTCGCGGGCCAGGCGTCCGCGGAAGCCGCACAGCTCACCGGCTCGTTCACGGCCGACCATATCAGCAACGTCTGGCGCTTGGACTTCGCGTTCACCGAGGCATACACCTCGAGTGTGATTCATGTCGACTCGGTCCGCGAGTCGACCATCCAGCGCTACCTCCTCGGCACCGCCCAGATCGCGCGCAGCGTGACGCCGCGCTGGTCCGCCGGCTTCGTCTCGTCCGCATCGTCCTCGACGTTCTTGAACGAGGAGCTGGCCGCCCATTTCGCACCAGCCCTCGAATTCGACGTCTATCCCTACGCCGAAGCGACGCATCACCAGCTCACGTTCCTGTACGCCATTGGCGCAACGTATTTTCGGTTCGACCAACGGACGATCTTCGATCGCATTACCGAAGTGCGCGGCGATCAGACTCTCACGATGGCCTTGGCCGCCACCGAGCCGTGGGGTTCGCTGTCCGGTGCCCTGCAGGCAGCGGCCTTGCTCGACGATGTCCGCAAGAATCGCGAGATTCTCTCCGGAGACTTCCGCGTCCGCATCTTCACCGGCCTGAGCGTGGAGATTCAACCGAGTGTCTCGGCGATCCACGACCAGATCTATCTTCCGGCCGCGGGCGCTACGCGCGACGACATTCTCCTCGCCCGCCAACAACTCGCGACGGCGTATCAGTACCAGATGGCCATCGGCCTGACGTTCACCTTCGGCAGCATCTTCAACGGCGTCGTCAACCCACGGTTCAACCGCGCCATGACCGCGGGCACATCGGGCTCGCCGTACTAACGCAACCGTCGCAAATATCGCTCGGGCGCCCCGAGAAATTCGCGCGT
>DATMLM010000064.1:0-2378 GCA_035570055.1 Gemmatimonadaceae bacterium
TCGTAGTCCTCGCGGGTCCCGTCCTGCATTTGGGTGAAGCCGACGATGCGGCCCAGGTGCGATGTGTCGCTCAGCACGTTAACCTCATTTCGCGGTCTTGATGCGCGTCCACGTGCGCGTGCGCAGACGCTCGGTGGCCGCATCGATCTCCGTGGATTTATAGAGCCTTGCTTCGATCTCGGGTGTGGGATAGAGCGTCGCGTCGGCGAGAATGTGCGGATCGACCAGAGGCCGGGAAGCGATGTTGTCGTTGCCGTAATAGATGGCATTGGTGACCGCGGCGATGACGTCGGGACGCAGAATAAAATTAATGAATTGATAGGCGGCTTCGGGGTGCGGCGCCCCGGCGGGGATGAGGAGCGATGAGAACGTCTCGTTGGCGCCTTCCTTGGGCACGGTGAACGCGAGATTCACGTTGACGCCCGCCGCGCGGGTGCGTGCATGTGATATCGCGTAGTCGGGCGACCACGACATGGCGACGCAGATCTCCTTGTTCGCGAGTCCGTTGATGTACTCGGAAGAGTCGAACGAGCGGATGTACGGGCGCACTTTGAGCAGCAGCTCCTCAGCGGCCTTGAAGTCCTCGCGCCGGGTGCTGTTCGGATCGAGACCCAGGTAGTTGAGCGCGAGCTGGATGACGTCCTCGGGGGAATCGAGAAACGTCACGCCGCAGTCGGCGAATTTCGCGACGACTTCCGGCTTGAACAGCATGTCGAGGCTGTCGACCGGCGCATTCGGCATGCGCGCCTTGACCATGTCGACGTTGTAGGCGAAGCCGTTGATGGAATGCAGGTAGGGCACCGCGTGGGCATTGTTCGGGTCGTAGGCCGCCTGGATCTCTAGAATGCGAGGGTCGAGATTCTTCAAGTTGGGAAGCTTCGACTTGTCGAGCGTCTCGTAGACTCCAGCCTTGATCTCGCGGCTGAAGTAATCCGAGGAGGCGCTCACCAGGTCGTATCCGGATCCGCCCGCGAGCAACCGGGCCTCCATGGTCTCTTCGGCATCGTAGACATCGTAGGTGACCTTGATCCCGGTGAGCCGTTCGAACTGCGCGATGGTGTCGGGACCGATGAAATCGTTCCAATTGTAGATGAAGAGCTTCTTTTCCTCCGCAGCGTAACTCGGCGCGGGAATAGCCCAGACAAAAAGCAAAAGTACTGCGAGAATGGGCGAGCGGCTGCGCGGCATCGGCTCGAGTGTACCATCGCTCGCGGCCGGCGAGGCGCGGCCGGCCGGGCCCGGCGCCGCGGCCCGGCCGGCATACGACGATTAAGGAACAGAACCATGCGCCTCACTCAATCGCGTCGCGCCCTGCTCTGCGCGCTCATCGCCCTACCGGGCATGACCGCGGTTGCGGCCGCTCGCAAACCGGCACCGGCGGCTCCGGCCAGCACTCTGCCGCAACCGCGTGCACGCGATCTCGGCATTCCCTTCGACGGCACTCCGGGGCCTCTCAACGCCATTACCGACGTCGCGGGCGTCCTGGTCGGTCACACCACGCTCATCTCCGGTGCCGGCAAGCTGAAAGTGGGGCGCGGGCCCGTGCGCACCGGCGTCACGGCCGTCCTGCCGCGCGGTCCTGACTCGATCTCCGATCCGGTCTTCGCCGCCTGGTTTGCGCAGAACGGCAATGGCGAGATGACCGGCACCGCCTGGATCGAGGAATCGGGCTTTCTCGACGGGCCTGTGATGATCACCAATACGCATAGCGTCGGCGTCGTGCGCGATGCCGTCATACAGTGGCGGGTGGCGCACGGCCGTCCGGGCCCGGACGACGACTGGTGGTCGCTCCCCGTGGTTGCGGAAACCTGGGACGGGTGGCTGAACGACATCAACGGCTTTCACGTCAAGCCCGAGCATGTCTATCGCGCGCTCGACGGCGCGCATGGCGGTGCGGTCGAGGAAGGCAGCGTCGGCGGCGGCACCGGGATGATCTGCAACGGCTATAAGGGCGGCATCGGCACCTCCTCGCGACGCCTGGGTGCGAAGAACGGCGGCTACACGATCGGTGTCCTCGTCCAGTGCAACTACGGAACGCGCGACAATCTGCGCATCGCGGGCATCAACGTGGGACGCGAAATTGCGGCGCCCGAGCCGTATGCGTTCATCCCCTCGGACAAACAAGAGCTCGGCTCCATCATCGTCGTCGTCGCGACCGACGCACCGCTCCTCGCGCATCAGCTGAAACGGCTCACCCGGCGGGTCACGCTGGGACTCGGCCGCAACGGCAGCATTTCCGGCAACGGCTCGGGCGATATCTTCATCGCCTTCTCGACCGCCAACCCCGGCGCCGCGGCGGCGGACCACGTGGTCGATCTCAAGATGCTACCGAACGACTTGCTCGACCCCGTGTTTCGCGCCACGGTCGAAGCCACCGA
>DATMLM010000065.1:0-28816 GCA_035570055.1 Gemmatimonadaceae bacterium
CCGATGTTCCCGCTTGTCATAAAACCGAAACGCGGGGATGCCATCGTTCTCACCATGGAAAATGCCAGCCTGGCAATACGGCGTGGCCGCGGGGAGTCCGCAGAACCAACGCCGCAGCCGGAAGTCATCCTCGGTCAGCAGACGTTGAATCGTCGGGCAGTATCCCAATCGCAACGCCCGACGCAGATCGGCGTAGGCGAGCGCATCGATCTGCAGCATGAGCAGTCCGCGACGTCCATCGCGTGGGCGTCGCTCGCGACGGAAGATGCCGTACTTGAGCGTGTAGTACAGCCGCAGAATCGGCCCTGCCCGAGGCCGCTGACGTCGTTCGACGAATGGCTCTGACACTCAGGTCGTGAGCGTCGCGGTCAGCGCCAGGAGCGTGCGCGCGGAAACCGGCTTGAGCAGCACATCGCGGCAACCCGCGGCGCGACATCGCGCGATGACGGCCGGCTCATCCCAGCCGGTCAGCGCCACCGTCACGTTCGGCGCGGTCGTGGCCCGCGCGAGCACCTCGAGTCCATCCCCATCGGGCAGCGTCAAATCGAGCAGCATGAGGTCGACCGGCGTTTCGTTGCATGCCGCGATCGCGGCGGCAACCGTGCCGGCCACCCGCACGTCATGTCCGCCCGCTTCGAGGAGCATGCGCATGGCATCACCCGCATCCGCATTGTCCTCGACCACCAGGACGCGCGCCACGCGGTCAGGCCGCTCCTTCGAGTGCTTCGACCAGCTGTTGGCGGCGAAGGAGCGACCAGTACCGACCGCCGAGCGCGAGCAAGTCTTCGTGGCGGCCTTGCTCGACGATCCGCCCTTCGTCGAGGACGACGATCCAACTCGCGTCGCGGATGGCGCTGATCCGGTGCGAGGCGATGACGGCCGTCCGCCCGGCGACCGCATCGCGTAGCGCGTGCAGGATGGCGGCCTCGGTGTGCGTGTCGACCGCCGAGAGGGCGTCATCCAATAGCACGATCGACGGCCGCCGGGCGAGCGCCCGGGCCAGTGCCGCGCGTTGCTTCTGGCCGCCGGACAGGTTGATCCCACGCTCGCCGAGCATCGTGTCGTAGCCGGCCGGGAACGCCGAGATCGTCTCGTCGAGCTGCGCGATCCGCGCGGCCCATCGGCCGGCATCTTCGTCTGGTGCCTCCTCCGCCGCGCGCTCGTCGACCAGCTCGGCGTTGTCGCCATACACCAGGTTCGCGCTGATCGTATCGCTGAACAGCAGGCTTTCTTGCGGCACGACCCCAATCGTCCGTCGGAGGTCGTCGAGCGGGACCTCGCGGATCGGGACCCCGTCGATCAAAATCTCACCCTCTTGAGGATCATAGATTCGCGGGATCAAGTCGATCAGGGCGCTCTTCCCACTGGCCGTGGCACCCACGATCCCCAAGGTCGCACCGGCCGGGACGAAGAAGGAGATGTCTCGCAGAACAACTCGTGTGGTGCCTGGGTACGCGAAGCTGACGTTCCGAAATTCGATGGACCGTCCCTGGTGAGTGATGGGCAGTAGCCTAGGCTGTGCCGGCGAAGTCACGCGCGCCTCGGCACGAAAGATGTCCATGAGCCGTGTCATGGACGCCGCCCCACGCTCGAAGAGGTTGATGACCCATCCCAGGGCGATCAACGGCCACGTCAGCGCCGAGAGGTACATGCCAAAGGCGACGAACTTGCCAACGCTGATCGTCCCTTGCATAGTCAAAATGCCGCCGAGCCCCAAGACGACGACCCAAGCCAAGCCGGCAAGTAGCCCAAACGCAGGATTCATTGCGCCATTGAGGCGCACGAGATGCATATTGCGTCTCAGATACTCATCATTGAGTGCGCCAAACCGGCCGAGCTCTGCCGCCTCCTGGCGATACGCGCGAATGATGCGTGTTCCAGAGAAATTCTCCTGTGCATGCGTCGTCATTGTACTGAAATGGTCCTGGACCGCCTCGAACCGCTCGTGGATGATCCGCCCGAACCGCACCATCATGACGGGCAGCAGGACCATCGGCAGCAGCGAAATGCCGGTCAGCATTGGGCTGATGCGCAGCATGAAGGCGAGGGCGAACAGGCCACCGGCGATCGTGGCGAAGAGGTACATGATGGCGGGTCCCGCCGCCATCCGAACCGCGCTCAGGTCGTTGGTGAGCCGCGCCATGATGTCACCCGTTCGGGTATGCCCGAAGTACGAGGCATCGAGGGTTTCGAGATGCTGAAACAGATCGTTTCTGAGATCGTACTCGATTCGGCGGCTGACGCCGTTGAGCACCTCGCGCATCCCATATCGCAGCCAACCGCCGAACAGCGCGATCGCCACCATTGCGCCGGCGATGCCCCAAATGCGCCCGATGCCCGAGCCGGCACGCATGTCGTCGATCGCCCACTCGATGAGCGTGGGGATGACGCTCGTCACGGCCGACGAGCCCACGACGAAGAGCAGTCCAACGATGACCTGCGTCCGATACCGCCGCAGGTATGGCAGGAGTGGCCTAAGAGCCTTCATACTAGGGGAGACTTATGATCACCAAATATACTATCCTGGCCGGGGTCGCCCTCAGTCTGATGGTCGCCGCGTGCGGAAAGTCAGACAAATCGGCGGCCGCTGACAAAATGTCGCCCGATACGTCGCTGGCGAGCGATCTGGCCGCTGCTGGAGCGCCACCAGCACAACCGGCGTTAGCCGACACCGGTTCCGCTCCCAAGGCGACACCAGCGCCGTCGCCCGCACCCGTGGCCGACACGGCGACGAAACAAGTCGCGAAGGTCGCGCCCGAGAAGCATCACAAGAGAGAGAAGACCACGACTGGCGGCGGCGCGACGAGTGGCGGGACGCCTACGCCGTCACCGACTCAGCCCGGGCAGCCGACCACCACCGCGAGCGGCAATACCGTGACGCACGGTGGCGCGGGTGGCGGCAATGTCGGAACGATCGCGGCCGGTACGAACATCGCGCTCACCGCCGATCAGCGGATCTGCACCGACAGCAACAAAGTCGGCGACACCTTCACCGCGACCGTCGCGAATCCGGTCGTCGGGTCGAACGGCGCCGTCATTCCCGCCGGCTCGAGCGTCTCTGGCCACGTGGTCGCGCTCGGCGCGAGTAAGGCCGTCGGCCAGACCGTCACGTTCTCGCTCGCATTCGACAACCTGACGGTGAACGGGACGGGCTATCCCTTGGATGCAGCGTTGGCCGGCACGCCGCAGCTCGCGCAACACCGCACGACTGGCGCTGGAACGGATGCCGCCAAGGTCGGTGGCGGCGCAGTCGTCGGCGCTCTCATCGGCGGGTTGGTCAGCCACAAGGTCACGGGCGCGGTGATCGGTGGCGCCGCCGGCGCCGCGGCAGGTGGTGGTGTCGCGGTCGCGACCGGGAAATTCGACGCGTGCCTGCCGCAAGGTGGCAAGCTGAACATCCAGCTGAACAGCGATCGGCAAATTCGGTCTTGACCGACCGCTAGTATCCGACCGCACCTCCCGTCGCGCGCGGGTCCACGGCACCAACCCAGCCGTCGGGCCCGCGCATGACAGCGGTACACGTGCCGCTCGCGCCGCCCTGTGCCACGGCGTATCCCATCGCTCGCAACGAGTCGAGCATCGCCGGGGCGAACCCGCCGTTGTCCACGCGCAAAGTGTCCGGCAGCGCTTGATGGTGGACGCGCGGCGCGCGGATCGCGTCGGCGAGCGCCATGTGATAGTCGATCGCGTTGACGATGACCTCGAGGGTGCTCGAGATGATGCGTGGGCCGCCGCGGGCGCCGACGACGAGGAACAGCCGGCCGGTGGGATCGGTGACAATGGTCGGCGACATCGCGCTCAACATGCGCTTGCCCGGCACGATCGCGTTCTGCTCGCCCTGCACGAGGCCGAACATGTTCGGTTGCCCGGGCTGCGCTGCGAAATCATCCATCTCGTCGTTCAAGAAGAACCCCGCACCCCGGACGTACACGCCGGAGCCGTACAACGCATTGAGCGTCGTGGTCGTCGCAACTGCATTTCCGGCCGCATCCACAACCGAGTAGTGCGTTGTCTCGGTGTCGCGGACGGCGCGCGCGTACTGTTTGCTCGTGAGCTGATCGACGGGGTTCTGCACGAACTCCGGATCGCCGAGTCGGTTGTTGCGATCGGTGAACGCGCGCTTGAAGGCATCGCCCAAGCGGCGCGCATACGCGGTCGTGCCGTAGGGTGGCAGCGCCGGGTATGTCTCGAGGATGTTCAGCGTCTCGATAATCGTCACGCCGCCGGACGACGACGGTGGCATGGTGACCAGCGAGTAGCCGCGGTACGTCCCACGAATGGGCTCCCGCCAGCGCGCACGATACGCTGCCAGATCCTCTTCCGTGATCAACCCATGACCATGCTGCTCTTCGTCCACGATGGCGCTGGCGATGGGTCCGCGATAAAACGCGCCGGGTCCCTGGTCCGCGATGAGGTTCAGCGTGCGCGCCAGCTCGGGTTGGAAGAGCGTCGCGCCGACCGCGAGCGGCGCACCGCCTGGATAGAACCGGTCGGCCCCGGCGAATCGTCCAATCCGCTTCTGCTCATTGGCGAGCGAGCGCGCCAGCGCGCTATCCACGCGAAACCCAACCGTCGCGAGCCGAATCGCCGGCTCCATCACACGCCGGAGCGGCATGGTGCCGTACGACTTGAGCGCTTCGGCCAACCCGGCAACGGCGCCAGGAACGCCGGATGCGCGGTACCCGGTCACGCTCTCGTCGGTCAGCTTTCCATCCGACCCGACGTACATATTGCGGGTAGCCGCCAGCGGCGCGACCTCCCGATAGTCGAGCGCCGCGACGCGACCGTCGGCCATGCGGATGACCATGTACCCGCCACCCCCGATGTTGCCGGCCTCGGGCAGCGTCACCGCGAGCGCGAACCCGGTCGCGACCGCCGCGTCGACCGCATTGCCGCCCTCACGAAGGATCTCGACACCGGCCGCGCTGGCGAGACCGCTATTGCTCGCGATCATCGCGTGCGGCGCCGTCGCCAGCACCGGCGTCGTCTGGAAGCGCCACGTGGAGGGAATACGGCTCGCCGCGGTCGTGAGCTGATCGTGCCCCACACCGCGAGCGCATGAGGTCGCCGCGAGCGCGATTGTGATGCAGATCACGAACCGGCGCCCTTGCGAAACGCTTAGCCTGGTCTGTTCCATTATGGCACTCAAGCTAGCGAAACACCGATTGCCTGCCAACGCCGCCGACACGAGCCTGACTGAGCGCCGGAACCCGCGCACAGCTGATATAGATCTCGCCTCACCGCAAGAGATCGTCGACCTGATCGGCGCGGAGGACGCGGCGGTCGCGGGGGCGGTGCACGCAGAGCGCGAAGCGCTCGCGCGTGCCATCGAATTCGCCGTCGCCGCGTTTCACTCCGGCGGCCGCCTACTATACGTGGGCGCCGGCACGTCGGGCCGACTCGGCGTGCTCGACGCGGCCGAGTGCCCGCCGACCTTCGGCACGGACCCGTCGATGGTGCAGGCCCTCATTGCGGGCGGCCCGGCGGCCATCACGCGCGCACAGGAGGGCGCCGAGGACCGCCCGGAGGGTGGCGCCGCCGATCTCGCCGCGGCTCATGTGGGTCCGTCCGACTTCGTCGTCGGTATCGCCGCATCCGGCACCACCCCGTATGTCCGGGGCGCTCTCGCGTATGCCCGCGAGGCTGGAGCACGCACTGCCATTGTCGCCAGCACGCCAATACCATCTGACCTCAAAGTCGACGTCGCGATCCTGCCGATCGTCGGCCCGGAGGTGATCACGGGCTCGACGCGCATGAAGGCAGGCACGGCGACGAAGCTCGTGTTGAACACGATCACGACGGGCGCGATGATCCGCCTCGGCAAGACGTACGGCAACCTGATGGTCGACCTCAAAGCCACGAACGCGAAGTTGGCGGCCCGGAGCGAACGCATCGTCGCCGAGGTCAGCGGGATCTCGCGCGAGGCCGCGCGCGAAGTGCTCGCTAGCGCGGGCGGTAGCGTCAAAGTCGCGATCGTCATGCACAAGCGCGGAGTGAGCAGCGCGGAGGCTGAGCGGCTACTTGCGGAGGCCAATGGGGTGCTTCGCGACATCATCGGCCCGCCGCCGTGAGCGAACTGTACGTCGGACTCATGTCCGGCACGTCCCTCGACGGAATCACGGCCGCGGTCGCCCGCTTCTCGGAAGACCGTTGCGAGCTCGTGGCGTCGATCACGTGCCCGTACGGCGACGAGCAGCGGGCCCGCTTCGAGCGCGCGCTCGGAGGGCCGATCTCGGCCGCCGAGTGGGCCCGTCTCGACGTCGACCTCGGCGCCTGGCTCGCCGACGCGGCGCTGACGGCAATCGCCAAAAGCGGCGTCGAGGCAACGGCCATCCGCGCGATCGGATCGCACGGCCAGACCGTCTGGCACGAGCCCGCCCGGGCCACATGGCAGATCGGCCAGGCCGCGGTGATCGCCGAGCGGACGGGGATCGATGTCATCAGCGATTTTCGGGTGCGCGATGTCGCCGCGGGCGGGCAGGGCGCTCCGCTCGTCACACTCGCCGACGCCATACTGTTTCGTGCGCCGCACGGCGTGCGCGCGCTGCAAAACCTCGGCGGCATCGGCAACGTGACGGTCGTCGCCGATGTCGTTCGGGCGTTCGATACCGGGCCGGGCGTCGTGGTGATCGATGGCGTGGTCCGTCGCCTGACCGGTCTGCCATACGACACCGATGGCCGTCTCGCACGCGCGGGTCGTCCGCTCGAGTCGGTCGTCAGGCGCGCGTTGACCGATGCGTATTTCTCCGCGCCGCCGCCCAAGTCGACTGGTCGCGAGCTGTTCACCGCCGAGTATGTCACCGCCTTCATCGACCAGTGCCGGGGCGCGTCGACGGCGGACATCGTCGCCACCGCGGTCGCGTTGACTGCCGCGAGCCTAGCCGATGCGTACAATCGATTCGTGCCCGAGCCGCTGGCCGACGTGTTGCTGTCCGGCGGTGGTGCGAGCAACCCGGCCCTCGTCGATGCGATCACGCGTGCGCTCGCGCCGCGGATCGTGCGTCGGTTCGATGATGTCTTTTTTGATGGCGAAGCCAAAGAGGCAGTGGCGTTCGCATTCTTGGCCTATCGGCACGTCCACGCGCTGCCAGGGAACGTCCCGTCGGCGACCGGCGCGGCCGGACCGCGCATTCTCGGAAAACTGACGCCGGCATGATCGCCTACGCGCAGCTCTTGATCCCGACGATCTGGTGGGATGAGAAGACGGGTTTCGCTGGCGCAAAGCCGCGGACGGACGCGGCATTGGGACTCGGCGTCGGAGGGTTCATTCTGCGCGGGGGCGAGCGCGAGGCCGTGCGCGCGCTCACGAAAGACTTGCGGCAGCGTTCACGCATCCCGTTGCTGATCGCTGCCGACATGGAACGCGGCGCCGGCGAGCAGTTTGTCGGCGCGACGGGACTGCCTCCCGTCGGCGCGATCGCGTCGCTCGGCGATATGGATGCCATTCGTCGCGCGGCCCGTCTCACCGCCCGCGAGGCGCGCACCATGGGAGTCAACTGGGATTTCGCGCCCGTCTGCGACCTCGATCTGGACACCAACAATCCGATCGTCGGGACCCGGGCGTTTGGGTCGGATCCCGTGCGCGCCAGCGAGTGCGCGGCCGAGTGGATCGCGGCGTGCCAGTCGGAGGGCGTGCTGGCCTGCGCGAAGCATTTCCCGGGACACGGACGAACCGAGTCCGACTCGCACTGCGCATTGCCCGTCGTGCGCGCGTCGGTCGCGGAGCTCACCGACGTCGATCTGCTTCCGTTCCGCGCCGCGATCGCGACCGGCGTCGCCTCGCTCATGACCGCGCATGTCGCGTATCCCGCGCTCGACTCGAGCGGCCAGCCGGCCACGCTGTCGCGCGAGATTCTGCACTGGCTCCTGCGGCAGCGCCTCAAGTTCGACGGACTGGTGATCAGTGACGCCATGACGATGGCCGGCGTGCGCGAAGGTCGCGACGAATCCGAGGCGGTGGTCGAGGCCGTTCGCGCCGGATGCGATCTCGTGCTCGACCCGGTCGACCTGCCGGGCGCCATTGCGGCATTGGAAGCCGCGGCGAAGGATCGGCGGTTCGACGACGAGCGGTTGCACCAGTCGCTGCGTCGTCGGCTCAAGTGGGCGCAATGGGCGTCGCCGCCCAACGAGTATCGACGGCCGTCGCTCACCGATCTCGCTTGGGGCGATCAGCTCGCCGAGCGCGTGATTCACGTCGTGCGCGGTGCGGTGCCACGGTACAACGGGCCGCTCGATGTGGTCGTGATCGATGATGACCATCATCACTCGCACCCCTCACGCGAGCTATTTGTCGAGTCGTTGCGCGCGGCTGGAGCAAAGTTTGGAGCAGGTGGCGCATCGATCGTCGCATTGTTCGGCGACCTTGGGCCAGGACGCGAACGCGTTGGATACGCGAGCGAAACCTTGGCGAGGGTAGCGGCCGCGCGAGCGACGCTCGTCGTGCAATTCGGCCCTCCGCGCTGGGCAGCGGCACTGACGGACGCCCCGAACGTCATCTCGGCCTGGGGCGGCGACCGAACGATGCAAACCGCTGCCGCGCGCTGGCTCAAACGCGCCGCATTGTGACGCCCGACGCGCCACCTCGTCAGATCGCGTAGCCTATAAACGAGGTGTGGCGTGAAACGTGGGTTCGTGATCGCGGTCTTGGTGCTCGCCGGCTGCAACATCCCCGGCCTGGACGATCCGACAACGGGTGGGTCGTCGTCGACGTCCGGGTCTGGTATCGCGACGTTCGACGGGACGTACAGCTATAGCTACCAGATCGACAACAACGGCACGGAGCAGTCGAACAGCAACGTCGCCCAGTTCATTATCTCGAATGGCGTGATCTCGAGCAACCCGGCCGGTTTCGCCGGCAGCGTAACGGACAGCACGGGCAACGTGTCGTTCACGGGCCCATGTCCGATCAGCGGGAACACGGGCGGCGCGACCTACATCGGCCAGGTCGTCAACGACACCCCGAAGTTCGGGCAGGGCACGTGGACCTGCACGACCGGGGGCGTGTCGGACAACTGGCAGGTGAACGGCGGCGACTAGTTCGGCAGCTCGCGCGCGAGCACCGTCGCTGGTACCGCGTACACAATCCGCCCGGCGCTTTCCCGAGCGCCGCCATAGACGACGCCGATGACATTCCCATCGGCGTCGAACACCGGGCTACCGCTCGACCCCTCGCCGGCGAACGAATCCATCTGAATGACGTCGTCGAGCACTTTACTGAGGGTGCCGGCGACGAGTGTCGAGCGCGCGGTGATCTGCATCCCGCTGCCTTCCATGGGGGTATCGATGCCCAGCGGATACCCGATGATCGCGGCGGGCGAACCGACGCCGGGCGGTTTCGCGCTCGCCGGCGGCGGCGCGATGGCGGGATACGCTCCCGTTTCGTCGATCTGCAGGAACGCCAGGTCGGCGTCCGCCGAGACTTTCACGACGTGTGCCGGCACCCATCGTTTCGTATCCGAAAAGATGAGGAGCATGCGCTGCGCGGCCGTTCCGTCGTCCGCCCGCACGAGATGCCGGTTGGTGACGACGAGCCCCGCCGTCGAGACCGAAAACCCCGTGCCGGTGAACGCGTGCCCGTCCGGCATCTCGACGGCAATGAGCACGACCGCCGGCCCTTTCGATCGCGCGATCTTCGCATAATCCACCCGAGACGCGGTCGCCAAGAGCTTCTCGCGCGACTCCGAGTGCTTGAGCTGCGCGACGTCCGCGGCCGCTTGCGCGCTGCCCCGTTGCTCGGCCGCGAGCCGCGTGCGCAAGCCTTCGCTTTCGTGCTGCGCCGCCGACAGCGCGCTATCGAGGCCCGAGGCACGAGAGCTCACGTCCCGCACGCTGGCCGACAGCACTTGGTTGACGCTGTCGCTCTTGCGCAGCAAGGCGTCGAGCGCCGACTCCCGCTTGCGGGCCGCCCGGTGCGTGGCCGAGTAGGCGACGATGATGCCGGCGGCGAACCCGGCCGCCCCACCCACGGTCATCCACACGCGCCGCCGCGTCCAGTGGAATCGCCGATCGACGTGGAACTCGATGCGCGGGCCGCTGGCGCCGAACGCAATGACATCGCCATCGGCGAGCACGTGATCGCGTTCGAGGCGATCGCCGTTCACCCAGGTGCCGTTCGTGCTCCCCGCGTCGCGGATCGTGAACCGCGTGCCGTTGCCGCTGCCGATGATTTCCGCGTGGCGCCCGGAGACGTCGCGATCCTTCGTCGGATCGAACTGAAAGTCACTCGCCGGATGCCGCCCGATGCGCAACCGCTGCATGCGACGGCCATCGAATCGGGCGGTGTGGCCGCTTTTGGCGCCGGTCAGGACGTGGAGGACGATGCGCATCGTGCTCCGGCGCTACTTGGTTCGGAGATACGTGACGAGCCCGTAGACGAGAACCACGATGGCCGCGACCGCGACGATCAAGACCGCGGCGCGCCGCTTGCGCCCTTTGGGCTGCGGCGCACCGGGGTCCGTGCCAAGCGCAGCCCTGGCGGCTTCGATGTCGGCCGGCGTCAGCGCTCGCCGCACGCCGGTCGGCTGCAGCGACGGAAAGGCCGTGTGGTCCGCCGCGGGCGGCGCCGCGTTCAGCACGTCGGTCAGCTCGTCGTGCGGGGCGGCCGGTGCGGTGACCTCGAGACGCGGATGCGGCGTGACCGGCGTCGTCTCGCCCACGGCGAACGTCTGGTGCCCAACCTCGTCGCCATCGGTGGGCGGCTGGAGGCCGTCGCCCTCGAATCGCGCCGCCACGACGGTGATGTTATCCGGCCCGCCACTCTCGTTCGCGAGCGAGATGAGCTGATGGCAGAGCGTCACGAGGTCGGACGACTCGCGCGCCACCCGCTCGATCTCGTGATCGCGCACCACGCCGGACAATCCGTCGCTACACAGTACGAGCACGTCGCCCCGGCGAAGCTGCTGGTGGGTGATGTCGACCTTGATGGCGGCCTCGGGTCCGAGCGCCTGGAGGATAATGTTGCGGCGCTCGCTCACCTCGGCCTCTTCGGCCGTGATCTCGCCGGCTTCGATCAGCCGCTGCATGAGCGACTGGTCTTTCGTCAGTTGCCGTACCTTGCTTTGGCGCATGAGATACGCGCGACTGTCGCCGACCTGCGCGATGTACAGTGTGTCGCCGAGGATCCCGGCGACCGTCGCCGTCGTGCCCATCCCGCGGTTTTCGGGGTGCTCCGACGCATACTCGTGGATCCGATCGTTCGCGACCTCGGTCGCATCGTGTAGCGTCACCGCGAACACCTTCGGGTCCGTGCCGGGGCCGGACGACCACTTGCCGCGCAGCTCGGACAGAATGACATCGACCGCCATCGAGCTCGCGATCTCACCCGCCGCGGCACCGCCCATGCCGTCGGCGACCATGAACAGGGTGCCGTGCTCTCCCGGCACCTGCGTCTGTTCGGCCGGGAACGTCAGCGGCTGCGCCTTGTCGAGATCGGCGACCATGAACGCGTCTTCGTTGTGCTCGCGCGTGCGGCCGACGTCCGAGACGCCGTAGACGTGAACGACGATATTCGGCTCGCTCACTGACACTTTTCCTGGATCACGTTCGAGACCGCGTCCGCCCAACGGTTGTTCGCGGCGGCCTGCTGCATTTCCTGACTCTTCAGCACGCCGCACGCTTCCGAGTGCTTGTCGAGCACGACCAAGGCATCAGCACGGTCGAACAATACTTCGGCCCTCGTCTTCGAATCAGTCACCGTGGGCAGTACCCGGTTCGTGAGGGCGAGGGCCTCGGTCGCGTTAGCCTCGTTGCGGCTTCCGGGCGCAAGCAGCGATTCAATGCGGTCGATCAGTGCGGCAGGAGACGCGCTAGAGTCTACAGTGGGTCGCGTCGCTACGTGGCTGGAGTCGTGCCGAGGGGGGAGTTTTGGCTTCGGCTTGGTGGGGACCGTCGCCGACGTGTCGTTCGTCGGGGGATTGCTGACCGGTATGGTGCTCACCGGCGCCGTCGTGTCCTTCTGCACAACGGGCGGCTTCGTCGAACCGTGGCTGTTGGACGCCAGCATAAACGCCGTACCGCCGGCAACGAGGAGCGCGGCCGCGCTGATTCCGACCATGAGCCCCGTGCGCTTGCGTGGCGGGGCTGGCGGCGGAGCGGACGGCCCCTCGGCCCCACCCGGACCGCGTGGCAGCGTCGGAGGCTCGACGGCGGGCGCCACTCGCGTCGCCGGCACGGTGCCCGCCTTGCCAGCGGCCATCGCGTCCATTGCCGTCGTGACCGCGCCGTACGGACTTTGGCGCGGAATCGCAACCCCGCCAGCTTGCGCGGCGCGCACGAGGTCGGCGCCGAACTCCCCGGCGACCGCGTAGCGCAGGGTCATGTCGCGCGCCAGCACCTTGTCGAAGACGCCCTGCAATTCGGGCGGAAAGGTGAGATCCGGCCGCATTTCCGCCAGCGTCTTCGGCTTCTCCATGAGGCGCATCAGCATCGCCTCCTGCGCCGTCTCGCTCGGGAACGGAAGCTTGCCCGTCAGCATGACGAAGGTCACGAGGCCGAGCGAGTAGACGTCGCTCCGCCCATCGAGTTTGTCCCCGGCCAATTGCTCGGGGCTCATGTACTCGGGTGTGCCGACGACCAAGCCGGTCTTGGTAACCTTTTGCGCCTCGTTCTGACTGGCTTTCGCGATACCGAAATCCACGACCTTCACCATGTCGGCGCCTTCCCGCCCGCGCCCAATCATGATGTTGTCGGGCTTGAGATCCCGGTGCACGATCCCCAGCTCGTGAGCGACCGTCAGCGCGTCGGCGGTCTGGCGGGCGATATTCACCGCGCGGGGCAACGGCAGCGCGCCCAGGCGCTGGATGAGCTTCGTCAGCGGCTCGCCGTCGACGAACTCCATTGCGAGGTAGATCAGGCCGTCCGACGTCTCCCCGAAGTCGTAGATGGCCGCGACATTGGGATGCGTGATGCGACTCGCGTTGGCGGCTTCCCGGTTGAACCGGCTCACCGCGTCGGGATCCCGTGTCAGATTCGGGCTCATGACCTTTACCGCGCACCGCCGCGCCATGCGGACGTGCTCGGCCAGGTACACTTGCCCCATGCCACCTTCGCCCAGCTTCTGCAATACGTGATACCGCTCGGCGACGACTTGGCCAACGAGATCGGCATGAACGTCGGCGGAACGCAGCGCCGAGCCGTCCTTTGGACAGAAGCGCTCGGACACCGGGTATTCCGTGCCGCACGTCGGACAGGTTTTCAAGGGCGTCAAACCGTATCCCCCCGGGGAACCGATCCAAAATAGACTATATCAATAGCCGTGATGTCACCCCCGGGTCGCCCGAATAGGGTGCCAGTGCTTACTTTCCCGTCCGTGTCGGTTGGACGGACGCCTCTGCTCTTTCTTCTCGCGACAGGTCTCGCGGGTTGCGCCGGCGCGCCGCCGACTACCACCCCGACGCCGATCGGCGAGCCGAAGGCCACCGAAATAGTACCACCGGCGCCCCCACTGCCGCCGATCCCGCACGTCAGCGGTCCTCCGGTGATCACGGTGGTATATCCCCGGGCCGGAGCCACGATCGCCGTCCGCGACTCCAATTTCATTCTGGGCTCGGTCGGTACCGGCGACGCCACGCTGACGATCAATAACGCTCCAGTCCACGTTGAGCCGAACGGTTCGTTCCTCGCGTGGCTTCCAGTTCCAGACAGTGCAAGGTCTCGATACGATCTCGTCGCGGTTGAAGGTGCCGACTCGGTGCGATATACGCACCCGGTCAAGATCGCGCCCACCGACACCGTCGACACGCTGACGGGTCCCTTGCCACCGTTCCCCGACAGCGGCCAGTTCGAGGCGATCGGACTGCCGCTGCCGGCGACGCCGGACACCGACCGCGCGATCATCGCCCGCCCGACACCGGCCGGGACGTACAAATGGTTCTTCTTCCCCGGGACAGCACTCCAGATAACGGGCCGGTCCGGCAACTTCATCCGTGTGCGCTTGGACTCGTCGCTCGATGCCTGGATCTCCGCCGCGGACGCCCACTTGGGCCCGACCGCGGTCGTGCCGGCACCGCGCCGCGTGGTGACGGCCGCGCGCGTCGCCTCCAGCACCGGATACGTCGATCTCATTCTGCCTCTCGGCGAACGCCCGCCATACGCGGTCGAAGAGAGCGGCTCTGATCTCGTCCTCACACTCTATAACACGAAAATCGCGATCGATCTGATTCAGTATGAAGCCAAGGACAGCCTCGTTCGGACCGTGTCGTGGGACCAAATCACGAACGACCGGGGGCGGATCACGGTCCACCTGAGCCGACCGCCTTACGGCTACCTGGCGATGTGGGACGATGTCGTTCACCGGTTCGTATTGCGCATCCGCCGGCCACCCGTGATCGACCCGTCCGCTCCACTCCGGGGTCGCGTGATCGCCGTCGATCCCGGTCACCCGCCGATCGGCGCCACGGGTCCCACGGGTCTCTGGGAACCCGTCCCCACGCTGGCCGTGGGTCAGCGGCTGGACTCGATCCTCACGGCGCGCGGAGCGCACGTGATCATGACCCGGACCACGGCGGACCCGGTCGAGCTCTACTCGCGACCGATTATGGCGCGCCGGGCCAATGCCGAAGTGCTCGTGAGCATTCACTTGAACGCCCTGCCCGATGGCACGAACCCATTCGTGGGGATGGGCACGGGGACGTACTTCTTCCAGCCGCAATCCGCGCCGCTCGCCCGAGTCGTACAGGAGTCGATGGTGCGGCACATGGGTCTTTTCGACCGCGGAATCTTTTACGACAACCTGGCGCTCGCCCGCCCAACGTGGATGCCGGCGATCCTCTGCGAGGGCGCGTTCATCATCGTGCCGCAGCAGGAGGCCGCCCTCCGCACGCCGGAGTTCCAGCGCGCCTATGCCATCGGCGTCGCCGACGGGATCGAGGCGTATTTCCGCGCACTCGCCACGCGCTGATCGTGCTCCGCCTCGCGCTGGCGCTGACGCTGGGAGCGGCCGCGACGGCCATCGCGCAAGTTGACCCGAGCGAGCACTGGCTGGAAATCCGCACGACGCACTTCCGCATCATATTCACGCCGCCGCTCGAGGACCAAGCCCGCCGCGCGGCCGTGAACGCCGAGCGCGATTACGCGGCGCTGGCCAGGGAGCTCGTGCCGCCGCGCGGGACGATCGACATCGTGCTGGCGGACAACGTGGACTATACGGAAGGCTCGGCGACGCCGTTTCCGACCAACCGGATCATCGTCTACGCGCATCCGCCGGTCGACGTCCAGACGCTCCGGTTCTACGGCGATTGGAACGCGCTCGTGATGCAGCATGAGCTCACGCACATCTTCCACCTCGACCGCGCCCGCGGTTGGTGGAGCGTGGCCCAGCATGTGCTGGGGCGCAACCCGGTGTTCTTTCCAAACCTCTACACCCCGGCATGGGTCACGGAGGGGCTCGCGGTCTACTACGAGTCGCGTCTCACGGGATTCGGGCGGTTGGCCGGCACGGCGCACAATACGATCGCCGAAGCCGCGGCACGCGACGGGATGCTGCCGCGGCTCGACGAAGTGAATCTGACGTCGCCCGTCTGGCCACTCGGCGAGGGCTCCTATGCGTACGGCTCGCTCCTCTTCGAATACCTGAGCCGGACGCGCGGCGACACGACGATTCCGAAATTCATCGAGCGGACGAGCATCCAGGCCGTGCCGTTTTTTCTCAATCACGCGGCCAAGCACGCATTCGGCGTCACGTTCGAGCAGGCGTGGGCGGAGTTCCGTGACTCGGTCAATCGAGCGGTGGCGTCGTCGCCGCCGCCTGGCCCGCGTCTCTCGCTGCGGTCGCTGACGCGCGACGGCTACCAGGCGATGTACCCGCGCTGGCGCGACTCGTCCACGGTGCTGTTCAGCGCGAACAACGAGAAGGATGTGCCCGGTCTGTACGCGGTCGGTCTCGCGGGGAACGAGCGACGGCTCGACCGCCGGAACGACGCCACCGACAACGACCCGGTCGGCGAGCACACCGTCGTGTACGACGAGTTGGATTTCACATCTCCCTATGACCTTCGGTCCGACCTCTATCGCAGCGACCACGGCCACCATCGGCAGTTGACGCACGGCGAGCGATTGTCGTTCGCCGACGTGCGCCCGGCGGGCGACAGCGCGATCGTCGCCATGCAAGCGATACCGGCATCGACGCGGCTCGTACTCGTGTCGGCGGACGGACGGCGCATCACGCCGTTGACGCGCGGGACGCCGGACACGCAGTGGACGGAGCCTCGGTGGTCGCCGGACGGCCAGGCGATCGCCGCCGTCCGGTGGACGCGTGGCGGCTTCTCGGAGATCGTCGTGCTCGACACGGCCGGTACGGTCGTGCGTGTCGTCACCCGCAGCCTGTCGGTCGAGTCCTCGCCGGTGTGGACGCCCGACGGACGGCGGATTCTGTTCACGTCGGATCGCACCGGCCGCACAGAGCTCTATGTATCGAACTTGACCGATGCGACGCTCACGCGCGTTGGTGGCGCAGGGGCCGCGGTCTACTACCCAGCCGTGTCGCCCGAAGGGCGCACGCTGGCCATCGCTGCGTATCGAGGTGACGGCTACCACATCGCGGTCACGCCTTTCGATACCACGGCCGGCGTGCGCGTCGCGCGCGACACGCTGCTCGACAGCATCCCGCTGGCGCCGATCGCCTACGACTCGTCGCCGTCGCACCGGTTCCGCCCATGGAGTGGGCTCATCCCGCGATACTGGACGCCAACGGTCGCACAGACCGATCTGGGCGACTACGAGCTCGGGGTGTTCACATCAGCGTCCGATGTCGTCGGGATCCATTCGTACACGGCGCAAGTGCTGTTCGACCCATTGCACGCCAACCAGCCCGAAGGCGGCTTCGGATACGTGTACAGCGGGTTCGGCAATCCCGTGCTCGATGCCGGCGTGGACGTCTACTGGACGCACCAATATCTCCTCAACTCCAGCGGCGCCACGGTTGCGACGCTCACGCACAGCTCGATCGCGCCGACGATCGGCGCGGCGCTGCTGCGTCCCCGTGCGCGCACGAATCTGGCGTGGACGATCGGCGCCGAGGTCGAGTTCCGCGATTACAGCACCGCGCCATCCGCCGTTCTCACGGAGCTGCCGCGGTTCTACGGCACCCACCCGGTGTTTCCATCGTTGTTCTCGACGCTCTCGTGGACGAACGTCAAGTATCCAGGGATCGCCATCTCGCCTGAAGATGGCGTGGCGGTCACGGTCACTGGGCAGCAACAGTGGCAGTGGCAGAGCGGCGCCGCCACGACGCGGAGTGTGGTCGGTGTGTTGAGCGGATATGAGGGGATCGCGCTGCCGGGGTTCGCGCACCACGTGATCGCCGCGCGCGTTGCCGCCGGGTGGGAAGATGCGAACGCGACGGGCGAATTCGGTATCGGTGGGATCAGCGGGCTGGGCCTGGGTGTCGTGCCGGGACTCGGGTTCGGCGACCAACCGCGCGTGTTCTACGTGCGAGGGTACGATCCAAATTCGGAGGAGGGCACGCGCGCCGTGGTGGGGTCGGTCGAGTATCGCCTTCCGTTGTTCATCCCCGCGCGCGGATTCCACCTCTTCCCGGTCTTCCTCGGTCGCACATCGTTCACCGTCTTCGGCGACGCGGGCGAAGCCTGGTGCCCGTCTGCGCCGTTGCCGGCGGCCTGTTCGCCGGGTGATGTCCAGCGGCATCTGATGGAATCGGTCGGCGGCGAGCTCAATTTCGACGCGACGCTGCAGTACGATATCCCGTACCGGTTTCGTCTCGGCCTGGCCGCGCCGGTCGCGAATCGTCAACGTTACGACGCGCCGGTGGTCGCTCCCTATTTCTCTCTCGGCCTCTCGTTCTAATGACCTCCTATCTCGTGACGGGTTCGAACACCGGTATCGGCCGCGCCACGGCCGAAGCGCTGGCCGCTAAGGGCAGCCGCGTGATCCTCGCCGCGCGATCGCAAGAGAAAACGATGCCGGTGCTTCAGGAGATTCGTGCTCGATTCCCCAACGCCGAGGTCGAGTTCTTATCGATCGACCTCGCCGATCTCGCATCGGTCAAGGCCGCCGCGACAACGGTGATGTCCTCGGGTCGCCCGCTCGATGTCCTGATCAACAACGCGGGCCTCGCCGGCTCGACGGGCCGCACGAAGGATGGCTTTCAGCTGACGTTCGGCACGAATCATCTCGGCCCGTTTGCGTTCACCGAGATGCTGCTCCCACTGCTCACGGCTACGCCGCAGGGCCGCATCGTGAACGTCGCCAGCGAAGCGCACCGCGGCGCGAAAGGCATCAACTGGGACGCACTCCGTGAGTTCGACAAAGGATTGATCGGCGCATACAGCGTCTCCAAGCTCGCGAACGTGCTGTACGCGAAGGAGCTCGCCCGGCGTCTCGTGGCGACGCGCGTGACGACCTCCTCACTTCATCCCGGTGTCGTGGCCTCGGACATCTGGCGCAAGCTCCCGGCTCCGGTCAGGGTGATCGCCAAGCTCTTCATGATCTCGAACGAGAAGGGCGCTCAGACGTCGGTGTACTGCGCGACCGCCCCCGAGCTGGCTTCGGTTTCCGGGCGTTATTATGAGAAGTCGGCTGAGAAGGAGCCCTCGGCAGTGGCCAAGGACGAGGCCCTGGCGCGCGAGTTGTATGATTGGAGTGACTCAGCGGTCAGCAGCGTGCTCGGCCAGGGTTGGCGCGAGGTCGCACGGTCGTGAGTCCAGGCAAACCGGCCAGGGCATAATCGCGACAAAAGCTGCATAACACGTTATATTTATTAGGCTTGCGCTGAGCTCGATTGTAACAGCGGGGCAGCCCGATTGTCACGTGGAAAAGGCGGCCATTGTGATATCACTTTTCTAATGCGTTCCGCCACAACGACTTGACAGGAACTGGTGCGGATACACGAGGCGAGCTACAATGCGCCCCCACCAAGTCTGACTTCGTACTGTCCAACACGAGCTGATCATGCCCCTTTCCGCGACGCCTCCGTCGGGTCCCGCCTCCTTCAGCCAGAACGCTCGCACCGTTCTCGAGAAGCGCTATCTGGTAAAAGATGCGACCGGGAAACCGACGGAGAAGCCAGAGGAGATGTTCTGGCGCGTCGCCAGGACGATCGCCGAGGGCGACCGCCGTTACGGAGCGAGTGACGGGGCGATCGAGTGGGTGGCCGAGGAGTTCTATCGGCTCATGACCGAGCGGCGGTTCGAGCCGAACTCGCCGACCCTGATGAATGCCGGCCGGCCACTCGGCCAGCTCTCGGCGTGCTTCGTGTTGCCGGTCGAGGATTCGCTATCGAACGGCAAGGACGGGATCTACGACACGCTCAGGTCGATGGCGTTGATCCATCAGAGCGGCGGCGGCACGGGCTTCTCGTTCTCCCGGTTGCGGCCCAAGGACTCTATGGTCCGCTCGACCACGGGCGTTGCGTCGGGGCCGGTGTCGTTCATGACGCTCTACGATGCGTCCACCGAGGCGGTCAAGCAGGGTGGCACGCGGCGCGGGGCGAACATGGGGATTCTGCGCGTCGATCACCCGGATATTTTGGAATTTATTACCTGCAAAGAAGACATCACGAAAATCGTGAACTTCAACATCTCGGTCGCCGTCACGGACGATTTCATGCGCGCCGTGCAGGCCGGGACGATGTACGATCTCAAGGACCCGCGGACCGGCACGGTCGTCAAGCAGCTCGACGCGAATAAGGTGTGGGAATTGATGATCCAGGGCGCGTGGAAAACCGGCGAGCCCGGATGCTTCTTCATCGATGAAGCGAACCGGTACAATCCGGTGCCGCACCTCGGCCCCTACGAAGCGACGAACCCGTGCGGCGAGCAGCCCCTGCTGCCGTACGACGTCTGCAACCTGGGCAGCATCAACATCGGCTACTACGTCAGGGATGGAAAGCTCGACTGGGACGCGTTCCGCCGCGACATCCAGCTGTCGACGCACTTCCTCGACAACGTCATCGACGTCAACAAGTACCCGCTGCCCGAGATCGACCATCTCTCGAAGCGCATCCGTCGCATCGGCTTAGGGCTCATGGGGTTCGCCGACGCCTTGGTGCGCTTGGGGATTCCTTACGATTCCACGGAGGGGGTCGAGTTCGGACTGAAGCTCATGGAGTTCGTCGACACCGAGTCGAAGCGCGAGAGCGAGCGGTTGGCGCACGAGCGCGGTGCGTTCCCCGAGTGGGCGCGCTCGATCTGGGGACCGGACGAGACGTGTGCGCGGGGCAAGGACGGCCAGCGGGTTCGTCCCATGCAGCTGCTTCGCAACTGCAATGTGACGACGATCGCGCCAACGGGCACGATCTCGATCATCGCCAACTGCTCCTCTGGGCTCGAGCCGCTCTTCGCGGTGGCGTTCATGCGCAACCAGGCGGGCGTGATGATGCCCGATGTCAACGAGGATTTCGTCGCCATTGCCCGGCGCGAGGGCTGGTACTCGGAAGCCTTGATGCAGAAAATCGCGACCGAGGGCCACATCAACTTCCCCGACGTCCCGGAGAAGTGGCAGCGGGTGTTCGTGACGGCGAACGCGATCACTCCAGAGTGGCATATGCGCATGCAGGCGGCCTTCCAGCAGCATTGCGATAGCGCGATCTCCAAGACCACGAACTTCGCGCACACGGCGACGGTGGACGACGTCCGCGCGATCTACGAGTTGGCGTACGCGCTCAAGGCCAAGGGCGTGACGGTCTATCGCGACGGGTCGCGCGATGGCCAGGTCCTGTCCACCGGCGCCACGGAAAAGGCGAAAGCCGAACGCGAGAAACCGGCTGGCGAAAAGCGCGAGATCGGTGAGCTGCAAGGCACGATCAGCGAGCTGCACGCCGAGGTCGATCGCCTGAAGAAGAGCCTTTTCGATGTCGAGGCCGAGAACCTCCAGCGCCGCATGAAGCGCTCGCGGCCAGACATGCTGCGCGCGACATCGCTGCGCAAAGAGACCCCGCTCGGCACGATGTTCGTGCACATCACGGAGGACGATCGCGGTCAGCCGTTCGAGGTCTTCATTAACCTCGGTAAGGCGGGCGGCGCGGCGATGGCCGACGCCGAAGCAATGGGCCGCCTGATCTCGGTCGCGTTGCGCTCGGGGATTCCGCTCCAGGAGATCCACCGCCAACTCCGCGGCATCGCCTCCGATCGCGCGATCGGCCTCGGCCCGAACAAGGTCTTGTCGGTCCCCGACGCGATCGGTATCGCGCTCGAGGAATGGTGGCGCCAGAAGCAGGGGATCCAGCAAGACCTTCTCTCGTCCTCACCGACTCCGCCGTCAGTGCCCGCTCTGCCTGCGCCGGTCGCTAATTACACGAACGGCCACGCCCCCGCCCAGGCCGAGTTCTCTGGTCACACGAATGGCGAGTCGTTCATTGGCCAGTGCCCTGACTGCGGCTCCTCCCTCGAGTTCGCCGAGGGCTGCGCCAAGTGCCACGTGTGCGGCTTCTCGGAGTGCGGCTGATACGGCAGCCGGCGCGGTTACACATCTGACTCTTGCGCCGCGAGCGGACTCATCCCTATCGTCTGCTCGTGGAAAATCACACAACGCAGGTTTTCCGGCCGCTGCTTGTTGTCGCGATGGTCGTCGGAGCCGCCGCGTGCGGTAGCAGCGCGACTGCCCCTCGGCCCGCGATCTCACTCGCAAGCGCATCCGAAACGAGTGTCACGGGCACCGTAGCCGCGACACTAACCGATTCGCTTGCGGTTGTGGTCACGATACTCACTGGCCCGTCCATGGGGAAACCCGTTCGCGCCATCGCGATCCACTGGGCCGTGAGTGGCGGGGGACACGCCAACCCTTCGCAAAGTGTGACCGACACGGCGGGCCGCGCGACGACGAGCATCACGCTTGGTACAGTCGCCGGCGTCGATACGATCACGGCATCGGCCAATGGAACGACACCCGTCGTCTTTCTCGCGACCGCGGTGCCAGGACCAATTACTCGCCTCTCGCTGGGAGCCAACGCCGTCCCGGCCCTCGGACCCGTTGGCGATACCGCGTTACTGCAGCCGACCGCCTCGGACCAGTTTGGCAACGCCGTCATCGGATACGGCAATTACCGGTGGTACTCGTCGGACACGTCGGTCGCCACGGTAGACAGCTACGGAGCCAACGTTCCCGGACTCGTTCACGCGGCAGCCCCCGGCACGGCAACGATTACCGTCACGACCGGACCGCTCTCGGCCCACACGACGGTGACGGTACTGGGCTTCACGAGCGTCACCGTTGGCAGTGGCCAAATCTGCGGCACCGCCGTGTCGGGGACTCTCTATTGCTGGGGCGACAATCAGCAGGGTGATGTCGGGGACGGAACCACCGTCGCTCGGCCCCATCCAACGATCGTGACGGCGCCATCGGCGCTCACATCCGTCAGCGCTGGCATGGCGACATGCGGGCTCAACGCCAGTGGGTTCGCCTATTGCTGGGGGCCGAACGGGGATGGCGAGTTGGGCGATGGCACGTCCGCATACGCAACCGAGGCCTTTCTGGACTCGCCGACTCCGGTCGTGGGAGGCCTGTCGTTTTCGAGTATCAGCGTCGGCGACGCTTTTGCGTGCGGCGTCACGCCGGCGCACGCCGCGTATTGCTGGGGAGCGAACGATATCGGCGAGTTGGGCATCGATACGTTGACCAGTACGTGCATCGATAATGCGATCAACCGCTGCAGCAATACGCCGTTGCTCGTCGCCGGGTCGCTGCAATTCGCGTCCGTCAGCGCCGGATCCTGGGAGCATGCGTGCGGACTGACCACGACCGGTGCGGCGTACTGTTGGGGATCGGACGGCAATGGAGAGCTGGGCAACACGTCGACGACACAGATGTGCGGTGTGCCCGCACCGGGCTACGCCTGCAGTCATACGCCGCTGCCCGTACAAGGCGGTATCACATTCATTTCGGTGAACACTGGCGGCTACGACACGTGCGGCCTCGGGACCGATCACGCCGCGTACTGCTGGGGATTTCATGCAAACGGGACCACGAACACTGCTGTGCCCTTCGCTGTCCCGGGTGGCCTCACGTTCACAGTCCTCCAGGCCGGTCGGTGGGGTTACTGTGGACTTGTCGCCGGAGGCACAGCGTACTGCTGGCAGTCCGGGTATGCTCCGGTCGCGGTCGAGGGCGCGATTCAGTTCGTCGCACTCGGCATCGGACAGGAACCGTGCGGTATCGCGGCCAATCACGCCCTCTACTGCTGGACCAACGACCCGTCATCAGGCGCGCGAACCGCGCCTCATGCTAGACAGCGAGTGTTTCGACGGGCGCCCTCGTCAGGGATGATCGCCACATCGCGGTAGCCGTATAGAGAATCACGCCGACGACGAGCCAACGTACGACGTCGAGTGGGAGTGACTTCACGAGATACGCGGCGATGATGACACCCGGGATGCCGCCGAGGGCCAGGCCGAGGGCGGCTTGCTTGTCGTAGGCGTGCGCCCGCGCGAAGCGGATGCTCGCGATTGGCATCAGGACCGCGCACGAGCCCATCATAATCGGGAAGGCGGCGAGCGGGGTCATGCCGAGGAGGTAGACCATGCCCATGCATGGTGCGTAGAGGCCAACGCCGAGCGTCATCAGGGCGCCGAGGATGGCGTTGCCGACGATGCCGGCTATGAGCAAGGGGCCGGTCAGCCCGAGGGCATCGCCACCGCCAGGGAACACGTTCAACTGGCGCATCACGATGATGGCCGCGGTGATGAGCAGCGCGATCGCCATGCCGCGCTGGACCCGGCGTCGTGGCCAGCCGCCGACGATGCCGGCGCCGAGCCATGCGCCCATGGTGGCACTGAGGATGAGCGCCACCAAGGTGACCACGTCGACTTTGACGATCTGGATGAAGATCAACGCCTCGACGACGGTCGGCGCGGCGTGGCCGACGTTGAGTGTGCCCGGAATTTTCTCGTCGGGAATGGTGTGCCGGGCTTTGTACGCCGCGGTCGTCGTGGCGAACGACCCGACCCCTAAGGCGTCGAGGAAATTCGAGCCGAAACCTACCGCGAGCTCATAGAGTGTCGGACGCTGAATCAAGGCCCCTGTCCCATGAATTTCCGTGTCGCGAAGTTAATGCCTTGCGCCGTGGTCTGCCCTTTATACGACAGACCCCCGATCGCCGCAAAATGCGACATGTACGTATTCATGGTATTGATGAATTGCATGCCGGCATTCTCGAGCGTCCGCGCCTCGGGCTGGACATCGGCCGGCGCATGGACCTTCTGCTTGATCTCCTCGAGCGCCGTCGCGCGCAAGTCCGTGTAGCCATACAAGAACTGCGTGGCCAACCACCGGCGCTCGGCGTGCGCCAGGTGGGACTCGCTCGTGCTCCGTGGCTGTCCGGCGAGGGCGGCCACGCAATCGCTCGACAAAAAGAATGCGTCGATCGCGCGCTGGGTCACGACAAAGCTGTCCGACTGCGCCACGAGCGGCGCGTGGCGCTTGGCCAGCGCCAGCCACCGGGCCACGAACGGGTCCGTTGGCGCGAGTTTGATCGACAGCTCCCAATCGGACTCGCGCATGAAGGCCCGGTCCATGGCCGCGCCGCTCCGGAACACCTCGGCGACGCGATGCACCTGTGGCAACACTTTCGCGATTTTCGCCGGATCATTCTTGAACTCGTCGAGAACGATCGACCGGATCTGCGCTTGCTCGTCGGCGCTCAGCGGGCTCACGAGGACGCCGGCGTCGATGTCAATGACGTCGTCCAGGCTCTCCTGGGTGTACGCGTATTTCCCGGATTGAAGCAACTGGACGGTACGCACGGGCCGGACCGTTCTCACCGTGTCGCCGGTGCGGCACGGTGACTGGCCGCAAAGGGCAAGCGCCGTGCTTGCGCTGCACAGCGCCACGAGCAGAAATCGCATCGAACGAGCTCACGGCGTGAGCTGGATATTCACGACGCGCGTGGTTTGCCCCTGTACCGAGTACACCTGCAGGCTGAGGACGCCCCTCGGCACGCGGGAGAGCGCGTTGTGCAGATCCTCGGTGGTCCGGATCGACCGCGGCGCGCCTGCACCAAGCGCCTCGGTGATGATATCGCCCGGCTGCAGCAGCCCCGCGGCGGGCCCGGACGGGTCGACGCGCTCGATGATCAGCCCCTGCGTGCTCGCCGGGAGCTGAAGCTGCGCGATCATGTCGGGAGTCACGGGCGCCACGCCGACCCCCAGTCGGGCACCACCGGTCACTCCCGCGCCACTCGCGGTTGTCTGCGCTTCGTCGGGCGGCTCGCCAAGCTTGACCTGCAGCGTGCGCTTCGTGCCGAAGCGCTGAACGTCCACCGCAATCGTCTGCCCCGGTTGAAAATCGATCAGCAAACGTTGCAGCGTCGACACCCGGTCGACGGGTCGCCCGTTCATCGCGATGATGACATCGCCAGCCTGCAATCCGGCCTTCGCGGCCGGGCTGCTCCGGTCACTCACGCCGCCGACCAATACACCACGGATCTCGTTGAGACCCGCGGCCCGCGCATCGGCGGGCCCCACATCCTGTACCGTGACTCCCAGGATCGCGTGATGGGCTCGCCCGTCTTTTCGCAACTCATCCATGATGATGCGCGCGATGCTGATCGGCACCGCAAAGCCGTAGCCCGCGTAGCTGCCGGTGGGGCTCGCGATCGCCGTATTGATCCCGATCACGCGACCCTGGAGATCGACGAGCGGTCCGCCCGAGTTGCCGGGATTGATGACGGCGTCCGTCTGGAGAAAGTCGACCACGGCAAAGCGCGGCGTGAAGAGATCGCGGAGCTGTCCGCCCCGGCCCTTGGCGCTGATAATCCCGGATGTCACCGTGAAGTTGAGACCAAGCGGATTGCCAATCGCCATGACGCCGTCGCCAACTTGAACGGTACTGTCGTCGCCAAGCGTCAACGTTGGCAAGTCGGTCGCGTCGATCTTGATCAGCGCGACTTCAGTCGACGGATCGCGCCCGACGACCTTCGCGGTAAATATCCGCCGGTCGGAGAGTCCGACGGTCACGCGTGTCGCATTCGCGACGACGTGATTGTTCGTCAGGATGTAGCCGTCCGGCGTCACGATGAAGCCGGAGCCGAGTCCTTCGGTCGGCTGCGCCTCGCCACCACCGAACGAGCCGAACTGAGCGTTGCTATCCGGTCGGAACACGGACTGGATAGCCACCACCGCCGGCGTGACCTGCTTCGCCAGCGGCGCCAGCGTCGCGGTGATGCGTGGCACGCCAACCTCGGTTGTGACCGGGTCGGCGATCGTGCCCGCCTCGGAGGTCGTCCGAACGGGCGTGGATGTCTGTTGCTTGCACGCTACGGCAAGCACGAGGATGGAAACCGCGAGCCTTGAGCGCATGTCAAAATATTACTGCAAAACTCGGACTGTTGGCCGCATCTGGCGCCTGGCGGGCTGAGCAGCACAAATTCGGGGCACTATGGCTACCGGATCCGCCAATCTCGAAGTCTTTGTTCGCGACGCGCTCGGGCGCGGGCAAACGCGAGCGGAGATCACGCGCGTGCTCGCCGAGGCGGGTTGGCCGGCGGAGCAGGTGACACTCGCCCTGAGCGCCTACGCCGACGTCGCGTTCCCCGTGCCCGTGCCGCGGCCCCGAGCCTCCCTCTCGGCGCGCGAGGCGTTCCTGTACCTCGTGCTCTTCACCGCGCTCTATATCAGCGCGTTCAATCTCGGAGTGATTCTGTTCGAAGTGATCGATCGCGTGTTTCCGGATCTCGCCGTGGCCCGGTACAACCTCGCGAGCTCGCGCGAGACGATCCGTTGGGCCGTCTCCGGTCTCCTCGTCGCGTTCCCCGTGTTTTTGTGGGTCTCGACCTACGTGGGTCGCGAGGTCGCCGCGAATCCCGCGGAGCGACTGTCGCCTGTCCGGCGCTGGTGCACGTACCTCACGCTGTTCATCGCGGTCGGGGTCTTGATCGGCGATGCGACGACGCTCGTCTACAATGTCCTGAGCGGTGAGATCACGATCCGCTTCATCCTCAAGGTGGTCGTGGTCGCGGGCATTGCCGGGACCACCTTCACGTACTACCTGCGCGATCTGCGACACGGAGAGCGGGCGACGTGATGCGGCGCGGTCGCGTGAACGGGCTGGCGGTGATCGCGGTCATCGTCGTGGCGGTCACCGTCGTCGCGGGCCTCTTCCTCGCGGGCAGCCCGAGCATCGCGCGCCAGCGACGGCTCGATGAGCGCCGCACGGAAGATCTCCAGCTGATCGCGAGATCGATCGACAACTACTACTCGCACCACCAAGCACTCCCCCCGTACCTCGACACGCTGAGCCGCACGCACGAGTTGCGTGACGTTCCCGTGGATCCCGGGACACACGCGCCGTACCGATACGAGGTGACGGGCCCGACCGGATATCGACTGTGCGCGACCTTCCAACAGCCATCCAATGACGCGTTCGGGCCTGGGCCGTTTGCTCACGACACCGGCTCGGTGTGCTTCGATCGCGAGCCGTTGACACGGGCCCGCAAAGCCAATTAAAGCATCACTCCTATGTCCCTTCTCTCACTCGAACGCGTGACGAAACGCTTCGACGGCATTGTCGCGGTCGACGACGTCTCGTTCACCATTGATCGTGGCCAAGTCGTCGGGTTCCTCGGCCCCAACGGCGCCGGGAAGTCGACCACGATGCGGATGATCACCCAGTATTTCGAGCCCGACGGCGGCAGCATTCGGTTCGACGGCACCCCGCTGGCCGAGGCCGGCATCGAGGCCAAACGGCGCATTGGGTTCTTGCCCGAGAACAACCCGCTGTATGGCGAGATGCTCGTCGCCGAATACCTCGATTTCGTGGCCCGGCTCCGCGACCTCGAGGGGCCAGACCGGCGTCGTGCGATCGACGAGGCCGTCGCCGCGACGGCGATCGAAGCCGTGTACAATCGGCCGATCAGCGAGCTCTCGAAAGGATTTCGCCAACGTGTCGGTCTGGCGGCCGCGATCCTGCATCGGCCCGACCTTCTCGTGCTCGACGAGCCCACCGAAGGCCTCGACCCCAATCAACGGGTCGAGATCCGGCAACTGATCAGCCACCTCGGTCGGGAGCGCACGGTGATTCTGTCGACGCACGTGCTCGGCGAAGTCCAGTACACGTGCTCGCGACTGCTCATCATCAATCGCGGCAAGATCGTCGCCGACGATGCCGTCGACACCCTGCTGACTCGCGCCACGTCTGGTATTCGTATCAACGTCGAAGCCACCGGTGCCGGTGTCGATGAGCAACTCGGCGCCCTCGATGGCGTGCGGGCGGTGGAGCGACACGAGGTCGCTGACGGACGCCAGCGGTTCACCGTTGTCGCATCAGACGATATCCGCCAGAATATTTTCTTGCTGGCGAAAGACCGCGGCTGGATGCTCTATGAGCTGCATCACGAAGCGGGAAATCTCGAGGATCTCTTCCGCGAGCTGACGGGAGCCGCGTCATGACCGGCCGCATCTGGACCGTCGCGCGCCGCGAGCTTCGGGCGATGCTCGATCATCCAACGGGCTATGTCCTGCTCGTGGTCTTCGCGGGCATCAACGCCTTCCTGTTCTTCCGGCAGGCCTATTTGATCGGCGCCGCGAGCCTGCGGCCGATGCTCGATCTCCTCCCGTGGTTGCTGTTATTCATCGTGCCGGCCGTGACGATGCGAACGCTGGCCGAGGACCGAAAGAGCGGCGTGCTCGAGGTCGTGCTCACACAGCCGATCACGGAGCTCGAGCTCGTCTTGGGCAAGTACCTGGGTGCTGTCCTGTTCCTCTGGCTCGCGCTGGCGCTGACACTCGTGATCCCGATCGGACTCGCGTTCGGCTCGTCACTCCAGTGGGGAACGCTCACCGCGCAATACATCGGCGCCGCCCTCTTGATCGGGAGCCTCGCCGGCATTGGCGTGTGGGCGTCGAGCCTGACCGAAAGTCAGATCACCGCCTAC
>DATMLM010000066.1:0-39013 GCA_035570055.1 Gemmatimonadaceae bacterium
AACCCCAACTACGCCCCCCGGACCCCCCAAGGGCAATGACGCATGCCGGTCGTCACGGCAGTCATCCCTGACGCGCGACGCGAGGGCCGGCTCGCGGTTCTCGTTGATGGCCAACCGGCCGCGATTGTCTCGCTCGACGACATAGAGCGCCTCAATCTCCATGTCGGCGCGACGATCGATCCCACGGCCTTGTCCGAGGCCGACGCGGACTGTGCGCTCTACGATCGGGCCTTGCGGCTGCTCGCGGCCCGATCGCGATCGGCGGCCGAGATCCGGCGGCGCCTGAGACGCGATGGCGATGGCGCCGCCGCCGACCGCATCGAGCGCGTTATGGCGGCCCTCGTGTCTCGCGGATTCCTCGACGATGCCGCGCACGCGCGTGCGGTCACGCGATCGCGCGTACGTGGCCGGGGGACCTCGGCGCGACGGATCGAGCAGGAACTGAGGCGCCAAGGCGTCGCGGCCGATGTCGCGACCGAGGCTGTCGGCGAGGTATTCGCCGACGAGGCGATCGACGAGGCAACGGTCGCGTTAACGGTCGCGCGCAAGCGCGCCGCGCTATTGGCCGATCTGCCCGCCCCGGTGCAACGGCGCCGGCTCTATGGGTTCCTCGCCAGACGAGGCTACAGCCCGGATATCGTCCGCGCAGCGGTGGAAGCAGCGTTGAAATAGCCCGTATATTGGTTGGATATGCCGACGCTGACCGCCGCCGAAATCCGTAGACGCTTTCTGGATTACTTCCGGCAGCACGGTCACGCCTTGCTCCCGAGCTCGTCGCTCGTGCCGAGCGATGACCCGACGCTGCTGTTCACCAACGCGGGGATGGTGCAATTCAAGCGCATCTTCCTCGGCCTGCAACAACCGCCCGCGGAACGCCGCGCGACGACGTCGCAGAAGTGCGTGCGCGCCGGCGGCAAACACAACGATCTCGAGCAAGTGGGCCGCACGTTCCGGCACCACACGTTCTTCGAGATGCTCGGGAATTTCAGCTTCGGCGATTACTTCAAGCGTGACGCGATCCGGTTCGCCTGGGAGTTCGTCACGCGTGACCTCGGGATCCCACCTGAGTACCTCCGGGTGAGCGTGTATCGCCCGGACGATGAGGCACGCTCGCTCTGGCGCGAGATCGCGGGTCTCCCGGATTCCCGCATCTACGGCCTCGGCGAAGCCGACAACTTCTGGCAGATGGGCGACACGGGCCCGTGCGGACCGTGCTCGGAGATTTACGTCGACCTCATCCCGTTGGTGAAGGACTGGCGCTTCCCCGAGGGCGCGACCGGCGAGTGGACGGACACGCACCGGGACACGTTCTCGGAAGCGGCCTTTGTCGAGGGCGCCGAGGCCGGCCGGTTCCTGGAAATCTGGAACCTCGTCTTCATGCAGTTCGACCGCCAGCCAAACGGCGAGCTCGTCCCGCTGCCGAAACCGTCAGTCGACACCGGCGCGGGCCTGGAGCGCATCGCGGCTGCGCTCCAGGGCGTCACGAGCAACTATCACACGGACCTCTTCACGCCTCTCCTGAAGGCGGTCGAGCAAGCCGTCGGCCGCCCGTATCGCGGCCGCGACCCGCTCGCGCCTGTTGAGCGCATCGGGCGCGCGATCGACGATCCCGCGTCCTATCGCGTCATCGCCGACCACGCGCGCGCGGTCGCGTTCCTGCTCGCCGATGGTGTGACGCCGGCGAACGATGGCCGCGGGTACGTCCTCCGCCGCATCCTGCGCCGCGCGGTCCGCCACGCATGGCTCCTCGGCCGCAACGAGCCCACGCTCGTCAATGTCGTGCAGGCGGTGATCGACACCATGCACGACGTCTATCCGGAGCTCAAACACCGCCAACGCTATCTGCTGGAACAAACACGGTGCGAAGAAGAGCGCTTCCTCGCGACGATTGCGGGCGGCATGTCGCGCTTCGACGAGATCGCTCCCCCAGTCAGCGCACACGGCCCCGACACCATTAGCGGAGAGGATGCCTTCCGACTATACGACACGTTCGGGTTCCCGTTCGACCTGACAGAGCTCATGGCTCGGGAGCGCGGGTACACCGTCGACGTCGAGGGGTTCGAGTCCGCTCTCGCGGCCCAGCGCACCATGTCCCAGGAGGAGCGCCGCGCGCGGCAGCTCACCGTGGAAGGCGACGAGCTGACCGGCGCCTGGACCGGTGATGCCAGCGCGAAAGACGCGTTCGTGGGCTACGACGATCTCGAAGTCAAAACGCGGGTCATCGCGAAAAAAGACCTGAAAGACGGTCGGGTCGCGCTCGTCCTCGAACAGCGTCCGTTCTACCTCGAGTCCGGCGGTCAGATCTCCGACAAGGGCGAGATCGTCGGCGACAGCTGGCGCATGGACGTCGAAGATGTCCGCAAGGCAGACGAGCGCGTCGCGATTATCGGTAGGGTAGAGGGCACATTCGCGCTCGGCCCCGTCACGGCGAGAGTCCCGCGCGATGTGCGTCTCGACACCGAGCGGAATCACACGGCCACGCACCTGCTGCACGCGGCATTGCGTACAGTCCTCGGAGAACACGTACACCAGCGTGGCTCGCTCGTCGCACCGGACCGCCTCCGGTTCGACTTCAGCCACAACACCCCGATGCGCCCCGAGCAAATCGGCGAAGTCGAGCGTCTCGTCAACCGCGAGATCTGGCGCGCGATCCCCGTGGTCCGCGAGCAACGCCCGCTGGCCGAGGCGCGCGCGGCAGGCGCGATGGCGCTGTTCGGCGAGAAATATGGCGACATCGTTCGCGTGATCAGCATCCCGGGCTTCTCGATGGAGCTCTGCGGCGGCACGCACTTGAGGAACACCAGCGAGGTCGGACTCTTCAAGATCGTCTCCGAGACCGGCGTCGGCAGCGGCACGCGACGCATCGAGGCCCTGACCGGCCCCGGGGCGTTCGAGCATCTGGAGCAGTACGAGCGCGCGATCACCCGAATCAGCGAGTCGCTCAAAGCGCCGGCCGAGCCCGAAGGAATCGTGACGCGCGTCGAACAGGTCATTGCCGACCGGCGATCACTGGAGAAACGCCTCGCCGATGCGCAACGCGGCGGCGGGGATGAGCTCCGGCGACTCCTCGACCAAGCGGTCGCCGTCGACGGCGCCCGCGTCGTTGCCGCGCGCCTGGAACCGCCACCCGAAGACCTCAAGGCGTTGCAGACATTGGGCGACGCGCTGCGCGAGCAGCTGCGCACGGGCGTCGGTGTCCTGGCCGCGTCGTTCCCCGACGGCAAGAACACGCTGCTCGTCGTCGTCACCGATGACCTCCGCGAGCGCGGCCTGCGCGCCGACACGCTCGTGGGCGAGCTCGCCGCGGCCGCCGGCGGCAAGGGCGGCGGCAAGCCGCACATGGCGCAGGCCGGAATTCCCGACCCGTCGCGCATCGCCGCGGCACTGGATGCCGTGGTCCCCACCGTGCGGGCGCGCCTGTCGTGACGCACCCGCGTTGGCGCGACGCGGTGACGCCGTCGCCTCCGGCGGCGCTGGCCGCGGCGGTCGAAGCGCAACTCGACACGCCGGAGGACGTGACCCCGGAAGCGTACCTCGAAGCAGCCGAACGGCTGCTCGCGGCGCTGCTCAAAGAAGGATGCATCTCGCGCGAGAACGCCCTCGATCTGCTCGTCGCCGACGCGCTCGTCACGTACGCGTTCGAGGCCGCGAGCGACGCGACCCCGGCCGAGATCATCGCGCTCGGTGCTCGCGCCATGACGCGTATCGCCGCATTCGCCGTCCCCGGCGACTCATGATCGCTCCGCTGGCGCTCCTCAAGGACCGCCGCGGCCTGGCGATTCTCGTCGATCCAGCGCGCACGACGCCAGACGACGCGACCGAGCTCGCGGCTGACGCTGCCGCGGCGGGGGCTGCGGCGCTCCTCGTCGGCGGCAGCTACGGCATCGACGGCCGCGTGGCTGCCGTCGCCCGCGCGCTCAAAGCCGGGGCGCCCACGCTGCCATTGCTCCAGTTCCCCGGCGCCGCATCCCAACTCGTCCCGGATGTCGATGCCGTATTGCTGTTGTCCCTGATCTCCGGTCGGAACCCGCAGTATCTGATCGAGGAGCACGTCCGCTCGGTCGGATTCTTCGCCGCCCACCCGGATGTCCCGTCCCTCAGCACCGCCTACGTGTTGATCGACGGCGGGACGATCACCTCGGTGGAGTCGGTCAGCCAGACTCGCCCGCTCCCATCCGACAAGCCGGAGCTGGTGGCCGCTCACGTCTCGGCGGCAATGCTGATCGGCATGCAGGCCGTGTATCTGGATACTGGAAGCGGAGCGCGGCGTCCCGTGGGATCGTCGCTCATTCATGCCGCCCGCCGCGCCTCCGGTGGGCTGCTGTTCGTCGGCGGGGGCATCCGCTCGCCAGACACCGTACGCGCCGCGCGAAGCGCGGGCGCCGACTATGTGGTGGTCGGCACGCATTTCGAGAGTCATGCGCCAAGTGGGTCGGCCGTACGAGAGTTCGTGCTCGCAGCACGCTAGTGATCGATATCCACTCGCACCTCCTCCCGGCGGTCGACGACGGCTCACAGTCGATCGACGTGTCGGTCGCGGTCCTGACGCGCTTCGCCGAGCAAGGCGTGGAGCGCCTGGTGTGCACGCCACACCTCAAAGCCTCGCAGACCACCGTGGTCCCCCACGAGGCGTACGCCCAGCGGTTCGCGGAGCTCGTGGCCGCGGCGCCGCCACGCCCTGTGCTGTCGCGCGGCTGGGAGATCATGCTCGACATCCCGGGCGCCGACCTCCGCTCGCGCGCCCTCGGCCTCGGCGGATCCTCGGCCGTGCTGGTCGAGTTCCCGCACACGGGCGTGCCGACCGGCGCGACCGAGGAGCTGTATCGCCTGCGCTCGTCCGGGATCGTCCCGGTACTCGCCCACCCGGAGCGGTATTTCGGGTGCACGGTCGACCTCGTGCGCGAATGGCGACAAATTGGCGTGGTGATGCAAGTCGATGGGTTGGCGCTCGCCGCCGGCGGCCCGATGGGGAAGCTCGCGCGCGCGCTCCTGGAAAACGGCTTGGCCGATCTCCTCGCCAGCGACAATCACGGCGACTCGCGCTCGCTCGCCGGGGCGCGCCACTATCTCGCGGAGGACCTGGGAGCGAGAGAGCAGGCCGAGCTCCTGACTTCCACGAATGCCCGGCGGTTGCTCGCTGACGAGCCCGTCGTTCCCGTCGGACCCGTCCGCTTCCAGCAAGGTCTCATGCGACGCCTGCGCAAACTGTTCACGTGATCGCGATCGTCTTCACCGGCGGGACCATTTCCATGCGCGTCGACCCCGCCGCCGGTGGCGCCGTCCCAACGCTCACCGGCGCAAAATTGATTCGCCTGGCACCACAGATCGAATCCATCGCCGCGCTGGAGGTGCACGAGTGGGCGACCATGCCGGGTGCGCATCTCACGGTCGACCAGATGTGGTCCCTGCGCGGCTACATCGCCGATCTCGTCGCGCGGCCCGACATCGATGGCGTCGTCGTCACGCAAGGCACGGACACGATCGAAGAGACGTCATATCTCACCCATCGCTCGCTTGTGACGCCAAAGCCCGTCGTCTTCACGGGTGCCATGCGCACCTCTGAGGACCTCGGCTGGGACGGCCCGTCGAACTTGACCGACTCGGTCCGGGTTGCTGCCTCACCGGACGCCAAGAACGCCGGCGTGTTGGTCGTATTCAACTCGCGGATCTATACGGCGGGTGACGTCACCAAAGTCCACACGTACATGCTCGATGCCTTCGACAGCCCGGGTCTTGGCCCGTTGGGTGTTCTGGACGAAGGCCGCGTGCTGTTTCGCCGAAGTCTCCCTGATCGCGAGGCACTCACTCCAGAAAAGCCAGCGACGCCCGTCGACATAGTCTACGCGTATGCGGGAGCCGATGGCCGATTGCTGGATGCGCTGAGGCCCGAGGGCAGGGGAGTAGTGGTGGCGGCGCTGGGGCGGGGCAATACGCCGCTCGCGATGTACGAAGCGATCAAACGCTGGATCGCCGACAACAAACCCGTGGTGATCACGAGCCGCGCGGCCCGCGGCCGCGTCGGTCCGACGTATGGATTCCCGGGCGGCGGCCGCTCGCTCTACGATGCGGGCGCGATCTTCGCGGGCGCGCGCCGGCCCGCGCAGGCGCGCATCGATCTCATGCTCGCGCTAGGCGCCGGGCTCGAGGGCGATCAGCTCGTCGCCGCCTTCTCGCACTGACAGGTCGTTCCATATCGAGAAACACTGCCACCCGAACTCGCGCGCGGCCCGCACCTGATCGGGGTTGCCCCGTTTATCCACCCACCCTTCTTGGGCGGCTCGCCACGCGCAGTCCCACACGAACGCGAACGTGCGCGGCTTGTCGCCGACGATCTCGGCGGCCACCGTCCCCCGGTAGTCGGCGCACCCGGAGACGCCTTCGATGCGCACCCGGTCAATGGCGAGATCGGGATGCGTCGCGATGAGCTGCGTGATGACCCGCAACACCTTGATCCGCGGCGCCGCCCGCAGCATGACGACGCGCGAGGCGTCGCGATAGTCCGCATAAGCCCGGATGTCGGCCTGAAACTCCGGCGTCGATCGCGAGGCCGTCAAACACGCATCGAGAGAGATCACCGTATAATTATGCCACCGTGCTCGAACCGCCGCCGGTAGTCCTCGACATTTACGACAAACTGGAACGCGCCGGATACGACACGTGGTGCGTCGGCGGCGCCGTGCGCGACGCGCTCCTCGGGCTTCCCAATGCTGACTGGGACCTGGCCACCGCGGCCACGCCCCAGGAAGTCATGCGCCTCTTCCGGCGTCACGTGCCCCTCGGCGTGGAGCACGGCACGGTTGGCGTGCTCGACCGCCATAACGTGGCCCACGAGGTGACCACATTCCGCCGAGACGTCGAGACCGATGGCCGCCACGCGGTCGTGAAATTCGGGGCCACACTCGACGAAGACCTCGCGCGCCGCGACTTCACCATCAACGCGATCGCATACAAGCCGCGCTCGGACGAGATCCGCGACCCGTTCGAGGGCCGTGCCGATCTCGCCCGTCGCCTGGTTCGCGCCGTGGGCTCGCCACCGGATCGCATGCGCGAGGACCGCCTGCGGGCGCTCCGTGCGATCCGTTTCGCGGCCCGCTTCGAGTTCGACATCGACCCCGCCACGTGGAACGCCGTCGTCGCCAGCGTTCCGGACCTCCCGCGACTCTCGGTCGAGCGGATCACGCAAGAGATCGAGAAGACCATGGCGCAGGTCCGCCGCCCGTCGCTGGCGTTTTCGCGGTGGCGCTCGTCCGGCGCGCTCGCCGCGCTCATTCCCGCACTCGCCTCTCTCGACGACATCACGATCGCCTCGCTCGATTGCTTGCCATTGCCGCGACAGGCGAATCGGCTCGCGGCGCTCTTTCTCACGGCCAAGGGCGACATTGGCCTGAGTCTGGGGAAGCAGCGCACGAAATGGATCGAAGCGCTCGCCGAATCGTGGTCGCAGCTGGGTCACACGATCACCGCCGATGCCACGCCGGCGCAGATTCGGCGTTGGGTGTCGCGCATCGGCCGACTCAATACCGATCCGTTCTTTCGGATCGCGGCGGCGCGATGGACGGTCGCGAAGACGTTCCCGGCACTGGTCATCCGCAGCCTGTACGGTCGTGCGGTACGAGCCGCGTTCCACGATCCGGTCGAGATCGGTGATCTGGCGATCGATGGCAATGATCTCCACAATCTCGTGGGCATACCGCCCGGACCCGGCATGCGCAAGATTTTGGAGGGATTGCTCGAGTATGTCCTTGCCGACCCGGTGCGCAACACGCGCGATAGCTTACTGATGCATGCGCGTCAGCTACATGAACGATTTCCGTTCTAGTTTTTTATTCTATGTTTTTCCGCGGCCGACAACCTGAGACGTCCATCTGGCGCCGGTTTCGCTCCGGGCTCGATGGCTTCACGTTTCTCAAAGAGGACGGATACTACGCGGCCCACGTCGTCGCGAACGCGGAGCGCGTCGTCGATCTCTTCTACGTGCTGGCCGAGCACTTGTCGCCGGCGGTCGACGTCGCGATCGAGGACAAGCGGAGCCAGCAGTCGTGGCGAGGCGAGCGCGTCGCGCTCCCCGACGTGCAGGATGCGATCGGCCGGCTCAAGGTGCCGCTCGCCGCGGCCGGCGGGATCGAGTTCTCCGTCTTCACGGCCGACGACCAACTCACGCTCAACCCGCAGCTGGAGCTGTTCATCTACTCCCGCAGCGACCGCTGGTACTATTTGCTGACGGGCATGGGCCTCGAAGAGCGCCGGTCGGTGCCGACGAAGAGCTGGAAGACCTCGCGCCACGCGTATGACCCGGCGCCCGACTTGACCGACGCGCTGGCCGCGGCGGCCTCGCGATTGGGCCTCGCGCAGGCGACGGCGTGAGTCCCGCTCGCCGTCGAACCGCCGCCGAGTCGGGCGATTCGCTCTTCGCATCGCAGGTCGGCGAGCCACTCGCGGCCCGCATGCGACCCCAGACGCTCGATGAGTTCGCGGGGCAGGAGCGGATCATCGGCCCGGACACGCCGCTCCGCCTCGCGATCGAACGTGGTGTCGTCGACTCGCTCCTCTTCTGGGGACCACCCGGCTCGGGCAAGACAACCCTGGCTCGCCTCATCGCGCGCTATACGGACCGCGTATTCGTGCCGTTCTCCGCGGTGGTTGACGGTGTTCCGCGCATTCGCGAAGTCGTCGCCGAGGCGTCGGGTCGTCGCGCCGAGGGTCGGGGCACCATTCTCTTCGTGGACGAAATCCACCGGCTCAACCGCGCTCAACAGGACGCATTCCTGCCACACGTGGAGAACGGCACATTCACGCTGATAGGCGCAACGACCGAAAATCCCTCGTTCGAAATCAACGGCGCGCTCTTGTCACGGCTTCGGGTCTTCGTGCTCGACCCGCTGAGCACCGACGACCTCGTCCGTCTTGCGAAGCGCGGCCTGGATTCGCTCGGCGTGCAAGCCGAAGACGATGCCCTGCGGCTCATCGCCGAGAGCGCGGACGGTGATGCTCGGCGCGCGTTGAATGCGATCGAGGCGGCCGCGACGCAGATCGGGGCCGGAGGCACGATCACCCCGCAAGTCGCGGTCGCCGCTCTGCAGACCCGCATGCCGCGATATGACAAGTCGGGTGAAGAGCACTACAACCTCATCTCGGCGTATCACAAGGCTTTGCGTGGAAGTGACCCACAGGGCGCCTTATACTGGCTGGCAAGAATGATCGAAGGCGGCGAAGACCCGATGTACATCGCCCGTCGAACGGTGCGGTTCGCCGCCGAAGACGTAGGCCTCGCGGATCCTCAGGCGCTGCAAATCGCGATCGCTGCCCGCGACACGTATCACTTTCTCGGGTCACCCGAGGGCGAGCTCGCCCTCGCCGAAGCCGCGGTCTACCTCGCGACGGCTCCCAAGTCGAACAAGGTCTATCAGGCCTGGGGCGCCGCGCTCGAGCTCGCGCGACGCACGCCGGCCGCGGCGGTGCCCATGCACATTCGCAATGCGCCGACGCGTCTCATGAAGGAACTGGGATATGGACGTGGGTACCAGTATGCGCACTCGGTGCCCGAGGCGTACATTCCTCAGGAATATTTGCCGGACGAAGTCGCGGGCGAAGTGCTCTACGAACCCGGTGCATTTGGGTTCGAGAAAGAGATCGCGAAACGACTCGCGTGGTGGGCGGAATTACGCGACAAAGCAAGAAATGGCGAAACGCCGCAGGAATAACTGCGGTATTCCAGTTGTAAGGCGAAGCGAGCGGCGCGAAGCGCCATTCAGAACCGTCAGCGAGTCCAGGAGCATCCGATAGCCCGATCACTGATTTCGCTGACCCCACCAGTTGAGCGCGCCCTATTGATCGGTGCTCCGCTCAAGCGATCGGTGGACCGCCATCAGATCGACGAGCACCTCGAAGAGCTCGCCCGGCTGGCGGATACCGCGGGTGCGGTCGTCGTCGGCGAGCTGACGCAGAAGCTCGACCGCCCCGATCCCGCGACCTACCTCGGCAAGGGCAAAATCGACGAGCTCAAGGCGCTCGTAGACGCGCAGCAAGCAACCCTCGTGATCTTCGACGATCAGCTGACGCCAGCTCAAGGCCGCAACGTCGAAGAAGTGACGGGTCGCCGCGTGATGGATCGCCCCGAGTTGATCCTCGACATTTTCGCGACCCGCGCGCGCACCGCCGAAGCCAAGCTGCAAGTCGAGCTCGCGCAACTCGAGTACCTGCTCCCGCGCTTGACCCGCATGTGGGCCCACCTCGAAGGGCAACGCGGCGGTATCGGCTTGAGAGGTCCCGGCGAAACCCAGCTCGAAACCGACCGGCGCTTGATCAACAACCGCATTCGCCTGCTCAAGGACCGCCTGACCGATGTCGAGCGGGCACGCACGATCCAACGGCAATCCCGAAAGAACGCCTTCAGGGTGTCGCTGGTCGGGTACACCAACGCTGGGAAATCCTCGATTCTGCGCGCGTTGACCGGCGCCGACGACATCGTGGTCGAGGATCGTTTGTTTGCGACATTGGATCCGTTGACGCGAGAGATCGAGCTCGAAGGCAACTCCCACGTCCTGGTCACGGACACCGTTGGCTTTATCCGAAAGCTGCCGCACAACCTCGTCGCCTCATTCCGCGCGACCCTCGAAGAGGTAACCGAGGCGGATCTGCTCCTGCACGTGATCGACGCCAACCATCCCGCATGGGAGGAACAAAAGGCGGTCGTCGAGCAGGTGCTCTCGGAAATCGGGGCGTCCGAGAAGCCGGTCATGTACGTCTTCAACAAGATGGATACGGTTCCGCTCGCCACCCGAGAACCGTTTATGGAGCGCGTGCGTAATCTCCTCCCGGGCGCGGTTTTCGTGTCGGTTGCCGACAATCGCCTCGATGAGCTTCGCGGCGCGCTCGTTGCATCCGTGCGGGAATCGAGACCGGTGACACAGGTCACTCTGTCGGCGACCGATGGGAAGCTTCTCGCAGAGCTCCATAGGGACGCCGAAGTGCTGGATATACAGAACGACGGTGCCAACGTGGTCGTCGAAGCGCGGTTGGATAACGCACTCGCGGGCCGGTTGCGGCGGGCCGGCGCGCGCGTCTCACAAAGGTGAGGCTTTGGTAACGCCCACGGTCACACCGACTTTGCCGCTGGCGTCGAGCGGGTGACTCCAGCAGAATACTGGAACCGCGTGACCAATCTGTTTTCGCCCGAATCGGTCCTTCGTTCCGCATTCGCGCTTGCCCTGTCGGCAGCGCTCTCCGTCGTCCTCACCTATCTCGTGCGCCAGCGCGCCCGGCGCGCCGGTCTCTTCGACCGGGCCGACGCGCGGAAGCTGCACGCGACAGAGATCCCGCGCATCGGCGGCGTCGCCATCGTCGCGTCCGTCGCGCTCACGCTCGCCGTCCTGGCCGGGGTCATCGGACCGAACGCGTTTCTCGAGCACGGCTCCGGCCTCCTCGTCGTCCTCGCCGGCGCGCTCGCGATCCACGTCCTCGGGCTATACGACGATCTCTGGCAGGTGCGCGCCCGCTGGAAATTCCTGACACAAATTCTCATCGCGCTCGCCGTCTACATCCTCGGCGTCCGCATGACGACGCTGTCGCTGCCGTTCATCGGCATCGTCAATCTGCCGTTCGCGATCAGCCTCGCGTTTACCGTGCTTTGGTTCGTCGGCATCACCAACGCGTTTAATCTCATCGACGGTCTCGATGGCCTCGCCGCGGGCGCGGCGCTCTTCGCCTTGATGACGATGTTCGTCGTCGCCAGCGCCAACGGCCGCTCCGGCGCCGCCCTGGTCACCCTGGTATTGGCCGGCTCGACCCTCGGCTTTCTCTATTACAACTTCCACCCGGCGACCATCTTCCTCGGCGACTCCGGCAGCCTGTTCCTCGGCTTCATGCTCGCCGGTATCGGTGTCTTGAGCGCCCAGAAATCGCCGACGGTCATCGCCGTCGCGATCCCAGTCGTGTCACTCGGCCTGCCCGTTCTCGACACGTCGCTGGCGATTCTTCGTCGCTTCCTGCGCCGGCAACCGATCTTCTCCGCTGATCGTGGCCATATTCACCACCGCCTCCTCGGCGCCGGCCGGTCTCCGCGCGCCGTGGTGCTCATGCTGTATGCCGCGTGCGCCGTGTTGGCCTTGTGCGGCATGTTGCTGGTGAACGAGGGCGGCCACGTCGCGTTCGTGCTGGCGTTGATCGGAGTCGGGGTGCTCTTCACCGTGCAGCGCCTCAAGATTTATGAGTTCGAGGAAGTCGCGCGGCTGCTGCGCATCGGGGCCCGTCAGCGCCATACGATTGCGCGAGGGGTGAGAGTCAGAGAGGCCAGTGCACGACTGGCGGATTTGAGCGACCTCGGCGCGGTCTTCGATGCGCTCGAGCGGTTATTCGCCGAGGACGGCTGCCCGCGGGCCGAGCTGCAGCTCGCCGCGGCGTTCGTGCAGGAGCCCCAGGATCTCGTGCTCTGGTCCTGGTGCCGCGACCCGCACGTCGACGCGACGTGGTGGTCGGTGACGCTCCCACTGCTCGATGCCCGCGGTCGCCGGATGGGCACGCTTCAGTTCTGGCAAGAGGGCGCGCTCACCAAGAGCGCGCTGCCCCATTTCCACACGATCGCCGGCGAGCTCCGCTCACAGATCGAGTTCAAGGTCCTCACACTCTGGCGCACCGTGCCCCGCACCCGTCGGCCGACCGGTGAACGTGAGCGCGTCCCGACCGGATCAGGCCCGCGCGTCGCTTGACCACCGTCCCACGGCTCCACGTTTACAGACGTCGACAGGGGGTTGCGGCACTCGACTGGGCCGAGCTCTGGGAGTATCGCGAGCTCCTGTACTTCCTGATCTGGCGCGACGTCAAGGTCCGCTACAAACAAGCCGCGCTGGGCGCCGGCTGGGCCGTGTTGCAGCCCGCGATGGCGATGGTGATCTTTACGATCATCTTCGGGCGGCTGGTCAAGCTGCCAACGGATGGGTCCCCATACCCGGTCTTCGTATACGCCGGTCTCCTCCCGTGGACGTTCTTCAGTAACGCGGTAACGACCGCGTCGAACAGCTTGGTCAACAGCGCGAACCTGATTACGAAGGTCTACTTCCCCCGCGTGATCATCCCCCTCGCCGCCGTCGGAGCCGGCTTGGTCGATTTCACGGTCGCCTTCGGCCTTCTCATCATTTTGCTCGTGTGGTATCACATCCCGCTGACGCCGTGGTTCGCGCTCGTACCGGTGTTCCTGCTCCTGACCATCATTGCGGCGGTCGGGGTGGGCACCATTCTGTCGGCGCTGACCGTGAACTACCGCGACTTCCGCTGGGTCCTCCCGTTCGCGATCCAGGTCTGGCTCTACGCGACGCCGGTGACCTACGCCTCGTCAGTCGTCCCCGAGAAGTGGCGCGTGGCGTTCGGCCTCAATCCCATGGCCGGTGTGGTCGAGGGATTCCGGTCCGCGGTACTCGGGCGTCCGCCGCTCTGGACGCTCGTCGAGACCTCGGCCGTCGTAGCGGTCACCGCCCTGGTGCTCGGCCTGGTCTACTTCCAACGGGTCGAGCGGACCTTCGTCGACGTCGTCTGACGTGACCGACGCTATCGCGGTCGCCAATCTGACCAAAGAGTACGTGCTCGGCGGTGCGTCGGTGAACCGCGAGTACCGGACCATGCGCGACGCGCTCAGTGGGTGGATGTCGACCGCGTTCACGAACCGCGGCAAGCCGCGCCGGTTCCGCGCGCTCGACGATGTGTCGTTTACCGTGCCCCAAGGCGGCACCGTTGGCATCATCGGACGCAATGGAGCGGGGAAGAGCACCCTGCTCAAAGCGTTGAGCCGCATCACCGAGCCGACGTCCGGCACGATCACGATCCATGGCCGCGTGTCGAGCCTCCTCGAGGTCGGCACCGGTTTTCACCCGGAGCTGACTGGGCGCGAGAACATTTATCTCAATGGCTCGTTGCTCGGGATGCGCCGGACCGAGATCGTCGCCCGATTCGACGAGATCGTCGCGTTCTCCGAAATCGATCAGTTCCTCGACACGCCGGTCAAACGCTACTCATCGGGGATGTATGTCCGGCTGGCGTTCGCGGTCGCGGCGCATCTGGAACCGGAGATTCTGATCGTCGATGAGGTCCTCGCCGTCGGTGACGTCGCCTTTCAAAAGAAATGCCTCGGCAAGATGGAGGACATCGGACACAGTGGACGCACCGTCCTGTTCGTGAGCCACAACATGGCCGCGATCACCCGCCTATGCCCACGGGTCATACTCCTGCGCCAAGGCAAGGTGGTGGGCGACGGCAAGGCCCTCGATGTCGTGAAGCAGTACCTGAGCGAAGGGTCGAGCGGACAAGGGCTGGTCACCGAGCTGCTGAACGAGACCCGTCGCGGCGGCAACTATGGCACCGTCGCCCGCCTCGCGTCGCTCGAGCTCCGGCCATCGGCGACCGCGCCAGAGTTTCGATTCGGCGAAGACTTCCGGCTCCGCATCAGATTCCGCTCGATCGCGGCGGTGCTGCACGCCGCCGTCGGCATCGGCATCGACGACATGTACAGCAGCCGGCTCATGACGTTCAATAGCGATGAGTCGGGCGTGACGGTCCACACCGAGCGTGGTGGCGACTATACCATCGACCTGTGCGTGCCACGCCCCTGCCTCAATCCGGGCCGCTACTCGCTCTCGTGCGCGGTCCTGTCCGGCGGGCAGATCCTCGATTTCGTGGCCAACGCCACCGCGTTCGATGTCCTGCCGCTCGACGACGCGTCGGGTGCGCACATCGAGCCGACCGAGGGCGCCGGCCCGATCCGGCTCCCGTGCTCGTGGACCGTCTGATGCCCGACGTCGCCTTCGTCATCGAGCACCCGTACATCGACGCGCTGGCGTGCTTCCGGGAACCGATCAAGGCGCTGGCCGCTCTCGGCTACGGCGTCGACGTCTACCTGCGCTTCACGACCTGGCACCCGGTGCCGACGTTCACGAGCCGCAACATTCGATTCATTCCGATCGACGTCACGCACTCGGGCACGGCCACGCTCGTCACGCAACTGCTCTCGCGCTTCCCGCGCTACGCCGTGATCTTCACGGTGCCACAATGGTCGCTCCACTGGACCTCCATCGCGTCGCGCATCACGCGGACGCCGGTCGCCTACATCTCCGACGAGATTCGGACGCACGAGACGCGGCAAAAGGCCCGCGAGCGCCGCGAGCACCGACGGTGCGCGTTCACCGTGGCGTTGTCCGAAGAGCGGGCCGACTACATCCGCCAACTCAATCGGCTCCCCGCCGACCATCCCATTTACATCGTACCCAACGCATCCCCGGGTCCTTCGATTCGGGTGGCGAGCCACTACTACCAGGACCTCTTTGGCATAGCGCCGGAGCGTCTCGTGCTCCTGCACGCGGGCTCGATGGGGTGGAGTCCGGTGGCCGGCCTGGCCCGGGCGGCGGCGGACTGGGGACCCGACCAACCAGCGCTGGTATTCCAAGGCCGGCTGCCGACCGAGATGGCGTCACTCGAATCGCGGGGCTCCGTCTGGTTCGCGCAAACCAGTCTCCCGGCCGACCTGCTCAACTACGCGACGTCCTCGGCGCATATCGGGCTCGCCCTCTATGATGATCAGAAGGCGAACGATCGCCTCATGGGTGTCGCCTCCGGCAAGCTGTGTCTCTACATGCGGAACGCGCTCCCGGTGATCACGACGCGGCTCGACTGCTTCGAGTGGGTGGAACGCGAACGGTGCGGACTCCGCGTGGCCTCGGTCGACGAGATCCCCGACGCGGCCCGCGCCATCGAGCGCGATTACGACGCGTACGTGTGCAACGTCCGCCGGTACTACGCGGACCATCTCGACTTCACGCGGACGTTCCCGCCGGTCGCCGCGGCGGTGGACCGTTTGGCCAACCGGTGATGCCCTCCTGCGCGATCCTCGTGCTGAACTGGAACGGGGTCGAGCACCTCCGCGTGCTCATCCCCTCACTCCGCACCGCGATCGCCACGCTCGGCGCACCGGTCCCGATCGTCGTCGTCGACAATCGCAGCACCCAGTCCGACGTCGAATGGCTGCGCCGCGAGTGTCCGGACGTCGAAGCGGTCGTGGCCGAGCGCAACGACTTCTTGTTCTCGCTCAATCCCGTGGTGGCCGGGCGGTCCGAGGAGGCCATCGTTATCTTGAACAACGACATGCGGGTCGACGCCGACTTCCTCGCGCCGCTGCTCGCGCACTTCGACGACCCTGGCGTTTTCGCCGCGACAGCCCGCGTCCTGGACTGGGATGGGACTCGCCAGACGACAGGTCAGCGCCGCATGGCGATTCGACACTGCTGGTACTACCAGTGGTGGGATCTCGACGTCCGTCGGCCCGTATATACGCTGGATGCCGGCGGCGGCTGCGCGGCGTTTCGGCGGACATTCTTTGTCGAGTTGGGCGGGTTCGATCCGCTGTATCGGCCCGGATATTTCGAGGATGTCGATTTATCCTATCGCGCATGGATGCGCGGCTGGCGAACCGTCTTTGAGCCTCGGAGCGTGATCTACCATCGCGAGGGCGCGACCCTTCAGGATCGGTCCCGTGAAGCTCGGTTCCGCACGTTGCTCGCGCGGAACCAAGTGTTATTTACGCTCAAGAACGTAGGCGGTTGGCTGTTTGTTATTGGTTTCCTCGCCCTGGCCCCAGTCCGCCTGTTGCGTTCCGACCCCTATACCGCCCGAGGTCTCATCAAAGCCGTCCCACGTGTCGCCCGAGCCCTTATGAATAGATTGGGTCGCAAACCACCCGTCATGACGCCGAGAGAGATTGCCGCCGCGGCGGCCGTGGCGTTGCCATGACCGATCGCCCGATCACCGGACGCCGGATCCTGATCACCGGAGGAACGGGTTCCTTCGGCAATCGCGTCGCGTCGCACCTGGTCAAATTCAACCCGCAGCGCATCGTCATCTATAGCCGCGACGAAAAGAAGCAGTGGGAGATGGCCCAGCGCTGGCCGGACTTCGACTTTATCATCGGCGATGTCCGCGACCCCACGCGCCTCGCCGAAGCGATGCGTGGCATCGATGTCGTCTTTCACGCGGCCGCCCTCAAGCAGGTGCCCTCGTGCGAGACGTACCCGTTCGAAGCGGTCCTGACGAACACGGTCGGCTCGCAGCTCGTATGCGAAGCCGCCCTGGCGGCGGGCGTCGAGACCCTCGTCGCGCTCTCGACCGACAAGGCAGTCAAGCCGGTGAACGCGATGGGCACGTCCAAGGCCATGATGGAAAAGCTGGTTTGCTCGAAGAACCGCGTGAAGCTCGACACGGTGTTCTGCTGCGTCCGCTACGGCAACGTGATGGGCAGCCGCGGCTCGGTCATCCCGCTCTTTCGGAAACAGATCGAAGCCGGCGGCCCAGTGACGGTGACCGTGCCGCAGATGACGCGCTTCATGATGACCCTCGACGAGTCGGTCGATCTCGTCGTGCACGCGATGACGCACGCCGAGGGCGGCGAGATTTTCGTGCGGAAGGCACCCGCCGCGACCGTGGGCGACCTCGCGACCGCCATGATCGCCAAATACGGCAACGGGTCGTACGTCCCCGTCAAAGTGATGGGCATCCGGCCGGGCGAGAAGCTCGACGAGGTCCTCGTCAACGAGTACGAGATGCAGCGCACGGCCGAGGCCAAAGAGTATTACACGATCTACCCCGAGTACCGGCCGCTCAACATCGTACCCGACGTCCCTCTCGGGACCGAGTACACGTCCGCCAATACGCGTCGCCTGACCGACGTCGCGGAGATTGGTGCGCTGCTCGATCGCATGGGCCTCGTCGAATACTACGTCTGATGCGGGTGTTCGTCCTTGGGTCTCGTGGGATGCTGGGTCATGTCGTAGCGCGCGCGGTCACCGAGCGAGGCCACGAGGTCGTGACGTCGGACGAACGGTACGGCGGCTCGCCGCGCGATCCCCTGATCGAAGCCGTTCGGAGCTCCGGTTGCCCGGCGGTCTTGAACTGCCTCGGCTCCACGAAACGCCGCGAGCAGGATCTTCCGGAGCTCTACCGCGCGAACGCCCAGCTGCCCGCGCATCTCGCCGCGCGCGTGCGCGCCAACCAGCACATTATTCACGCGAGCACCGACTGCGTGTTCGACGGCCATCGCGGCAACTATCGCGTGGACGACGAGCCGACGGCCGACGACCCGTATGGTTTCTCGAAGCGGCTGGGCGAGACGATCTCGGGTCGTCCGAACGTGACCATACTCCGTGTCTCGATCATTGGCCCGGACTATCGTCCACACAAGCGAGGCTTGCTGGCGTGGTTCCTGTCGTCCCCCACCAAGGTCGAGGGCTACACGAACTGGCGCTGGAACGGGATCACGACCTTGGAATGGGCTGGCGTAGCGCTCGAAGTCATCGAGCGTCGGCATCGCGGCGAGCCGCTCGCCCCGGTACTGCAGCCGGCGACGAAGCCGATCTCGAAATACGAGCTCTTGCTCAAGTTCCGTGATGCGTACCGAACGAGCCACGAGATCCGGCCTGTCGCCGCGCCGACCGCGATCGACCGTACGCTCGTGCCCACCGAAGCGCGTCCGCCCATTGATGAGCAGTTGATCCGCCTGCGGGAGTGGTACGCCGAGTGCTGATTCCGGAGCGTCGTCGAGTCGTCATTCTCACCGAGGACTCGAAGCCGGCGCTGGGCGGGATCGCCGAGTACCTGCACCAGCTGGCCCTCGCGGTGAGTGCCACGCACGATGTGCTCATCGTGAGCAGCGTCCCCGGCGCGGGCCGGGTAGTGGTGCCGCCGCCGAAGCGGGTCGAGTATCGCGAGTGGCATTGGCACCGCTCTGATCTCCGGTGGCCGGGCGACAGCTTCATGCCGGCCCGGCGTCTCAACACGGCGATCATTCACGCGACGTCGCGCCAGCGCGTGCGCCGGAAACTGGCGTCGATCGCCGCCGAGCATCCCGATGCGACATTCGTCCTCGGCCGGGTGAGCGAGGTCACGCACCCGTGGTGCGAGGCCTGTCGCGACCTCGGGCTCCCGTATCAGGCGATCGGCTACGGCCTCGAGTTTCTGGAAGCGATTCATGCGCGCGGCGCCGCCCGGCGCCAGGCCGACGTCCTCGGCGCCCGTCACTGGTTCGTGTGCAGCAATGACACCGGCGGGATCCTCGCCGCAATGGGCGTCGATCGCGAACGCCAGACGTTGCTCACCCCCGGCGTCGATGCGGCGAGCGTCGCGGCGCCCGATGCGGCGGTGCGTGGGGCGATGCGCGAGCGGCTGCATCTGGGCGCCGACCCGTTCCTATTCACGATGTGCATGCTGCGACCCCGCAAGGGCGTGGATCTCTCGATCCGCGCCTTCGCCGCGGTCGCGGCTGAATATCCGGCGACGCGCTATGTGATCGCTGGCGGCGGCCCCGAAGATCCGGCGCTGCGCCGGCTCGCGCGCGAGACGGGATTCGGCGACCGCATCGTCTTCGCGGGTCCGGTCGACGACGCCACCCGCAACGCCCTGTTCGCCGAGTGCACCGCGTTCGTGATGGCGAATCGCCGACTGCCGCAAGACGTGGAAGGGTTCGGCATCGTGTTCTTGGAAGCCGCGCTCCACGGGAAGCCGGCCATCGGTGGCCGCAACGGCGGCGTCGTTGACGCGATCGAGGACGGTGTCACGGGATATCTCGCCGACACGGTCGACGGCCCCGACGACATCGCCCGCGCGCTGCACCGCATCCTGAGCGACCCGGACACGTCCCGCGCGCTCGGCGCGCATGGCCGCGAACGCGCGCTGCGAGACTTCACGTGGGGCCAGCGCGCCAAGACGTTCACGTCAACGATCGACGAGCTCGCCCAGCGCGCGCGGCCCACGCCATACGGCAACGTGGCCGTGACCGCGGAAGCCCGCGTCCTCACGGGGCGTCTCCGCCTCACGGCGGCGCATCTCACGGCGCTCGCCGGGCGCCAGCGCCTCGGCCACGCGCTCAAAAGAGGCGCGCCGCCGCCGGATCTCACCTCTGCGCTCAAGATCCTGAGCAGCTGGGTCAACCGGGCGTTCGACGCGGGAGGCGGGGCGGGGGCCGCCGCGTCGTATCACCCGGTTCGAGGCTGGGCGCTGCCGTATCCGGAGATCACGGGCTATTTCATCCCCACGCTCCTCACGACCGGCCAATCGGACCGCGCCTACCGCGCGGGACATTGGCTCGCGTCCACGCGTCTGCCGAGCGGCGCGATCTGCCGGAAGCAGTGGTACGAGGGGAACATCACGCCGAGTGTGTTCAACACTGGCCAGGTGATCGACGGCTGGTGTACGCTGGCCGAGCGCACCGGTGAGCCCATCTGGCGCGATGTCGCGCGGGCGGCCGCTGACTGGCTCCTGTCGGTGCAACAGCGCGACGGCAGTTGGCTGCGTTGGACGTACAACGACCTGGCCCAAACGTACTACACGCGTGTTGCCGGCCCGCTGGCGAGACTGGCCGTGCTCCTCGGCGAGAGCCGCTATGCGGACGCGGCCCACCGCAACGCGAGCTGGGCGATGCGATTGCAGGCGCCGGATGGCTGGGTGCACCGCGCGGGTTTCGCCGAGCGCGAGGCGCCGACGACACACACGATAGGCTACGTACTCGAAGGATGGGTCATGGCCGGCCTCGCGCTGCAAGAGCAGCGATATATCGAGGCCGCGGAGCGCGCGGCCCGTGCGCTGCGCGAGTCGTTCGAGCGCAAAGGGTATCTCGCGGGGCGGTTCCGCACGGGATGGCGTCCGGCGGCCCGCTGGCGGTGCGTGACGGGCGACGCGCAGGTTGGCGTCGTTTGGTTGGCGCTGAGCCGCGCCACCGGTGATACGCGCTATCACGACGCGGCCCGTCGTCTCGCGGAGCAGGTCCGAATGACGATCGAAGTGCGCGAGGATTGGCCGGAGATTTCCGGCGCTGTCCCCGGGTCGTGGCCCCGGTGGGGGGACTACGATGCGTACAGCTATCCGACGCACGCCGCGAAGTTCGCGATCGATTTGATCACCGGCCTGGGTCCGTGACGGTTCGCGCGCTGCTGCTCGCGTTCGAGTTCCCGCCGCTCTCGACTGGCGGAGTCCACCGCGCCCTGGGGCTCGCCGAGCACTTGGGCGCGTTCGGCATCGACCTCGCCGTCGTCACCGTGCGCTCCGAGGACTACGCCGCCTGGTCGTCCGCTCGCCTCGATCCCGCGCTCGCCTCGCGTATTCCCTCGAGTGTCCCGGTCTACCGGACGCCGAGCGGCTTCCCCGACTGGTACTGGCGCCTCAGCCAATCGCGCCTCGGCTTTCGGGCGCTCCAGTACGCGTACCGGGGCGACCCGGTATCGTCATTCTGGTCCGAGCCGGTCCGCCGCGCGGTCGCCGAGCATCGCCCGGACGTTCTGCTCGCGACGATGCCCCCATTCGGGGTAGCCGTCATTGCCCGGCAGATCGCCAAGCAATACCGACTCCCTTGGGTGGCAGACTGGCGCGATCCGTGGACGTACTGGTGCGCCGCGCCATTTCCAACTTATGCGCACTATCTCTACGCCCGTCAGGCCGAAGGCGCGGTGCTGCGCGAGGCGAACGTATCCGTGTCGACCTCGCATGTCACGCGCGACGATTGGCTGCGATTCTTCCCAGGCGTCGATCCGTCGCGCCTGGTGACGATCTACAATGGCTATGACGATGATGTGGTCGATGCGGTTGACCCAGTCCCCCGAACCATCGTCTACGCGGGCAGCTGGTACTACGATCCGCAGTCGCGCTCGACGATGCTGCAACCGCCTTGGCGCCGCTCTCCACAACGCTGGCTGTTCTACTCGCCACGCCGCGAAGACTGGCTCTATCGCTCGCCATATTTCTTCCTGCGCGGCCTCGCACGCTACCGTGGTTCGGTGAGCGTCGAATTCGCCGGGGCGATCCCGGGTTGGCTCCCGACGATGCTCCGCGAGACCGGCACCGAATCCCGCGTCCGCCTTCGCGGCCCAATCTCGCACGAAGAGGCGCTTCGCCTGCAAAAGAGCGCATCCGCGCTCTTGCTGACGTCCGCCAAGGTCATCGGAGGCCGCGATTATAGCGTCGCGGGAAAGACCTTCGAATACTTCGGCCTCCGCCGCCCCATTCTTGGCGTCCTCACCGATGGCGCCATGCGGGATCTCGTCGAAGAGTCCGGCCTTGGCATCATGGCCGACCCGGATGACGAGAACGCCGTCGTCGCCGCGATCGACCGAATCGCCACTGAGCCGACGCCGGTTTCCCCGCGCGGCGAAGTGCTAGCCCGATTCACGCGCCGCGAAGTAGCGCGGCAGATGGCCGAGAGCCTCCGTCGCGCGGCGGCCGAGGGCTACCGCGGATGACGCGCCGGGTCCTGGTGATCGCGCCGTTCTTCCCACCGTCCGGCCTTCCGCCATCTCATCGCGCGCGGTTGTTCGTACGGCACCTGCGTTCATATGGCTGGGAGCCGATCGTCCTCACCGTCGATCCGCGCGACCGCGAAGAGACACAAGAGCCCGCGCTCGTCTCACTCGTCCCGCCTGACCTCCATATCGAATCGGTGCGAGCCTTTCGTCGTCGGTTCGGCCTCGGCGACCTAGGCCTCCGCGCGCTGCCGGCCCTCCTCGCGCGAGCGGCGAGCATCGTGCGCGCACAGCGCGCCGATGTCGTCCTGTTGATCGTGCCGCCATGGTACGCACTTTGGATGGCGAGGCCGCTTCGGTGGCTAACGGGTTGCCCGATTGTAGTCGATTATGTGGACCCGTGGCGGATCGAGCCCACCGGTACGCTGAAAAGCCGTCTCGCCGCCCGCGTGGCGGCATGGAGCGAGAGCTGGTGCCTGGCCGGCGTATCTGGCCTCTTTGCGGTATCCCAGGCGATCATAGCCGAGGTCCAAGCTCGATTCCCGGCCGTCGCGATGGTGCCGTCAGGCTCGGCGCCGTATGGATTCGACGCCGCCGACCTGACCCTCGCGGGAAAGCCGACACCAGGTGACGGTACGCTGCGCCGGATAGTCTATGTCGGCGCACTCTCCGACTCACAGCTTCCCGTGTTCACGGCCTTCCTCGACGCATTGGCAGCGACGCCCTTGCCGATTCGCCTCGAGCTCTACGGCACGACCTACGCCCCAGGCGCCCGCGCGCGCCCGCGCGTCGCGCATCTCGTGGAAGCACGCGGCCTCTCGTCCCAAGTGATCGAGCGCCCGGAGCGGGTGCCGTACGCCGAGGCGATGGCCCTGGCGGCTGGCGCGGACGCGAACCTCGTCCTCGGCGACCTGACGACGTACTACGCTGCGTCGAAGCTCATGCCCACACTCGCCGCACGGCGCCCGATCGTGGCGGTGCTCCACGCGGCCACGGAGCCGGCGGCGCTCTTGCGCGGGCTCAATGCCAAAGGCTTAGTATTGTACGGCGATCAGCCGTCACCGACCCCGGCCGACGCGGTACCGTCGATTCGCGCGGTGCTGTCCGATCTGGTTGCCGGACGCATTTCTCCTCTCACGATCGATGTGATGACCGATCTCACGCTGCGGCCCCGTACCGCTGCCGGGATGACCGGCGCGCTCGCGGATGTGCTGACGCGAGTCGTTGATCAATGATGCAGGGCGCCGACCCGTTCTCCGGCATCCGCGGCGCCCCGGTGCTCGTCACCGGCGGCACGGGATTCGTCGGCTCGAATCTCTGCCGGTTCCTGATCCGCCAGCTCGGTTGCCGGGTGACCGCGCTCGACGATCTCTCGAACTCGTCTCGCGTGCGCATGGAAGGCTTGCAACTCGTCGTCGGCGATGTGCGCGATGGCGCGGTCGTCGAGCCGCTGTTGGCCGAGCATCCGTGGATTTTTCATCTCGCCTGCCGGACGATTCTCACCTCCGGGAGCGATCCGGAAGGTGACCTGTCGGTGAACGCGCTCAGCACGCTCCGCATGCTGGAGTTTCTGCGCCATTCTCGCCCGGCCGGATTGCAACGTTTCGTGTACACGTCATCGACCTCGATCTACGGGAATTGTCGCCATCTCCCGGCCGACGAGCTCGACCCGCCAAATATTCTCAACCACTACGCGGCGACAAAGCTGCTCGGCGAGCACTATACCACGCTCTATCACACGGCCTATGGCGTTCCCACCGCCTGCGTACGGTATTCGAACGTCTATGGCCCGGGTCAAACTCCTCGTAACCCGTATTGCGGCGTTATCGGCAAGTTCATAGAGGCAGCTCGAGCAGGCCGTGCGATGACGGTCCATGGCGACGGCGAACAGACACGCGACTACACGTACGTCGATGACGCCGTCGAGGGTACCATCATGGCCGCGGTGGCCCCGCAAGCGCTCGGCGACGTATTCAACATCGGCACGGGTGTCGAGACGTCAGTGAATACCCTGGCGCGAGAGATCGCGGGCTTGTTCGACGGGACCATTCCGATCGAATATCTCGACCGCCGTGACATCGACAACATCCGCCGCCGCTCGCTCTCAGCCGAGAAGATCCGCGTGCGCCTCGGCTGGCAACCCCGCGTGCGTTTGCGCGATGGCCTGCGCCGCACCGTGGAGGCGCACTGAGGCTGGGCATTGTGGCGACGCACCCGATCCAGTACTACGCGCCGTTGTTCCGAGCGCTCGCGGCACGTGGGGATGTCGATCTTACCGTCTACTTCGCGCATCGCCCGACCGCGGCGGAGCAGGGCATCGGCTTCGGGGTCGCGTTCCAATGGGACGTCGACCTGACCGCGGGCTATAAAAGTGTATTCCTACGGAACGTCGCGCAGGGACCCAATCGCGATCGCTTCGCCGACTACGACACTCCGGAGATCATCTCCATCATCGAACGCCGGGAGCACGATGCCATAGTCGTCCTCGGGTGGCGTGCCAGAGCCTACTGGCAAGCCATGCGCGCCTGCTGGCGCACGAATACGCCGGTCTATGTGCGCGGCGACTCCCAACTCGAGGATGATCGCGGCCTCAAACGCCTCGTCAAACGCGCGCTGTACCCTCGCTTCGTCGGCCGGTTCACGGCGTGTCTGGCTGTGGGGACCCGCAGCGAGGCGTACTTTCGGTACTACGGCGCCCGACGGGTTGTCCGCTCGCCGCATTTCGTGGACAACGCGGCCTTTGCGGCCGGCGCGAGTCACGCGCGCGCTTCGCGCAACGCGGTACGCGCCCAATGGGACATCGATGATTCGACGCTCGCGGTGTTGTTCGTCGGCAAGCTGATCGATAAGAAACGCCCTGGGGACGTGGTCGACGCCTGTCGCCGCGTAAGCGGCGCGCGTGCTATTATCGTTGGCGATGGCCCTCTCAAGGGCACACTGGCCAATGCGACGCTTCTCGGCTTCCGAAATCAATCTGAGCTCCCGGCGATCTACGCGGCGGCGGACGTGCTCGTGCTGCCGTCCGACCGCCAGGAGACCTGGGGCCTCGTGATCAACGAAGCGATGGCCGCCGGGCTCCCAGTCGTCGCCTCCGACGCGGTCGGCTGCGTCCCCGACTTGATCACGCCGGGCGTCACGGGCGATCGCTTCCCGCCGGGCAACGTCGACGCACTCGCCGCCGCGTTGCGGGCCTTGGTTGATGACCCGGCGCGCGGCCCGCGGATGGCCGCGGCCGCGTCGGATCGCATCGGCCAGTACTCGGCCGATCGCGCCGCGGCGGGCGTGATGGAGGCGGTGACATGACCGACATGCCCGTCCAACTGCCGTCATTCGACGCGCCACCGGTCGCCATCGCGCGCGCGCATCGCCGGTATTTCCTCACGACGGACAACTGGTGGTTCATCATCGGCACGGCATTCACCGTCTCGATCGCCTGCATCACGTTCTACGAGCGCGACTCGTTGTGGATCGGCCTCGGATTGTTCTTCGCGATTATCGTGTTTCTGCACACGCTGCGCGTGTCGCCGACCGTCCCCTGGATTCCGGGTCTCATCTCGATCGTCGGGTTCGTGCAGTGGGTGATCGCCCCGTGGGCGAACTATCATGTGCCGGCCGATGCCTCGGTGTTCGAGATGACGCTGCAGCCGCCGGACTATTTCATCTACGCCGTCCCGGTGACGATCATGTTCGCGGCCGGGATGTATCTCCCGATGTGGCGCCTGGGCACCACCGACAAGGTCCAGCGGTCCGCGGTCGAGCCACGCGACTTTCGCGTGACCTGCGACATCATGATCGTCATCGGGATGATCTCGTTCTTCTTCATCACGCGCGTCGGCCTCAATATCCGGTTCCTGTTCACGCTCCTGACGTACCTCGCGTTCATCGGCGCCTATGGCCTGATGATGGTGAGCGCCAGGGGGTGGGTCTGGAAGCTCACGGTCGTGATGGCGATCCGCGTGGCGATGTCGACGTCGGAGGGGCTGTTCCACGATCTGCTGCTGTGGGTCGTCTATACCGGCGCGCTCATCATCTTCACGAAACGCGTGAAGGTTCGGACGATCATCCTCGTGGCCATCGCCGGCATATTCTTCATCGGCGTGCTCGACGAAGCCAAGTTCGCCTATCGGAATCAGATCCGCGAAAACCCGGACATGACGATCCCCGATCGATTCCAGGCGCTCGGCCAGCTCATCGTGGTGCAGGCGCAGCTGCCGGTCGAGACCTTCACCGGCGACGCGTTGAGCCACTTCGTCACCCGGCTCAACCAGGGCTGGATCATCGCCCGCACCATGTACTGGGTGCCGGTTCAGGAGCCCTATGCGAACGGTGAGACCATCATCAATGCGTTCCGAGCCGCGCTCATCCCCCGCGTGCTCGATCCCGGGAAGTACGAGGCCGGTGGCGTCGAGTACTTCGAGCGGTTCACCGGGTTCCACCTGTACAACACGAGCATGAATCTCGGCGTCGCCGGCGAGATGTACGCCAACTTCGGGTTGGTCGGCGGGATCATCGGCGCGTTCTTGTTCGGCTGCGGCATCGGGTTGGTGTACCGCATCTTCTTTGTGCTGGCGCGGAGCTCGATCTTCTGGTGGGCGTGGGCGCCCTACGTCCTCCTCTATTCCATGCAGGCCGAGAACGGTATTGGAGAGGGCGTCAACCACGTGGCGAAAGCGTTCGTCGTCATGCTCGGCGTCGTGTACGCCGTTCCGGCGTGGCGTACGCTTCGGTTGAGGCAAGGGCGCAAGGTCGTTGCGTGAAGGTATTGCACGCGATGCCGAATCTGACGCGTCCGTTTGGTGGCCCGATCGAAGCCCTGATCGGCTTCGTTGCGGCCGCATCTCCCCCAGCCAGTTCCACCGTCGTCGGCCCACCGTGCCCGGATGCCGAGCGCGATTGGCTGGCCGCTCAACTTCCGCCGGCCACGCGCATCGTCTTCGCCTCTCCCTGGGGCCGCACGATCCGCGAGCTCGCCGTCAAAGCCGATGTCGTGCACGTGCACGGCCTTCTCAACCCCTTCAGTTCCTCCGCCGCTTCGGCGACCCTCTCGTCAGGCCGCCCGTTGGTTCTCGGGCCATTCGGCACGCTGTCCCGTTACACGTTCACCCACCGCCGTCGTTGGCTGAAGCAGATCTATTTCGCCGCGATCGATGCTCCGTTCGTCCGCCGCGCGCAGGCACTGCATTTCACGACCGCGGCCGAGCGCGACGAAGCCGCCTGGCATGGCATCGATTTCACTGGTCGTTCCCATATCGTCCCCCCTCCCTGGCGTGCATCCGTTCCTGTCGTTCTCCCACACGTGGGGGAAACGGTGCTTTTTTTGGGGCGCCTACACCCGAAGAAAGGCGTCGACGTGCTCTTGGACGCGTGGCCCAGAGTACGCGCCAGCCGCGAAGCGGCGCGCCTAGTTGTTGCCGGAGCCGGCGACCAACGTTTCGAGAGAAAGATGCCGGGTGTCGAATTTGTTGGATTCGTGACCGGCCAAACCAAGACCGAGTGCCTTCGGGCGGCGGACGTGTTCGTGCTCCCGTCGCACAACGAGAACTTCGGCATTGCCGTCCTCGAAGCCATAGCGGCCGGCGTCCCGGTCGTCGTGAGCCCAGGGGTCCAGCTTGCTCCGTGGGTAGCAGAACGTAGGCTAGGACTGGTAGCCGACCGCGACCCCGGCGCGCTGGCCGACGCGATCCTCGCCGTGCTCGGTGACGCCGAGCTTCGCTCCCGCGTCGCCCGAAGTGGGGCCGAGGCGGTCGTCACGGACTTCGGGATGCCGCGCGTGGCTCCCGCACTGCTTGCCATGTACCGAAGCGCCATCGAACGATGTACGTCTTAGGCATCAACGCATATCACGCCGACGTCTCGGCCGCGCTCCTGCGCGACGGGGTGCTCGTCGCCGCCGTCGAAGAGGAGCGATTCCGGCGCATCAAGCACTACGCCGGGTTTCCGACAATGGCGATCCGGTCCGTCCTCGCCGAGGCCGGTATCCGCGGCGCGGATGTCGACCACGTCGCGATCAGCCGGTCCCCTCGGGCCCACATCGCACGCAAAGCGCTGTTCGCCTTGACCCATTGGCCCAATCTCGATTTAATCCGCGACCGCCTTCGCAATCGCCGAAAGGTGACTGACGTGCGCGTTCCGCTTGCGGACGCGCTCGACGCCGTGCCGCCCAAGCTGCACTTTGTCGAGCACCACCCGGCGCACCTGGCCAGCGCGTTCTTTGTCTCGCCATTCGAAGACGCCGCCTGCTGCGCCGTCGACGGGTTCGGGGATTTCGTATCCACGTCGATGGCGATCGGCCGCGGGAACAGATTCGACGTCCTCCGTCACGTCTTCTTCCCACATTCCCTCGGGATGATGTACACGGCGGTGACACAGTATCTCGGCTTCCCGAGCTTCGGCGACGAATTCAAAGTCATGGGCTTGGCGCCCTATGGAAAACCGACCGCGGTCGCGGAAATTAGAAAACTCGTCCGACTGACCGATGGCGGTCGTTTCGAGCTGGACCTCCGCTATTTCCGCCATTGGTCCGATGGCGTGGCCATGGAGTGGGACAACGGCTACCCGACGCTGGGCAGTGTCTTCACGTCGGATGTGGAGTCGCTACTCGGTCCCTCGCGCAAGTCGGACGAACCGCTAACCCCCCGACATGAAGACGTCGCGCACTCGTTGCAGGTCGTCTACGAAGAGTGCTTCACGCACGTGCTCGAGGGCTTGTGGGACCTCACTCATACCCCGCGGCTCTGCCTCGCGGGAGGCTGCGCGATGAACAGCGTCGCGAATGGCAAGATTCGCCAACGCACGCCGTTTCGCGAGGTCTATATCCAGCCTGCCTCGAGCGACAACGGGACGGCGCTGGGCGCGGCCTACTACGTCTGGAACCAGGTGCTGGGTCGCGAACGCGCGTTCGTGATGGATCACGGCTACTGGGGCCCGGCGCACGACGAGGCCAGTGTCCTCGCCAAGCTCGATGGCGCGTGCACGATCGAGCGCTTCGCGACGCCGGACGCTGTCGCCCAAGCCACGGCGCGCCTCATCGCGGATGGCAATGTCGTCGGCTGGTACCAGGGCCGCATGGAATGGGGCGCCCGCGCCCTCGGCAATCGCAGCATCGTTGCCGACCCCCGCCGCGCCGACATTCGCGAGTTGATCAACGTGAAGATCAAATTCCGCGAAAAGTTTCGCCCGTTCGCGCCCTCGGTCGCCGAGGAAGCGATCGACGAGTGGTTCGAAGGCGCGGTCCCGGATCCGTTCATGATCCAGGTCTATCCCGTGCGCCCCGACAAGCGCGCGCTGATCCCTGCCGTGACGCATGTTGATGGGAGCGGCCGGCTGCAAACGGTGAGCGCGCGCACGAATCCCGCGTACTATCGCCTGATCAAAGCATTCGAAGCGTTGACTGGCGTTCCCATCGTGCTCAACACCAGCTTCAACGAAAACGAGCCGATCGTCGAAACGCCGGCCCAAGCGCTCGACTGCTTCCTGCGGACCAAAATGGATGCGATCGTCCTGAACACCACACTCGTCCGGCGAAAATGAAGGCGGCCCTCCGCCGTGCCCTTCCGTGGGTCGCCGCCGTGGCAGGCCGCGCCGTCAGGCGCGAGCCGGACTCACCCATGGCATTGCCCGATCGGCCAAAGATCCTGCTGCTACAGCTCCAGCAGGTGGGCGACAGCATGGCGGTCTCGCCGCTGCTCCGCGCGTTGCACCGGCGCTATCCGGACATGATGCTCGACGTGCTGGCCAGTCCGGCAGCCAAGACGGTGCACCGGAAGTCCCCCCACGTGCACGCCATGCTGACGGCCGCACGCGGGGTCCGGTACGATTGCGTACTGGCGTGCGTCAATCAGGTATCGTTTCGCTACGCCATGATTGCCGCTCTGACCGGAGCCCGCCGCCGGCTGGGCTTCGACGTTGATGGCGCGGGGTTCCTGTTCACCCGTCGCATGTCCATTCCACCCGGTATGAACGTCCTGAAGGCCAACATGCTCCTCGCCGCCGCCCTGGACGCGGACGCGACGAATCCGGTCGAAGAGTTTTGGTTCGACGACGCGGACCGCGAAGCGGCCGCGCACTTGGTGCCCGAGCAACCGTACGTGGTGATACACCCGGGTTCGAACTGGCAGTCGAAAACGTGGTACGCCGATCGCTGGGCCGCGGTCGCCGATGCCCTCGCGCCGCTCGTCCCGGTCTTCGTAGGAACGGCCGCGGAAGCGCCGCTCGTAGCGCAGATCGGGCGAGGCATTTCGCTCGTCGGCAAGACCGATCTGTGCCAACTCGGCGCCGTGATGGAGCGCGCCGAGCTGTGCATCACGACCGACTCGGGCCCTCGCCACATCGCCGGCGCACTGGGTCGCCCGCTCGTCACGGTGATGAGCTCGCTCGACGAACCGTATCGCTGGACCTTCGATCGCCCGAACGAGATCGTGCTCCGTACCGACCCGCCGTGCGCCGCCTGTCTCCTCTCGTACTGCTCCCACCGAACGTGCATGGATCGCTTGACGGTCGATGCCGTGCTCTCGGCTTGCGCACGAGCGCGCCGTCACTCTCAATTACCGACACATGTCGCATGACATCGCCGTCGTGACCGGGGCCGGCGGATTCATCGGCCACCATTTGGTCAAGCGATTGAAGGCCGAGGGCTATCGGGTGCGCGGGGTCGACATCAAGCACCCGGAATTCGAGTCGACCGCCGCCGATGAATTCGAACTGTTGGACCTCCGTCGCTGGGAGCCGTGCCGCCAGGCTGTTCGCAACGCCTCGGAGATCTACAACCTCGCGGCAAACATGGGCGGGATCGGCTTCATCGAGCACAACAAAGCCGTGATCATGCACGACAATGTGCTGATCAATATGCACATGTTGGAGGCGGCCCGCGAAGCGGGCGCCAAGAAGTTCCTGTACACGTCGTCAGCGTGCATATACCCGCTGTACAAGCAGCAAACCCCGGATGTCACGCCGCTCAAGGAAGAAGACGCTTACCCAGCAGACCCGGAAGATGGCTACGGCTGGGAGAAGCTCTTCAGCGAGCGCCAATGCCGCCACTATTTCGAGGACTTCGGCCTCGAAACGCGCGTCGCGCGGTTTCATAATATTTTTGGCCCCCTCGGCACGTACGATGGTGGCCGCGAGAAGTCGCCGGCTGCCATTTGCCGCAAGGTCGCTCTCGCGTCCAATGGTGGCGAGATAGAAGTGTGGGGCGATGGCAACCAGACGCGCTCGTACTGCTATGTCGATGATTGCGTGGAAGGCGTTCGGCGGCTGATGCAATCGAATCACCGGGACCCTCTCAACATTGGCCAGGAGCGCTTGATCTCGATCAACGAGCTGGTCGCGATCGTCTCCACGATAGCGGGAAAACGCGTCACGAAACGCCATTTGCCCGCGGCGCCGCAGGGTGTCAAAGGCCGGACGAGCGACAACACACGGCTCCGCGCTGTTCTGGGCTGGGAGCCCGTCATCACCCTGGAAGAGGGTCTGCGCCGCACGTACGGTTGGATCGAAGAACAACTCGCGGCTCGTGCTCCTACTCATTAACCAACACTACTACCCAGACGTTGCCTCGACCGGTCAGCACCTGACGGACCTCGCCGAGTATCTCGCGGCACGGGGCGCCGAGGTTCGGGTGCTGACGGGCCGTGCGCACTACGTCGACGGCCGCCTCGAAGCGCCGGCGCGCGAATCGCGCAACGGCGTCGTGATCCGCCGGTTTCGCACCACGACATTCGGACGCGGCTCACGCCTGGGCCGCATCGTGGATTACGCGACGTTCTATATGCGCGCGCTCTTCGCCCTGCTGGCGGCACCCGCCGATGACCTCACGGTGGTGTTCCTGACGACGCCACCGATGCTCGCGGTGATGGGCTGGTTCGTTGCCGCGCTCCGCCTTCGGCGCTTCCGATACGGCATCTGGTCGATGGACCTCCACCCCGATGCCGAGATCGCCGCCGGGATGGTGCGGGCGACGAGCCCGGTCGGGCGGTGCCTGGTCTGGCTCGACGAACGGGCGTTCCGGAGGGCGGCTTTTGTCGTGGACCTCGGTCCGTACATGAAGCGCCGTATCGTTGCCAAGGGCGTTCCGGAGTCCCGCACGCGTACGATCCCCGTGTGGGGCCACGCCGAGTCCACGAGCGCCCGGCCGCTGCGGGCCGAGCTCGGGCTCGAGGGGCGCTTTGTGGTCATGTATTCGGGCAACGCGGGCCTCGTCCATGAGTTCGGCGACATCCTGGCCGCCATACGTCTCTTGCGCGATGAGCCCAGCATCTATTTTCTCTTTGCCGGTGGGGGCCCCCGCCGGGCTGAGATAGAGGCGTTCGCACAAGAGGCGCGACTGACGAATTTCAGCTATCGCCCGTACTTCGCGCGCGAGGAGCTCGGCGACGCATTGGCCGTCGGCGACGTGCATCTCATCGCGCTGGGCGCGCCGTTTGTCGGCGTGTCCGTTCCCGGGAAATTGTACGGCATCATGGCGGCGGGGCGCCCGGCCCTCTTCGTCGGCCCGTCGTCGTGCGAAACGGCCGACACGATCCGGGACGCTGGTTGCGGTCTCGTCGTAGACCCTGCCTCCGGTACCGCCCCACAGCAGATCGCCGACGCTCTGCTCGCCTGGCGCGCCAACCCCACCTCGGCCCGCGAAGCGGGCGAGCGTGGCCGCGTCGCCTTCGAGCGTCAGTTCGCTGCCGACACCAACTGTGCGGCTTTCGCGGAGGTCCTGCGGTGAAGCTGCTCCATGTGGTGGGCGCCCGCCCAAACTTCCCAAAGCTCGCCCCGCTCTCGCGCCAAGCCCGGGCGGTAGGAATCGAGCAAGTCGTGGTGCACACGGGCCAGCACTACGACGACGCGATGTCCGCGTCTTTTTTTCGAGACTTGGGTCTCAGACCTCCGGATATCAATCTGGACGTCGGCTCAGCGACCCACGCGGTCCAGACCGCGCGGGTCATGGAGCGCTTCGAGCCCGTCCTGCTCCAGCATCGCCCCGACTGGACGGTCGTCTACGGCGATGTCAACTCGACGCTCGCGGCGACACTCGTCGCCTCGAAGCTCGGATTTCGCGTCGCCCACGTCGAAGCCGGCGTCCGCAGTGGCGACCGGTCGATGCCCGAGGAAATCAATCGCATCGTGACCGATCGCCTGGCGGATCTGTTGTTGACCCCATCCCGCACGGCCGATCGTACCCTGCGGGCCGAAGGTGAGCCCGACGACGAGATCATGTTCGTCGGTAACGTGATGGTGGATGCCTTGCTGTACGCGGTACAACGCGCCCGCACCATTGGCTTTCGCTCTCAGCTGGGCCTCTCCACCGCACCGATCACGGTGACCTTGCACCGCCCATCAAATGTCGACGACGCTGCCCGTCTCACCGCGATCGTATCGGCGCTGCGCGAGGTGGCGTCCACGCGACCGGTGGTGTTTCCCGTGCATCCGCGCACACGCGGGCAGCTCCAGATGGGGCGTTTCGATATGGGCGCTGTGCGACTGATCGATCCCGTGAGCTACCTCGAGATGGTAGATCTCGTCGAGGGGTCCCACGCCGTGATCACCGATTCCGGTGGTCTCCAGGTCGAAAGCACGGCGCTCGGGGTCCCGTGCCTCACGGTCAGAGACACGACCGAGTGGCCCGAGACGATCGAGTGCGGAGCCAATCGCCTCGTCCCCGATCCCGCGGACCTCGTCGAGGCGGTCGCGTCAATCACCCGTCTGGATGACGCACCGCGTCCGGAAGGCTGGGATGGTATGGCCGCCGTGCGCGCGGTGGACTGCCTGCGCACACACTGACGCCGTGCATCTCCTGCACGTCGTCGGCGCACGGCCCAACCTCCCGAAGCTCGCGCCCGTCTACCGGGCAGCGGCGCGCCGGGCTGGTGTGACGCAGACCGTCGTCCATACGGGCCAGCACTACGACGACGCGCTGTTTGCGTCGCTGCTCGCCGATCTCGCCCTTCCGGAACCCGATATTAACCTCGGCGTCGGGTCGGCGTCTCATGCCGTGCAGACAGCGCGAATACTCGAGCGACTGGAGCCGATTGTGACCAATGCCCGCCCCGATTGGGTCGTCATCTACGGCGATGTCAACTCGACGGCCGCGGCCGCGGTCGTCGCGGCCAAGCTCGGCATTCGGAGCGCGCACGTCGAAGCTGGCCTGCGGAGCCGGGACCGGACGATGCCCGAGGAAATCAATCGGATCGTCGCCGACCGATTGGCATCGTTGCTGCTCACACCATCGCGCGATGCCGATGACACACTGCGTGCGGAAGGCGAGCCCGAGTGCGAGATCGCCTTTGTCGGAAACGTGATGATCGATAGCTTGTTCGAAGCGTTACCCCGTGCCAGGACCCTCGCGGTCACGCGAGGCCACGCCCTGGTTACGCTGCATCGCCCGTCGAACGTCGATGATCGACGCCGTCTCTCATCGCTGATGGTCGCGTTGCGAGAGGTGGCCGCGGAGCGGCCCGTTGTATTCCCTGTTCATCCGCGCACGCGTGATAGACTCGCACAATGGGGCATTGAGGCCGGCGCTGTTCGGACCGTCGAGCCTGCGAGCTATCTGGAGATGGTCGCCCTCATGGACTCGGCACACGCCGTGATCACTGATTCCGGTGGCGTGCAGGAGGAAACGACCGCGCTCGGTGTTCCATGCTTTACCGTGCGCGAGACGACGGAACGGCCCGTTACCGTCACCTCTGGCACGAACCGTCTCGTGCAAGACCCCGTTACCTTGCCGGGTCTTGTTCGGGACGCCACTCGCCCGTCAGTATTGCCCGTGATCGAAGGATGGGACGGCAGGGCCGGTGAGCGGGTAGTAGATGCGTTGCTTGCCGGTGACTTGCCATGACTTGCCCGCTCGGTAACATTTTGTTTTTATCAACATCCTTACTACCGTGAGTGCGCCGCAACCCCGCGTTCTGACCACGGTCGAAACCAGCCGGCCTTTCCCCATCGTGCTGCAAGAGCGCGCACGCATTGCGCGCCGCACGCACGTCGTCCGGGGAATGACGCGATTCGCGGTCCTGCTGCTGGCCGATGCGTTCGTGGTGGTGCTCCTCCGTACCGTCTACGGGGCAGCCCGCCAGGTCAGCGCATCACTCCCTTCTCTTGTAGAGTTGGTCTTCGCTCTGTTCCTCGGCCTCTGGGTCATGGGGACATATGGGGCGGGCGACCATCGCCGCGACATGGGGAAAGTCTTCACCGGTGCCGCGGCGGGAGTCGTGCTCGTCGGCTGGAACTCCCTGTGGGCCAGCCCCTCGATCGCAGGTCTCGTCGGTCTCACCGTCACGGCGAGCGCGGTCGCCACCGCGCTCGTGTTCGAGCGGCTCCTCATCGAAGTCCTCGTCTATAGGGCCCGGGCTCGCGCCGCCCACGCGCCGCGCGCATTGCTCGTGGGTCCCGCCGCGGATGCGCGCAAGGCGCTCCGGACATCGCCGTTCACGATCCAGTCCGAATTCCGCGTGCTCGGTTACGTGTCGACCGAGGGGCGTTCGCCGGCGGATGCCCTCGGCGGCGTTGGCGAGTTCGTCGAGGTCATGGCGACGCTCGACGTGGACACCGTGATCTTCGCGGGCCACATCGAGGAGACGCTCTTCCACGACCTGCTGACCATTGCCGATGCGGCCGGATGCCATGCGTACTCGCTCGCGCGGCCCGCGACACTCACGGGATATGTGCCGGAGCTCGTGTGGCTGCGCGGCGTGCCGCTCGTGCAGCTGACGAGGCCCGGACTGCATGGCCAGCAGTTGGTGATCAAGCGGCTGATCGACCTCCTCGTCTCGTTCTTCGGCCTCATCCTGTTGTCACCGGTGCTCGCGCTCGTCGGATTGGCGGTGCGGCTGTCATCGCCGGGCCCGATGATCTTCCGGCAGCGGCGCGTCGGCTCGGGCGGGCGTCAGTTCGACATCCTGAAGTTCCGCAGCATGGTGGACGGCGCCGAGGAACAGCGCACGGAGTTGGCCGCGAACAGCGTGTATCAGGACGGACGGCTGTTCAAAATGCCCTTCGATCCACGCGTGACGCGCGTCGGCCGCTTCCTCCGCCGCACGAGCCTCGACGAGCTGCCGCAGCTCTGGAACGTGCTCAAGGGCGAGATGTCGCTCGTCGGTCCGCGGCCGCCGTTGCCGTCGGAGGTCGCGCTGTACGAAGAGCACCATTACTCGCGCTTCGACATGAAGCCCGGCATCACGGGACCGTGGCAGGTGAACGGCCGCAATCGCATCACCGACTTCGATGAGGTGATCCGCCTCGAGACCGCGTACCTCCGTCGCTGGGCGATCTGGAAGGACGTCGCGATTCTGATCCGGACGATACCGGTCGTGCTGAAAATGGACGGTGCGCACTGACGCGGGTCCTGATCGTTGGCGGCGGTATCATCGGGCTCGCGACCGCGTATCAGATCCACCAGCTCTGGCCTGACGCCGAGGCCGTCGTCCTCGAAAAAGACGCCGATCTCGCCCAGCAGCAAAGCGGTCACAATAGCGGCGTGCTGCACGCGGGCCTGTACTACGCGCCGGGTTCCTCCAAGGCTCGCCTGGCCGTCGCCGGCATCCGGGAGATGACGGAGTTCTGCCGGGCCCACGGCATCCCGCACGAAATCTGTGGCAAGCTCGTTGTGGCCACGAGCGACGCGGAGGTCCCCCGATTGCGCACCCTGCTCGAGCGCGGCGCGCGCAACGGTCTGACGGGCCTCCGCTGGTTGGGCCCGGGCGAAGCGAGGGCCTTAGAACCCGCGGTCAATGCGGTAGCGGCCGTACAGGTGCCGGAAGAGGGAATCGTCGACTATCCCGCGGTATGCCGCGCCCTGGCCGAAGCCATTACCGAAGCGGGCGGCCGTGTGATTCTCAGCGCGCGGGTCGAAGCCCTGCGCCCACGGTGGGTGGCCGAGACGACCGCTGGCACATTCGAGGGCGATCTGCTGATCAACTGCGCGGGTCTCCAATCCGTCCAGATTGCCCGCAAGGCCGGAGCCCAGGTCGACATACGCATCGTGCCGTTCCGTGGCGAATATTTCGTCCTGCGCCCCGACCGCGCGCACCTGGTGCGCCATCTCATTTACCCGGTACCCGACCCGGCTTTCCCATTCCTCGGCGTGCATTTCACGCGGCACATCGATGGTCGCATCGAAGCCGGCCCAAACGCGGCACTGGCATTCGACACGCCCGAGGGCCGGTCGGCGTTGGCCTTTCCCGGTCTGTGGCGATTCCTGGCGAAGTACCCGCGGGTGTGCTTCGATGAGATGCGGCGATCCGGCAGCCGCGCGCTGTTCGCACGGGCGCTGTCCCGCCTCGTGCCCGATATCCGCGCGGACGATCTCGCGCCGGGCGGGGCAGGGGTTCGCGCCCAAGCGATGCGACCGGATGGCACACTCGTCGAGGATTTCCATTTCGTGGACCAGCCCGGCGCGCTGCACGTCCTCAACGCGCCGAGCCCCGGCGCCACGGCCTCACTGGCCATCGGCCGTGAGATCGTCGCCCGCCTTCAACCAGCCTTGACGCACGCTGCCTGATGAAAGTCTCCGTCGAACCGATGACGATCCCCGATGTGCTGCTCGTTCACCCCGAAATCTTCCGCGATGCGCGCGGCTTCTTCACCGAGGTTTTTCGCGAGGACGTCTTTCAGGCCGCCGGCCTGCCGACGCGGTTCGTGCAGTTGAACCATTCGCGCTCGGCGCGCGATGTCGTCCGCGGCCTGCATTTTCAGTGGGACCCGCCGATGGGCAAGTTGATGCGGGTCACCTATGGCCGCGCATTCCTGGTCGCGGTCGACATTCGTAAACAGTCTCCGACGCTGGGGCAATGGACCGCCGCGACGGTCTCCTCTGACGACATGACGCAGATGTGGGCGCCGGCCGGCTTCGCGCGCGGGTTCTGCGTGCTGAGCGACTTCGCGGAGATTCAGTACCTGTGCACCGGCACGTATAATTCGGCGGGCGAAGCGGGAATCCGGTGGGACGACCCCGAGCTCGGCATCGCCTGGCCGACGACGGCGCCGGTCCTGTCGGGCAAAGATACGAAAGCACCGCCGCTGCGCGATTGGCTGGCGGCGCCACAATCCAATTTTTTCCAATTATGAGAATCCTGATCGCGGGTGGTGCCGGATATATCGGATCGGTGCTGGTGCCGAAGCTCGTGGCGCGCGGATACGACGTCGACGTCCTCGACCTTCTCTGGTTCGGCAACAATCTGCCGGCCGACGTACGCGTGATGCGCCGCGACGTGCTCGACATCACTCAGGACGAGCTCAAGGGCTACGATCAGGTCTTGTTCCTCGCCGGCCTGTCGAACGACCCGATGGCTGACTACTCCCCGGGCAAGAACTTCGTCTTCAACGCCGCGAGCCCGGCTTACCTCGCCTACATCGCCAAGCGCGCGGGCGTACGTCGCTACATCTACGCCAGCTCGTGCTCCGTCTACGGGTATACCGAGAACGAGCTGTTCGACGAGTCGTCGCCCGCGGTCTCCACGTATCCCTACGGCATCTCCAAACTGCAGGGCGAGTTCGCGGCGCTGCAGCTGCAAGACGACAAGTTCTCCGTGATCGCCCTGCGCAAGGGCACCGTCTGCGGCTACAGCCCCCGGATGCGCCTCGATCTCGTCATCAATACCATGTTCAAGACGGCGCTGACGGCCAACGTGATTACCGTCAACAACCCGTCGATCTGGCGGCCGATCCTCGCGATCCAGGACGCCGCGAACGCGTACATTCGGGCGATCGAGTGCGCGATGGAGATCTCGGGCACGTTCAATATCGCGTCCGGCAATTACACGTTGGGCGAGCTC
>DATMLM010000067.1:0-20643 GCA_035570055.1 Gemmatimonadaceae bacterium
CTCCGGGAACAGATCGACCCGAGTCTGACACTCGGGCACCGTGAACTCGGCCCGATCGAGTCCCAGGAATCGCTCGGGCACCGGCTCGAGCTGCTTCGAGTACTGCACGAGGGCCTGCATCTTGTCCTCGCGCGAGAGCGCGCGGAAGCGCTTGAGCACGCGCTCGATGGACGGCGGCATGGACTGCGTGGTCTCCATACAACGAAAGATACATCGCACGCGCCGGGGCGAAGACACATCCCCGCTGCTGGACTATGGCTAGGGGTGGGCTAGACTGGGGCATGAGCATCAGCGTGGACAATTTGCAACGGATGTGAGGCACTGATTAGCGTATGCCGTCCAGGCTATTGCGTTGGAGCCCTCTCGTCCCTGGGCTTGTTCCGGTCCTCACCATCGTCATCGGTCCGTACCACGTCGCTGGGAGCGCCGTGGCTCACGGGATGGCCTTGGTCCGCGCGATGTCGCTACCCTCGATGGAGAGGACGGTATTGGCTGCCGTCCTCATCGTGGCGTTGGCCATCGTCGCACTGATCGTTGGTATACCCGCATACCGAAAGCGGAAAGCCAAGCGGGCCGCGTTGTCGAGACTCGAGATTGCCGTGCTTGACGCCACCACCGCCATACTGAAGTCGATCGAGGAGGACTACAATGCGCAGGCATTGCGAACGCGAATGAACATGAGGCGGAGCATTAGACGGAATAACAGACGGAGTATCAGGCGAACTCGGCGCCATGATCCAGGCTGACCTCGTCCCGGCGCGACATGCGAAAGTGGGCCCTACTCATGCTGCTGACAATCGCCTACAGCGCCATCGCGCTCGGCTTTCGGTTGGCAGTCCTGGCCGCGGCGACGTTGCTGACTGCGCGCGGATATGGGATCGTCGCCGATATCCTGGTCCTCAACTATCTCCTGCTGTCGCTGCCGATCTTCCTGGCGCAGATCGGCGCCGTCGTCGACGTCATGCTCATGTCGTTTGGCGATGCGAGCATCGTTGTCCCGGCACTGCGCGCCGTCGCGGATCGCACGCCTGCCGGTCGGGCGACCCGTGCGGTCGCGAGCGTGCTCACGACGGTGTCGCTGTTCTCGTCCATTTCGGCTTGGGCGCTGAGCATGGCGGTGCCGGCGGCGAGTGTCCTCGAGCTGACACGGATGAAATATCGGACGGAAGCCGGCGTACTGGCCGCCGCATTCCGTCGCCTCAGAAACCGCGTTTGATCGAGATCGCGAACGTCTGGCCGTAGTACTCGCGCTGGAAGCTGTAATGCTGATGCGGCGTGCCGGCGTAAAATCCGAAGACGGCATCGTTCAGATTCGTGCCCTCGAGCTCGATCTCGGTATCGCGAAACGGCTTCCACTCGATCGACGCATCGACCTGCCCGTGCGAGTAGAAATACTGGTCGCCGGTCGCCGGATTGCTGGTCCCGTCGCCGTAGCTCACGATGTTCGCGGCCTGATACGCCCAGGCCGCGCGCAGCTCGAGGGCTCCCTTTTCGTAGACCAGCGCCGTATTCGCCAGCGCCGGCGCTTGCCGCGGGAGCCGCACGCGGCGCTCGTCTATCGTCGCCCACGATGTCGTCAGTGCGCCGTTGACGTCGAATCCCAACCCCGACAAGACGCCCGGCAAGAACGCGAGTCGCTGATTCCACTCCGCCTCGGCCCCGAGGAGCGTGCCGGCGCTCCCGTTCTCAGGCTGCCCGGCGCGATAGTTCGGGCCGTCGTTGTATGGGGCGACCCGGTAGCCCGGGATCGAGTGCACGAAGATGAAATTGCTGACGTTCTTGTAGAAGAGACCCGCCGAGAGAACGCCGGCGCGGTCGAGGAACCGTTCGCCGAGCAGATCGAGGTTCCACGAGTACTCCGGGCGGAGATTCGGGTTGCCGATCATCACGATCGTCGCCGGGTCGCCCGGCAATCCGGACACACTCGGCGCCAGATCCGAGAAGTTCGGCCGACCGATGGCCCGCGACCCCGCTACCCGCACATCGGTCGCGTCATCGAGTTGGAACTTGACCTGCGCGCTCGGAAAGAGATCCGCATAGGTCTGATTGCCGGCGGCGCCATGACCGAGGTATGACCCGTCCGTCACCTCCAATCGCAACCCTGCATTGAGCGAGGCCCGACCCACGTCCGTGCGGAACATGGTGTATCCCGCGTACACCCGCTCGCTGCCGGAGAAGCTGCCGAGCGCATTCGCCAACGTGTCGACCGTGCGTGCAAAGAGACCGGGGTGCGCGTTCTCGTAGGCCCGAACTGCGGCATCATCGGGCACCGGCCCCAACGCCAGCGGATGAATCGCCGAGTAGAACCCGGGGTCATGAAACCCGCTCACGAAATCAGAGAGCGGCAGCGTCGGACCGGTGTACGTCGCCGAGTAACTCTGATCGACGTAATACGAGTCCTCGGACCGTATGCGAAAGCCAGTGACAACGTGCGGGGTGGCATAGTCGAAGCGGATACCGTAGGTCGAGGCCCGCGATCGCGTGTCGTCGTCGGTATAGCCGCCAAGGCTGTACTGCGCCGCACTCATGGCCGAGGGCGCGAGCCCCGAATAGAGCGGCACGTTGGGATTCGAGTAATCGAACCGATACGACGCCGGTGCGTTATAGTAGAACGGCGACGCCCGAAATCCGGTGACATCGCGCGAGGTGCCGCCGATGTTCACGCGATAGGACAGCGTGTCGTGCCGGAAGGCGGTCGTGCCGCCGAGGACCGTGCTATAGAGCTGCTCGGTCGGCGTCAGCGCTTGCGACATCCGATAGAGCGTCGCGCCCGTATCGACACCGGTCGACCCGCGGCTGCTCGCTGCGGGCGCACCCTCGCCGTTGCCGACGTCGAACACGTAGAGCGATCCGTGATCGAGAAAGAGGCTGTAGAGCCCTTTGACAAAGAGTGTGGTCGTTGGGGAGAGACGATAATCGACGCCACCGCCCACGCCGTAGCGCGTGCGCTCGTACTCGTCCGCTTGCAGGCTGAATTCGCCCGGGTAGAAATGCACGCCTCCAGCGGTGCTGCTCCATGTCGGCTCGAGGTCATTGATCGCGCGGTCATTGCGATCGTAGGACGCGCTCAGAAGGAAACCGAATCGCTCATCGTGCCCGACACGGCCGCCGTAAATGAAAGTGGCATCGCCCGTCTCGCGCCCCAGCAACGTGATTGCGCCCGCTTCGGCGGACACGGATCCATGGGGTGCGCCCTCGGGAACGCGCGTCACGAGATTCACGGTCCCGCCGATCGCGTCCGCGTCCATGTCGGCCGTCAGCGTCTTGTCGACGGTGAGCTCGCCCAGGAGCGCCGCCGGCACGTCGTCGAGCTTGGGATTGCGCTCGCCTTGCTCGGTGCCGGGAACGTGCACGCCATCGACCATCACGTTGTTCAAGCGCGGCTCCGTGCCGCGGATCTCGACGAACTTGCTCTCGCCTTCGTCGCGCTCCGTCGTCACGCCGGGGAGTCGAGCCGCGACATCGGCGGCGTTGGCGTTCGGCAGCGCCGCGATCGTTTTCGCGCCGACCACGTTCTCGATCGTCGGCGCTTGCTTGATTTGCTCGACGGTGGCTTCCGCGGTTTCGACGGGGCGCGAGGCGGTGATCTGGACGCCCGCGATGGACGACGCGACGGGACGGAGTACGACGTTGCGCTCGACGGTGCCGGTCGCGACACGCACCCGGAACGAATCGGCGGCGAAGCCGATGCGCCGGACGTGAATCGCGTACGATCCCGCGGGGAGCGCGCTGACGCGGTAACGGCCATCGTCGCCGGTGACGGCACCGTACCGCGTTCCTGCTATATAGATCATGGCGCCCGGAACCGGCGTGCCGCTCGAATCGGCGACACGCCCCGCAACGGCACCGCCCGCCGCTTGGGCGGCGAGGCGCGCGGGATGGACGGTCACGAGCGGGACGCTGGCGCCGCAGGCAACGGCCGTGCGAACGCACCAGCGCGCAATGCGAATGCGTCGAGAGAAGACGGGCATTGGACCCGTCAACCTAGGATTACAGCAGCATTACGCCGATTGTCCGCGTGGGCAGATCGCGGAAATTATTTTGTCGGAGTGGTATCCGCGCGCAGCATCACAGTGGTGACGGGCGTGGGGATCTTCACGCCCTCGGCCGCGAGGCTATCAAGAGTGCCGACGGTGATCGCTTGTTGCGCGTTCATGTACACCAGGTAGTCGGCCGAGAGCACGAAGTACAGCGTCTCGACTTCGGCGCCCAAGTCCGCGAGGGCGCGCACGTGGGAGCGGACGAAGCGCACCTGCGGTGTCGCCCTGACGATCGTCTCGATGAGCGCTGGAACGCCGGCGATCACGTGGGGCGGATTGTCGTACGAGAGGCGCGTCACCATCGTGACCCCGCGCTCGCTCATGCGCTTCCAGTTGCGAATGCGGCTCTTGAGCAGGTCGAGGTTGGCGATCACGATCTGTTCGCCGGTGATGCTCCGGAGGCGCGTGGTCTTGAGGCCGATGTGCTCGACGGTGCCCGTGAAGGTGTCGACCGTGATCGTGTCGCCGACCACGAATGGCTTGTCGAGGACGATCGACATCGCGCCGAACAGGTCGCCGAGGACGTTCTGCACGGCGAGGGCGACGGCGACGCCGCTGACGCCGAGGCCCGCGACGAGCGTTGTGATGCGGACGCCCATGTTGTCGAGGGCGATCAGCAGCAGAATCACCCACATCGCGATGCGAATCAGCACGCCGAGGGCGGCGATCGTCGTCGGGTTTTGGCTGTCTCCCGAGACGGCGCGCCGTGCAGACCACTTTCTCAGCAAGAAGCCGATGACTCCGTTGCCCCACAGGGCCACTTGCACAATGCTGGCGATCGTGATCAACGCCCGTATCGGATGATCCCACGCGTCGGGCAGCGTCAGGTCCTGCGCGCCCAGCGCGAGGCCGACGGCGACCATGAAGAACAGGCTGGTCGACCGGACGATCCGCGCCGCTTCCGGCGAGTGCGCTTCGATCCGGCGAGCGAGCACTGCGCGGAGGATGAACATGACGCCGACGCACACGGCGAAAATGCCGAGGGCGATCAGCCACGTCTGCACCGTGTTGTGGTAGACCTCGTACTGGAGCGCCGGCATCCGCGAAAACTATGCTTACGCGGCCACCCATGCCGCCGTGCTATCGCAGGCGTCGCAGTTATTGCACCGCCAGTCGTCCGCGACGGGTTCGCCGAAATACTCGAGGATGACGCGCGTACGGCACTGGGCCGTCTGGCAGAAGCGAATGATCGAGCGGAGCTTGGCCTGGTCCTTGGCGCGCCGCTCTTCGTAGTCGATGAGATCGTGGCTCAAGTCGACCTGCGTGAGGTGTCCGGCGAGTCGCTCCCAGCTGCCACCGCGATGCTCGCGGACCAAGCCGTGGCGTTTCAAGAGCGTGAAGACGATGCGGGCTTTGCGCCGCGGAACGCCGGCCGCGTTGGCCAGGTCATCGAGCGACACCGGCGTGCGCATCGGATGGTGCTCGAGGACGATCGCGACCTTCGCGGCTTCCTCGATCTCGGGGTACTTGCCGCCGAGAAAGTACGACTGAATCCGCCGATCCTCAACGCGATACAGCACGGTACACGTCGCGGGCCGCCCATCACGCCCGGCTCGGCCGGCTTCCTGATAGTACGACTCGACCGACCCGGGGAAGTGATAGTGGACAATGAACCGGATGTCCTGCTTATCGATGCCGAGCCCGAACGCATTCGTGGCGATCATCGCATCGAGCTCGCCCGCCATGAACTGATCCTGCGCCTGTGTGCGATCCGCCGCGGCCATCTTGCCGTGATACAGCCCAACGGTGAACTGTTCGCGCAGCATCGCGTGCAAACGCTCGGCTTCCTTCACGGTCGCGACGTAGACAACGCCCGAGCCGTCGGCCCGCGACAGAATGTCGAGCAGTGCCACGTCTTTCTCCGCGTCGTTGACCGTCCGGCGGACCTCGAAGCGGAGGTTCGGGCGCGCGAAGCCGGTGACGACCACGTACGGATCGCTGAGACCGAGCTGCCGGCCAATGTCGAGGCGGACCGCGGACGTCGCGGTCGCCGTGAGCGCCATGATCGGCGGGCGGCCGAGTCGCTGGGCGACAGAGCCGAGCATTAAATAGTCCGGGCGGAAGTCATGGCCCCATTGGCTCACGCAGTGGGCTTCGTCGACGACGAAGAGGCTTACACGCCGGGAGAGCAGGCGATCAAAGAAATCGCGGTCCTTGAATCGCTCCGGTGTCATGTACAGGATCTGGCCCTCGCCGTCCGAGACTTGCCGGTGCGCCTCGCGGGTCTCGCGACCAGTGAGATGCGAATGCATCGCGACCGAGTCGACGCCCTGGGCGATCAGCTTGTCGTGCTGATCTTTCATGAGGGCGATGAGCGGCGTGATGACGACGGTGAGTCCGGGGAGGACCAGCGACGGAAGCTGGTAGACGAGGGATTTCCCACTGCCCGTGGGCATGACGATGATCGCATCCCGGCCGGCCAAGACCGCCTGGATCGACGGCCACTGGCCGGGCTGGAAATCAGCATGCCCGAACCGCTCGGACAAAACGGTTCGGGCTCTCCCTAACGAGAGCGATGTGCGCGACATGCCCGGGTGCATTCGCAGAATCTGCGCCAAGTGACTGCCCCCGGGTTAAGCTCAACTGTTATGACGTACGACTGCTTCGCCATCGCAGCCCCTGGACTCGAGCCGCTCGTCGCACGCGAGCTCGACGCGCTTGGGGTGCGAGGGACCGCTGTGCCTGGCGGCGTGACGTTCCACGCCACATCTGACCAGCTCTACGCCGCGAATCTCTGGCTCAGGATCGCCAGCCGCGTCATTGTGCGGCTGGCGACCTTTCACGCGGCCACGTTCTACGAGCTGGAGCGGCACGCGAAGCGAGTGTCATTCGAACGATTCATCGCGCCCGGGTCGGCCGTCGACATTCGGGTCAGCTGCCGCAAGTCGCGATTGTATCACTCGGATGCCGTTGCCGAGCGCATCCGTCGCGCCATCGACCGACGCACGGGGTCGGTGGTCAGCGCGTCCGAGAGTGGCGCGCTCGTCATCGTGCGATTGTCTCACGACGAGTGCACCGTGAGTATCGATAGCTCCGGTGCGTTGTTACATCGGCGCGGTTACAGGCTCGCGACGGCGAAAGCGCCAATGCGAGAGACGCTCGCCGCGGCAATGCTCTCGGGCTGGACCGGGGAAACGGCCCTCGTGGATCCGTTCTGCGGATCCGGGACGATTGCGATCGAGGCTGCGCTGATTGCACGGCATCGGGCGCCGGGAATCTCGCGATCATTCGGCTTTATGCAGTGGCCAGAATACGACAGCGCCCGTTGGGCGACTGTCTACGAGAAGGCTGGGGCTAGGGAGCAGTCCACGATACGAGTGCCTATCATTGCCGCCGACCGGGACGCTGGAGGGATCGCGGCGACACGGGCGAATGCGGAGCGGGCGGGAGTGATCGAAGATATCGAGATAAAGACCCAGTCTATCTCTGAGCTGGAGGCGCCCGCGACCCATGGGTGGCTGGTGACGAATCCCCCCTGGGGCGTAAGAGTGGGGGACCAGGCGAAACTCCGGGACCTGTATGCCCGCCTGGGACAAGTGGCGAGGAAAACCTTGCCCGGGTGGCATGTAGCGATCCTGGCGCCGGAAGCGAGCTCGCTAGCCCGGGCGACACAACTGCCCCTCACGCCAGCCCTTCGCACGGTGAACGGCGGGATACCGGTCGCGATTCTTACGGGATCTGTCCCCGGGAAGCTGACTGAGCTATAAATTGGCGTTTGTGGCGCCACGCGTCCTGTGCATTGGACGGCATCGATACTTGAGCGAACACGTCGCAAGGCTGTTCGACGGATTCGGTCTTGACTCGTGTTTAGCCGTAGGCTTGACCGAAGCGGCCGCCGTCGGCGGAACGTTCAACGTAGTCCTGTGCGACTACGATCTCCTCGAACCACTGACCGAGGAAGAGTGGCATGCATTGCCGCTCCTCGTCATCGACCGGCTCGTCGTCTATAGCATGAATCGCCGCTTCGACGAGGTGCCGCCTTTGGCCGTCCGTGGCGCTATACGATTCTTGTATCTCCCCCTCACGACACGCGAGCTAGCGCTACAGACGATCGGTTAGATTACCGGCACATGCCGACTGACCCAGCGACTAACGTCTTTAACGACGGATACATCGCCGAGTTGTATGACGCCTATCTACGTGATCCGGCGTCCGTCTCGGAATCCTGGCAGCAGTTCTTTCGCGCCGCTGAGCGCTTTGCGGGCTCCACGACCCGCGGCGCGCCCGATGGCGTGGAACGCCGTGCGCCCGACCCGGCGTTACTGAAAAAAGCCGCCGGTGCCGCGGCGCTCATGCAGGCCATCCGGACGTATGGCCATTTCGCGGTCCAGCTCGACCCGCTTGGCACGCCCCCACTGGGCGCCCCTGAGCTCTCTCCCGAGTTTCACGGGATCACCGAGGCCGATCTCGAATCGGTCCCGGGCAGCGCCGTCGGCTTTCCGCACATGGCGACCGCGGCCGACGTGCTCAAGCGCCTGCGGCTCCGCTACACCACGACGCTCGGCTTCGAGGTCACGCATCTGGCCGCCGAAGAAGAGCGGAAGTGGTTTCGGCAGATGCTCACGGCCGAGGAACTGACCAAGCCGCTGACTCCCGACGAGAAACGGTCGCTGTTGCGCCGGTTGACCGAGGTGGACGGCCTGGAGCGGTTCATCGCGCGGGCCTACCCGAACGTGAAGCGGTTCGGCATCGAGGGCACGGACGCCCTCGTGCCGATGCTCGACGAGACTATCGCTCGTGGCGCCGCGGCCGGTGCGCATCGGGTCGTCATCGCGATGGCCCACCGTGGGCGTATCAACGTTTTGGCCCACATCCTCGGCAAGCAGTACGCGACCATCATCGCCGAATTCGAAGGCAAGCACGACGATGACACCGGCACCGGCGACGTGAAGTACCATCTCGGCGCGCACGCCACCCGTGGCACCGTCGACGTCACGCTGCTGCCCAATCCCAGCCACTTGGAGTTCGTGAACCCCGTGCTAGAGGGTGTCGCGAGGGCGTTGGAACGGGAGGGCAAAGAGAGAGACGAGGCGAGCGTCATCCCGGTGTGCATCCATGGCGACGCGGCGTTTCCCGGTGAGGGAGTCGTCACCGAGACGTTCAATCTCTCCAGGCTGCCAGGGTTTAGAGTTGGCGGGACGCTGCACATCATCGTCAACAATCAGATCGGCTTCACGACCGATCCCATTGATGGCCGGTCGACGTATTACGCGAGCGACCTCGCGAAGGGGTTCGACGTCCCGATCGTGCACGTCAATGCCGACAACGCCGAAGCGTGCGTGATTGCCGTCCGCATCGCGATCGCCTATCGCTCGACGTTCGGCAAAGACTTCCTGATCGACTTGGTGGGATACCGTCGCAACGGCCACAACGAGGGCGACGAGCCGAGCTTCACGCAGCCGATGATGTACGACAAGATCAAGGCGCACCCGACGGCGCGTCAGGTCTGGGGTCAGCGGCTCGTGAGCGAGGGCGTCGCGACGGCTGCCGACGTGCAGGCGGTCGACAAGGAGATCCTCGATAAGCTCACCGCGGTGCACGCACAGGTGACGTCGGGTACGGCGCCGGCCGCCGAGGGTATCGAGCCGGTGTACCCGGGACTCACCCGCCCCGCGAGCGCGGAGACAGCGGTTCCACGCGAGCGTCTTGTTGCCTTGAACGATCGGTTGCTGGCATGGCCCGAAGGGTTCACGGCGCACCCGCGCGTGGCGCGGGCTGTCGGTCGTCGGCGTGAAGCGCTCTCCGGGGCGAACCTCATCGACTGGGGCGAGGCCGAGTCGTTGGCGCTCGCGTCACTGTTGACCGATGGGACGTCAGTGCGGCTGACTGGACAAGACGCGGCGCGCGGAACGTTCTCGCACCGACACGCCGCTCTGCATGATGTGAAGACGGGCGCGATCTATGTCCCCCTGCAGAATCTGCCCGGCACGGGTGTCTTTGAGGTCCACAATAGCCCGCTGTCGGAAACGGCCGTGCTCGGGTTCGAGTACGGGTACGCGGCCGCCGCGCCGGACTGGCTCGTGTTGTGGGAAGCGCAATACGGCGATTTCGTCAACGTTGCCCAACCAATTATTGACCAGTTCCTGGCGGCCGATCGCGCGAAATGGGGCGAGGGGTCGAGGGTCGTGTTGCTCTTACCGCACGGGTACGAAGGCGGCGGACCGGAGCACTCGAGTGCCCGATTGGAGCGGTTCCTTCAGCTGGCCGCTGAGGGGAACATGCAGATCGCGTATCCGTCGACGCCGGCGCAATACTTTCATTTGCTGCGCTCGCAAGCCATGACGGCCGTGCGTCGGCCGCTCGTGCTCATGCAGCCCAAGAGTCTGTTGCGGCTCGATCGCGCGATGTCGAGCGTCAACGATCTCGCGACCGGACAGTTTCACGCCGTAATCGATGATCCGACGATGGCCGATCCAGAGAAACGGTGGGCGGTACGGCGGGTCGTGTTCTGCACCGGCAAGATCTACTACGATCTGACCAGCGAACCTCGGCCGTCGCACGTAGCCATAGTTCGGATAGAGGGATTGTATCCGTGGCCACAGGACGAGGTGGCCCACGTCCTCGAACGCTACGCCGAAGCGGACGATATCGTATGGGTACAGGAAGAGCCGAAGAACATGGGTGCGTGGTCGTTCGTCATGCAGCGCTCGAGTGGCATCCGGTACATCGGACGCCCGGACCGGGCGAGTCCGGCCGAAGGCTACATGGCGACGCACCAGAAGGAGCAGGCGCGTATCGTCGCCGAGGCGCTCGCGGCGCCAATCGCATCCGATCGGCCTTCCATCGCGGGCGGCGTGTGACCCTGCGGTACGCCGTTCTTGTTTTAGGGCTTACTGCGTGCTCGTCAGCCGCGCCGCGCCGCGTCACCGCCCAGGAGCGCGGCGCGATCGCGTTGGGCGAGGCGGTCGAGGGACTGGGCGTCACGCCGCGCGTCCTGATGATCGCCGCGCACCCGGATGACGAGGACACGCGGCTCATCGCGTGGCTCGCGCGCGGGCAGCACGTCGAGACCGCCTATCTCTCGTTGACTCGTGGCGACGGTGGGCAGAATCTCATCGGCAACGAGCTCGGCGAAGCCCTCGGCGTCATCCGCACGGAAGAATTGCTCGCCGCCCGCCGCATCGACGGGGCGCACCAGTACTTCACGCGGGCGTATGACTTCGGGTTCTCGAAGACCGCGGCGGAGACGTACACGCACTGGCCGCACGATTCCCTACTCGGCGATGTGGTGACGATCATCCGAGCGTTCCGTCCCCATATCATCGTCGCGGTCTTCACCGGGACTCCACAGGACGGGCACGGACAACATCAGGTCTCGGCGCTCCTGGCACGCGAAGCATACGACGTGTCCGGAGACACGGCGCGCTTTCCCGAGGCGAAGTACGGGCCGGCTTGGACCGTGCCCAAGTTTTATCGAGACCGGTCGTATTTTGGCGGGGGCGCAGAAGCGCTCACGATTCAGGTCGGCGAGTATAGTCCGCTGCTCGGCCAGTCCTACTCCGAGATCGCGTCGCTGAGTCGCAGTCAGCACCGGTCGCAGGGATTCGGGCAGCTCATTCGCAAGGGGCCGTTTACCGCGTCGGTGTATCGCGAGGCGAGTCGCGTCAATTCAGGCGCCGAGAAGACGATGTTCGACGGCGTCGACACGACGCGCCTTTCTCCCTATCGCGCACAGATCGATTCCATTCGGCGGCGGTGGAATGCGTACGACCCGACGCCGATCGTGCCATCGCTCGCTTCTCTTGTATCGTCGCTGAGAAAGGCAAGCGTGTCAGACCCGGATGGCGCGCGCACCATCGCGATCGCCCTCGGCCGCGCGGAGCACGCGCTGGCGCTCGCCACGGGGACCGCGGTGGAGTTGACGATTCCACACGACGTGGTGGCGACGGGAACAACGGCGCACGTGAGCGTGACCGTGTACGATCGAGGCCGCGCGCCGCTCGAGTTCAAGGAGATGCCGCAGGGCAAGGACGATCCCAAGCCCGCCACGATCGCTCCGGATTCGTCCATCAATCGCTCATGGACGACGACGACCAACCGTGTGACGCAGCCATGGTGGCTGGCGAAGCCGCGCGTCGGCGACTTGTTCGGGGTTCCGGTATCGACGGTCGCCGAGGATCAGCGGGCCACGACGGATATCGGCGACGACACGTGGATGCAGGTCGCGCTCGCGGTGGACGCGACGGGGGGGCCGGCGGAGTACGTCATCTCGAAAAACCCCGTCCAGCGGATCGCCGATCCGAGTCGCGGCGAAATCGACCGGCCGCTCGCCTGGGTCCCGCTCATCTCCGTGACACTGGACCAGACAGTCGAGTACGTCCCGGCAGGCACCCGCATTGAGCGGCGGATTCCCGTGTTGCTGCGTTCGGCGTCCGACACCGAGCGGATGGTGCAGGTGTCGCTGACCCTGCCGAAAGGACTCGTCAGCGACTCGGCGGTCCGACACACGGTGGTCCCGGCGTATGGCGTGCGAACGGTCGAATTCTCCGTGAGAGGCATGGTACCGGCGGGCGAGGCGACGTTGAGCGCGGCCGCGGAGCTCGATGGCAAGCGGTATACGAACGGCTATGTCCCGATAGAGTACGAGCACATTCGGCCTCAGAGGCTCTATCGCGATGCGGCCGTACGCCTCGTCGCGGTGGAGTCCCGAGTGCCGGCTGGATTGACGGTTGCATATATCCCCGGTGTCGGCGACAATGTGGCGCCGACTCTCCAGACGCTGGGTATTCCAGTCACGGTGTTGGATCCTGCGTCGCTCGGATCGGTGAATCTCAGCAAGTTCGGCGCGATCGTCGTTGGGACGCGGGCGTATCAGGCGAGCGCGGACTTGAAAGCGAAGAATCGGTTTTTGCTCGACTATGCGCGGAATGGCGGGACGCTGGTCGTGCAGTATGGCCAGAATGAGATGGTGGATCCCGGCGTCATGCCGTATCCCATCACGCTCGCCCGGCCGGCGGATCGTGTGACAGATGAAAACGCTCCCGTGCGCATTCTCGACCCCGCGTCGCCAGTGCTCAACACACCGAACAAGATCGGAGCGAGCGATTGGGTTGGGTGGGTGCAGGAGCGCTCGACGTACATGCCGCGGACGTTCGATGATCACTACAAGACCGTTATCTCGATCAACGATCCCGGCGAGCAGCCGAACAACGCTGGCATACTGGTCGCGCCGCTCGGCAAGGGCACGTACGTGTACGCGACGCTCGCGTTCTTCCGCCAGCTGCCGGCGGGAGTTCCGGGCGCCGCGCGGTTGTTCGTGAATTTGCTCGCAGCGGGACATTCGACGGTTGTCCAGTGAGACGACTGGCTCTCGCGGCGGTCGTATGCGTATGTGCGTGCTCGCACGATCATCGAACGCCGCTCGTCGTGTACTCGCCGCACGGCAAGGCCCTGCTCTCGGACTTCGCGGCGCGATTCGAGCGCGCGCATCCTGATATCGATGTCCAACCGGTCGACATGGGCGCGCAGGAAGTGCTCGACCGCCTCCGGTCCGAGTCGGTCAATCCGCAGGCCGATGTGTGGTTCGGCGGACCAGGCAGCGAGTTCACACGCGCGGCGAAGGAAGGGCTGCTCGAGCCGTACACGCCGACGTGGGCCGAGTATGTGCCGCCGGACGCGCGCGACAGCGCGGATCGGTGGTTCGGGACGTATCTCACGCCCGAGGTGATCGGCTACAACAGTGTGGCGGTCTCCGATTCGGCGGCGCCGAAGGATTGGGACGACGTGCTCGATCCCAAGTGGAAGGGTAAGGTGCTGATCCGCGACCCCGTCGCGTCGGGAAGCATGCGGGCGATCTTCGGCGCGATTCTCGCGCGCTCGGTGACGGCGACCGGGTCGACGGCCGCGGGCTGGACGTGGCTCAGGAAGCTCGACGCCAACACGAAAGAGTACGCGCTCAATCCGACCCTGTTGTACCAGAAGCTCGGCCGGCAGGAAGGGGTGATCACGCTCTGGGACATGCCGGATATCGCGACCCTCGAAGGGCGGTTTCCGATCAAATACACGATTCCCACGAGCGGCACGCCGATTCTCGTGGAAGGCATCGCCATCGTGAAGGGCACCAAGCAGCTCGCCGCCGCGAAAGCGTTCTACGAGTTCGTGTCGAGCGAGCCGCTCCTCCTGGTGGCGGCGCGCGAGCACAAGCGCATTCCGGTGCGGACGGACATGCCGGAGGACTCGTTGCCCGACTGGATCCGCACGGCGCGGCGGGAGATCAAACCTATGCCGGTGGATCGCGCGCTGCTGGCGGATAGTCTCGATGACTGGATGACGTACTGGGACTCTCACATCCGTCGGCACGGGTGACGGCCTGCGCGCTGGACGTACGCAATATCACGCGCCGGTTCGCGACGACGACGGCGGTGAATGACGTATCGTTCGAGGTCTGCACCGGCGAGCTGCTCGCGCTCGTCGGCGCGAGTGGCTCTGGGAAAACCACGACATTGCGCATTGTCGCCGGCTACGAGCCCGCGGACTCCGGCGTCGTCATGCTGAACGAGCGCGACATCACTCGATTGCCGCCGCAGCGTCGCAATTTCGGGATGGTGTTTCAGCACTATGCGCTGTTTCCCCATCTGTCCGTCGAGGACAACGTCGGGTTTGGTCTCGAAGCGCGCGGCGTGTCCCGCAAAGACCGACGCACTCGGGCCCGCAATGCACTCGCCGCCGTGGGTCTCGATGGCGCCGGACCTCGCCCTATCCAATCACTCTCGGGTGGAGAGCAGCAGCGAGTGGCGCTGGCTCGGGCACTCGTCATTGAGCCCCCCGTGCTTCTCCTCGATGAGCCGCTTTCGAATCTGGATCCGCAGCTGCGTCAGTCTACTCGTGATGAGTTGCGGGCGATGCTTCGGCGACAGCGGGTGACGGCGTTGTTCGTCACGCACGACCAAGAAGACGCATTCGCGATTGCCGATCGGGTCGCGCTACTCAGTCGAGGCCGGTTACTACAGATCGGCTCGCCCGAGGAGCTGTATGACACGCCATCATGTCGCACAGTGGCCGAGTTCGTTGGGCGCGCCACGCTGATTCCGGCCATCGAACGTGGAGAGGATACCGCCGCGATCATTGTCGGCGGCGTCGAGAGAGTGTTGCGGGTGGTACGTCCCGATGGCGTCAGAGGACCGTTATTGGCTGTACTTCGTCCCGAGGCGCTCGGATTCGTCCCACCAGGCTGGGCGGATGCATGGCCCGGCGTCGTACACAGCCGGCGCTTCGCTGGATCTTCGTATCACTATCGCGTCCGCCTGGATGGCGGATTGGAAGTCGAGGTCGCACTCGGCGAACGTTCGGCCGATGAGGGCGACCGGGTTGCGGTCCGCGTCGTACGTGAGCCTATTCCAATCGTTGCGACCGGAAATGGGGACTAGGGGTACGATCTTGTTACTCCGCTATACGCGGGGGTGGCTAAAGTGGGTTGTACGTACCATGGACCAGAAACGGCGCCGCTTCGTCTGTGACGGGATGCTATGGGAGGCGTGGCCTTCGGACCTCCCACCTGACCCGCGTGTCAGCGAGGCACGCGCGGCCCTCCCGCCGAGTCCTCCCCGGCTGTTCTTCAAGTCCAGCACGGGGATGTTTCGGGCTGTGCCCTATGCCACCGCATCGTGGGCCGGCCTCGCGCGCATGAGCGACGACGATCTGCGTGACATCGTCCGTGGGCTCGACTACTACGGCTAAGCGCGTTCCGCTCATCGCGTGGCCGCTGTTCGCTGTTCTGTTGTGGGCAGTGGTCTATCCCAACGTGTCCGTCATCGCGGGGAGCTTTGCGCACGGACTGGGATACTGGAAAGCGTTTATCGACAGTCCCGCGGATCGCGAGGCGCTGTGGACGTCGATCTGGGTCTCGATAGCATCCGTCGTCTTCTCCACCGCCATCGGCGTCCCCCTCGCCTTCCTGCTGACGCGCGTTGAGTTTCGTGGTCGCAAGATACTCAGTGCAGCCGCCACCCTTCCGGCAGCACTCCCGCCGCTCGTTGGTGTCGTCGCATTCCTGTTCCTGTATGGCGAGAGCGGCGTCATCACGCGGGCCGTTCAGGCGATCCTGCACAAAGACACACCGCCGTGGACGCTCGGCGGCGGCTGGGCCATCGTCTTCGTCCACGCGTACACGATGTATGTGTACGTCTACATGTTCGTCTCGGCTGGACTCGAGCGATATGATACGAGTCTCGACGAAGCCGCGGCCGGACTAGGCGCAGGCACCACGTTGCGATTGCGACGAGTGACGCTCCCGCTGCTCACGCCGGCCTTGGTGGGCGCGATGCTCCTGGTGTTCATGAGCTCACTCGGATCATTCTCAGCGCCATATATCTTCGGCGGCGGACTCCGTGTACTCGCCACGCAAATTGTGACGTCGCGGCTGAACGGCAACGTCGGCGTGTCGTACGTCGAAACAACGGTGCTCGCGCTCGCGTCGATCGGCGCGCTGTGGCTGTCGCGATGGATACAGGGTCGCAGTCAGTACACCAGCGCGGGCAAAGGGCGCGTGACACGGCAGAGAGTCCAGTCACCCGTCTTGAGGGCCCTGACGATGCCCGCGGCCGCGGCAGCGGTGATCGTGCTGATTCTGCCGCACCTGATGATCGTGCTGGTGTCGTTCGCGAAGGACGGGGCGTGGACGACACAAGTCCTGCCGCCCGAGTACACGCTGGACAATTTCCGGCGGCTGGTGACCGACCCGGATCTCGTCAAGCCGATCTGGAACAGCATCGAGATGGCACTGATCGCGACCGGCGGCAATGTTATTGTCTGCTCGATCGCCGCCTATCTCATCGCGCTCCGCAAATTCCCAGGGAAGCGACTGCTCGAGTTGCTGACCGCGCTCCCGTGGGCGATTCCCGCGATGGCCGTCGCGATCGGCCTCGCGTCGACGTTCAACCGCAATGATCCCGCGACGCTGCGCGTGCTGCTCGTCGGCACATTCTGGATCCTCCCCCTCGCCTACTTCATCCGCGGCATCCCCCTCGTCGCCTCGGCCGTCGAAGGCTCGCTGTCCCAGATGGATCCGTCCCTCGAAGACGCCGGGCGTGGGCTCGGCGCGAACTGGTGGCTCGTGATGCGCCGCGTGATGCTCCCGGCCGCCCGGCCGGGACTGGTCGCGGGCGCGTTGCTCGCGGCAATCACGGCGGTCGGCGAGTTCGTGGCCTCGGTCGTGCTGTACACCCACGCCAATCGGCCGATCTCGATCGAGATCCTGGCGCAGATCCGGGACTTCGCGTTTGGAACCGCGGCGGCCTTCAGTGTGTTGTTGATCGGCGTCGTGTTGGCGTTCACGGCAATCGCGCGCCTCGTTGGTGCCCAAGGCCGTGTCGAACTTACTGAGCAGCCAATTACGTGAGTCGTCCGAAAGTAGTGATTATTGGTGGAGGGTTCGGCGGTCACAAAGCCGCGCAACGGCTCAAGCGTGCGAACGTCGATATCACGCTGATTGATCGCTCGAATCACCACACCTTTCAACCGCTGCTCTATCAGGTCGCGACGGCGACGCTCGCGCCGAGCGACATCGCGACGCCGATTCGCTGGCTCTTGCGCCGGCAGCCGAATGCCGAAGTTCTGATGGGTGAGGTCACACGCATCGACGTGAACGCCAAGCTCGTCGAGCTCGACGGCGGCCACTCATCGCTCAACTACGATTATCTCGTCGTCGCCACCGGTGCACGGCACTCGTATTTCGGCCACCCGGAATGGGAGGCCATCGCACCCGGACTCAAGAGTCTCGACGATGCGCGAGCGATGCGCAATCGGTTTCTGTCGGCGTTCGAGGCTGCCGAGCGGTCAGATGATCCCGCGGAGCAATCCGCGCTGATGACCTTCGTCATCGTCGGCGGAGGGCCGACGGGATGTGAGCTCGCAGGCATGATCGCGCCGGTGACGCACAAAGTGTTTCGCCACGAGTTCCATCACATCGACACCAGGCAGACGAAAGTCATTCTGCTCGAGGGGACGCACCGCATTCTGCCGGGGTTCCCGGACTCGCTTGCCAATCACGCGCTCAACGATCTGCGCAAACTCGGAGTCGACGTCCGGCTTGGCGAGTTGGTGACGAAAGTGACACCGGACGCCGTGTACGTTGGCACGGAGCGAATTCCTACGCGCAATGTGTTCTGGGCCGCGGGCAACGAGGCTTCCAAGCTCGGGCGCGATTTGGGCGTGCCCCTCGACCGCCAGGGTCGCGTGATCGTCGAGCGGGATCTCTCGATCCCGGGCCACCCGGAAGTGTTCGTGGTCGGCGATCTCTCGATCTCGACGAAGGACGACGGGAAGACGCCCGTGCCCAGCGTCGCGCCCGCGGCGCAGCAATCGGGATGGCTCGCCGGCGCAAACATCATCGCCGATCTGGCGGGCCGTCCGCGGAAAACGTTTCACTATCTCAACAAAGGCGATCTCGCGACGATCGGCCGCAACAAGGCAATCGCGGACTTCGGCTTCATCAAGGTGACGGGGGTCCTCGCGTGGTGGCTGTGGCTCTTCGTTCACATCATGTATCTAGCCGGTTTCAGAAACCGGTTGAGCGTACTCGTCGAGTGGGCCTACGCGTACTTTACCTACCAGCGCGGGTCGCGAATTATCAGCCGGACCGCTGGACCCATTGATATGGCGGTCAACACCAGTGTAGCAACTGCGTCACGCGTTGGGTGACTGGATTCGGACCCGTACCCGCCCTATCTTCTCGCGCGTCTAGGGCAAGAGGAGCAGGGGAGATATACTGATTGATAATGCATAACCGGACGCAGCCCTTGCGTCGTGCGCCAGCGCTGATCGTGCGCGGCCGCTCGTCGAGTGACGGAGATACTCGTTACCGGTTCCGGTTACCGGTCCCACCGGTACCCACGGCTGGTTCGTACGCCGCGCATGCGGTCGAGCGGCGAGCCAAGAAGCTCTACTTCGCGGTCCTCGACGCCATGCGCACGGGTGTCATCGAGCCGTCGCTCCGCGGACGGCTCACGCGGCTCATCCTCGAGGCGCGTCCGCGGCCCGATTACATGCTGCGGCATCTCATGCGCGTGCTCGATGCGGTCGCGCGTCGCGCGCGCGAGACCGGTGGCAAGCCGCTGTTAGGGTTGCCGCCATCGCCACTCGCCGAGATCGACGTCTCGATGCCGCCCGCGGTCGGCGTGCACGAGGCGATCCGGTGGCCGCTCGAGTGGTTGCAGACGCGCGGGCTCACGCTCGCCAAGAGCGCGAGCGTCAGTATCAAGCAGATCGCGCCGAGTCAGACTACGGTTTAGCCGTGACGGTCGCGGCCGCCACTGGAGCGGCCGCTTCGACCGGCGCGGGCGCGTCCGTCCGCATGTACGACTCCATATCGAGTCCCATAAACAACGTCCCGGCGACGAAGATCGCCGAGATCCAGAACGGCGCCGCCTGGCCGAGCCGGTCGTACGCGAGTCCGCAGCCCAACTGGAAGATGACGGTGGACACCCGTCCGAACGACTGCTGCACGCCCATGTACACGCCCCGCTCGCTCACCCGGATCACCCGGGAGAGGAGTGACGTCACGCCGGGGAATGTGAACGCCGTGCCGAAATTGAGCAGTGGCGAGACCAGACAGAAGATGAGGATGTTCGGTGGGAGTGGCAGCAGCGCCAACCCCAACACCAGCAGGAGCGTGCCGATCCGCGCCAGTCGCGCCTCGCCGAGGCGATCGACGGCAGGCCCCAGCAAGAATGCGCGCGTGAAGAATCCCACCAGCCCCATGTAGGAGAAGAAGTAGCCGATGGTCTCCTTCGTGATGTCGTACTTGTCGCTGAGCAGCAGCACGAGCACCGGCGTAATGCCGTAGAAGGCGCCGAGCCCGATCGCGTAGATCAGGATGAGACGTGACGCGGGTTGATCCGAGTGGCGGATGACGCGCCAGATCACGCGGAATGAGCTCGACGTATCCGAGCGCGATGTGCGGGGTGTGACGACGCGTGACTCGCGGAGATAGCGCCACGCGAAATACATGTTGACGAGACAGATCGCCGCGGCCAGCAAGCCCGGGCCGTGCGCGCCGAGCTTGGCGGACAGTGAGCCGATGGCCGGGCCACCGGCGACGCCGAGGTTGGTAGCGGCGGACAACCAGCCCAAGGCTTTCGCGCGATCTTTGGGCGGCGTCTCATCGGCCACGTACGCTTGAATGACGCCGACGGTCCCGCCGCCGAGTCCCGTCACAATGCGGGACAGGAACAGCATCCAGATATTGCCCGAGAACGCGAAGATGATGTACCCGATCACGGAGCCGGTGAGCGCGATCAGGAGCGCGGGGCGTCGGCCGTACTTATCGGAAAAACGGCCCCAATACGGGGCCGAGAGCAGGGTGGCGACATTGAACGATGCGGCAATCGCTGCGACCACGAACGCGGACGCGCCGAATGCTTTGGCGTAGAACGGAAGTTGTGGGACAACCAGAAACGTCCCCACCATGTCTACGCCAGCGGTGATGATGAGGACGAGGAGTTTTTTATTCACCAGGCCACAAAATCTAATGTCCGCTCTTACCGAGGGCGGCCGGAGGGACGGAACGGCCTACAATGCCCGCCAACGCTACAATTGTGAGGACGTACGGAATCATTGCTACGAATTGCGAAGGGATCGCGCTGGTTCCTTGCAGGTTGATCTCCAG
>DATMLM010000068.1:0-14023 GCA_035570055.1 Gemmatimonadaceae bacterium
TCGGTCTCGACGACGGCGGGAAGCGATCCGCCCTCGCGCAGCGGCTGGACGTAACGGGTGGCGGTCAGGATGCGCACGGCGAATAGATTATAGCATGGCCCGAACAGCATCGACCATGGTCGCCCTCGGCACGGCGACCCCGGATTTCGCGCTGCCGGACGTCTCGACCGGCCGCACGGTACACCTCGCCGACTTCGCCGGGCACAAAGCGCTGCTCGTGATGTTCATCTGCCGGCACTGTCCGTTCGTCGTGCACGTGCAGGACGAGCTCGCGCGCATCGGCCGCGATTACAAGGGACGCGACATCGGGATCGTTGCGATCAGCTCGAACGATGCGGCGACCCATCCGGATGACGCGCCGGAGTCTCTCGCTGCACAGGCCCGACAGGTCGGGTTCTCGTTTCCCTATCTGTATGACGAGGACCAGAATATCGCACGCGCCTTCGGCGCTGTGTGTACGCCTGACCTCTTCCTCTATGCAGACGGCGAGTTGGTCTACCGAGGGCAACTCGATGACAGCCGACCTGGGAATGGGCGGCCCGTGACCGGGCGCGATTTGCGAGGGGCGATCGACGCGATACTGGCTGGGCGGGCCGTGCGGGAGCCTCAGGTGCCCAGCATCGGCTGCAACATCAAGTGGAAGGCGCCGGTCGGCGGCGTCTGAGCCGCAGCACGACCAGCACGGCGAGCAACACGACGGCGGCCGCGATGAGGCCGCCCGTGCCGAGCAGCCGATGCAGGAGTGGCAAGTTCGCGCCGAACGTGTACGCCAGCAGACCAATCGCGACCGACCAACACGCGCCGCCGAGCGCGTTGTAGAACGTGAATTGGCCAAATGGCATCTCGCTCACGCCCGCGAGGATGCCGACCACGATGCGCAAGATCGCGACGAACCGCGCGAGAAACACGGTCTTCGAGCCGTGCTTCGCGAAAAAGTCGTGGCCCTTCTGGATCTCGGCTTCGCCGACGCCGATGAATTTCCCGATGCGATGCAGCAGGCGAATACCGCCCGCGCGACCGATCCAGTAGCCCCCGGATCCGCCGACGATGGTGCCGGCGGTCGACGCGGCGATCACGCCGGGGAGCCACAGGTGTCCGCGAGCGGCGAAAGCGGCCGCGGTAATCAGCGCGCTCTCGCCGGGGAGTGGAAGTCCCAAGTTTTCGGCGGCCACGAGCAGGGCAACGATGAGGTACCCGTACTCTTTGATGAGATGGCCGACCGGAACCACGGGGCTACTGTGTCAGACTGACGTGGCAGCTCGAGAGGCCGCGCTTCTCGAGGTACCGTTGGTGGTACTCTTCCGCCGGGTAGAACGGCACAGCCGGCACGATCTGCGTGACGATCGGCCGACGGAACTTGTGCTCGGCCTCGAGCGTGTCGCGCGATGCGACCGCGGCGGCGTGCTGCGCCTCGTCGTGGTAGTAAATCGCCGACCGATACTGCGCGCCGACGTCCGGCCCCTGCCGGTTCAGCGTCGTCGGGTCGTGGTTCTCCCAGAAAATCTTCAGCAGGTCATCGTACGAGACCTTGGCCGGGTCGTAGGTGACCTCGACCGCCTCGGCATGACCCGTCCTGTCTGTGCACACATCTTCGTACGTCGGGCTCGTGGTCTTGCCGCCCGTATAGCCAACCCGGGTGGAGACTACGCCCGGCAACTGCCGGAACGTCGCCTCGACACCCCAAAAACAGCCAGCGGCGAACGTCGCCGTTTCGCTCACGTTGTTCTCCGGTTATGCGTCCTACCGAAGTATAGCCGGGGCTATTGCTTGACTACTGGCATCGTCCGGAGGGCGCCCTGGTCCTTCAGTACGCAGCCGCCGCGCTTGACGGTTTCAGGGTCCGTCGACGACGAGCAGAGCTTCGCGTAGACCGCTGGGTCGAACCGAGGGGTGGGATGGCTCGCACAGGCGGCGACGGCGAGCACGAGCGGGACGAGCGCGAGGCGCATAGTAAACGTCAATATGCGTCATCGCTTGGGCGGCGTGAAGATCGCCGTCATGATGCGCCGCCAGAGGTAGCCGCCCCAGAGGCAGAGGGGCATATAGATGACCCCCATCTGGACAAGCGCGAATACGAATCGCAGGCTCAGGATCTGGGCGACGGAGAGCCCGCCGACCAGACGGATGCTCCAGTCGATGGTGAGAATCACCCCAAGCGCGAGCCCAAAGAGCTCGACGCGCCGCAGCCGGACGATCGTGAAGACGAGGAACCCCGCACACGCCGTATCGAGCGCCACGAGCGCAAGCCACTGAACGGCGGTCGGCGGTGCCGACGGGGGCCAGGCGATCCAATCGCACGCCGCGAGCCCGGCGCCGCCGGCAATCGAAGCGAGCACGAGCAGCCATAGAAACCACCGTGGCCGCCGCTTCCGCGGCTCCTCGACCACCGGCGCCGATGCCTGACCGCTGGCCCGCCGAATCCACGCCGGCGCGAACACTATCCCGGCTATACCGAGCACGGCCATGAGCGTCAGCAAAACCAGCGCTGGGACGGGGCCGACCAACTGCGTGCGCCACGCGTGGTAGACGGCGTACCCGTAGAGATCGAACACCAGGCACGCGCCCACGAACGTCGCCACCCGGCGGCCAAACGGGGTCACGGTTTCCACCCCGTTATATTGAGTACTTTATATCTCAAACCACCCTCAAACCGCAGAGCTGCCTGTGCGTCCTGGATGCTGCCTCGCGTCCCTCGCCGTGATCCTCGCTCCCGTCACCACGCACGCGCAAGACCTGTTGCACACCTACCTGCGCGATGAGTTCAGCCCATTCGCGATGGCCAGCGTCACCATCGGCGCCGGCATTGGAACGTTGCAGCGCTCGCCCAGCTGGTGGGATCGCGACGAAGGCTTCGGCTATCGCCTCGGTACCAACTTTGCCGCCCATACGGCGGACGTCACCGTGCGCGACGGGCTCGCGGCCGTGATGCATCAGGATCCGAGTTACGTCCGGTGTGGCTGTCGGAATGTGTTTGCTCGCGCGGGTCATGCGGTCGTCTCGTCGTTCCTCGCCCGCAATGACAACGGAAATTACGTGCTCGGTGTTCCACAGATCGCCGGCGCCTACGCCGGGGGCTACACGAGCGCCGCGTTCTACGGACACACGTACGGAGGATGGCAGGGCGGACTCAAGTTGGGCTCCGAGGCCATCGGCGAGCACGCCGGATTTAACCTGATCAAAGAGTTCGTCTTCCCGCTGTTCAAGAAGTAACCCGGAAGAACCGCTCGAAGAGGCTCTTGGCGCCTGGCGTGAGCCGCTGCCGGCGCCAGGCGTCAGCCGCCTTCCGGAAGACCTCGGCCTGCGTCGGGTACGGGTGCACCGTTTTGCCGATGCCGCCCAGGCCGATCCGGTTCGTCATCGCGAGGGTGATCTCGCTGATCGACTCGCCGGCGTGCTCGGACACGAGCGTCGCGCCGACGATACGGTCCGTTCCACGCCGGACGTGCACCCGTGCGAATCCCTCGGTCACGTCGTCGATCACGGCCCGATCCACGGACGCCATCGGCACCGTCACGGTGTCGATCGCCATGCCCTTCTGCCGCGCGGTCGCGGCGGTGTCACCAACGTGGGCGAGCTCGGGCGTCGTGTAGGTGCACCAGGGGATGATGCCGCGGCTCACACGGCCCCCGCCGACGCCGAAGAAGAGAGCGTTCGGCACGACGAGGCGAGCCTGCCAATCGGAGTTGTGCGTGAACTTGAGGGCCGAGCAGACATCACCGACCGCGTACACGTTGGGGTTCGTGGTTCGCAGCCGATCGTCGACGACGACTCCGGTCAGCGCATGATATCGCACGCCGGCGACGTCGAGGCCCAACCCCTCGACATTCGGCGCTCGCCCGGCCGCGATCACTATCGCGTCGGTTTCAATTCGGACTTCGCCCGCCAGCTCGGCACCGATCGGCGCGACATATAAGGCCCCTCGCTCGGCGCGCACCGGCGTGACGCCATACATGAACCGCACGCCGTCTCTCCGCATCGACTCGGCCACGATCGCCGCGGCATCGGGATCATCCCGCGGCAAAATGCGAGGAGCGAGATCGACGACGGTCACCCGCGTGCCGAATCGCGCGAAGACTTGGCCGAGCTCGCACCCGATCGGCCCGGCGCCGACGATCACCAATCGATCCGGCTGCGTCGTCAGATCGAACACGGTCTCGTTGGTGAGATACCCGGACGCCTCCAGACCCACGATCGGCGGCACCGCCGCCCGCGCACCGGTCGCAATCACCGCTCTCGCGAACCGGAGCGTCGTGTCGCCGACCTCTATCGTATCGCGAGAGGCAAATCGTGCCGTGCCGTGGTAGACATCGACGCCCAGCGAGGTAAACCGCTCGGCGCTGTCGTGGACACTCAGCTCGGCGCGAACCGCCCGCATCGCCTCCATCGCGGCGGGAAAGGCGATGTGGGATCGCGCGGCATGGATCAGCGATTTCGAGGGCACGCACCCGACATTCAGACAATCGCCACCCATGCGATCGCGCTCGACGAGCGCCACGCGCGCGCCGAGCCCCGCGGCGATCGCCGACGTGACGAGGCCGCCGGTGCCGGCGCCGATCACCACGAGATGATATCTAGACGACATGCGCCAGCGCGCGCCGGGCGGCCCGCGTGATCAGCACGGTGACCGCGATCGTCGCGATCAGCCCTATCCCTAAGAGCGCGATGCCCGCCGGCCCACCGCGCGGCCGTGCGCCGCCCACGAGCGCGGCGACATCGCCGCCGACCTTCCCGTAGTACACGTAGAGCAACGTACCCGGGATGATGCCGATCATGCCGAGTAAATAGTCGGCAAGCCGCACGTGCGTGAGGCCCAGCGCGTAGTTCAAGAGCGAGAACGGAAACACGGGCGACAGCCGGAGCAACGTGACGATCTTGAGCCCGTCGGCGCCGACGGCGCGATCGATCGCCGCAAACCGCGCGTTGCCCGCGAGGCGACGTTCGACGAGTCCCCGCGCCGCATAGCGCGCAATGAGAAACGACAGCGCGGCTCCGATCGAGGCACCGATCAGCGTGTAGATCGTCCCCCAGACGATCCCAAAGATCGCGCCCGCGGCCAGCGTGAGCAGCGAGGCCGGCACGAGGGCGACGCAGGCGACGGCGTAGCCGGCGACGAAGGCGATCGGCCCCGCCGCACCGAGCCGGTTCACCTGCTGGACGAATGGCGCGACACTGGCGCCGAGGAAGCGGCCGCCGACGACCAAGGCGACGACCAGGAGGACGATGGCGATGCCGCGTTTCATATTTAGTGTATGAAAATTGGCCTGATAGCGTTGGTCGTGCTCGCGACCCTGCGTCCCCCTGAGACGGTCACCGTCTACAAGAGCCCGACCTGCCATTGCTGTTCCCAGTGGGTCGATCGGATGCGGAGCGCTGGCTTCACGGTCGAGACGGTGGACGTCGAGAACGCCGGCGCACTGCAGACAATCAAGCGCGATCACGGCATCACGCCAGCGCTCGGATCGTGCCACACGGCTGTCATTGGCGGGTATGTCATCGAAGGACACGTCCCGCCGGAGCTGGTGAAGCGGCTTCTACACGATCACCCGGCCGGCGTCACGGGTCTCGCCGTTCCCGGCATGCCGAGCGGCTCGCCTGGAATGGAAATGGGTGGCCAAGCGGACCACTACGACGTGCTGGCACTCCGCGCGGGCGGCGCGACGGTCTACGAGCATCGCTGATCGCTAGTCGGCCCGGATCGCCTCGAGGGGCGCTACGCGCGAGGCGCGCATCGCGGGCACGAACGCGGCCAACGCGGCGCTGACGCTGAGCACGACCGTGGCGAGACCGATCGATGGCGGATCGAAGAAGCTGATGCCGAAGAGTTGCCCGCGCATGAGCCGCGTGGCGGCGAGTGCGACGGGTAGCCCGATCGCCATGCCGAACCCCGTCAGCAAGATGGCCTCACGCAGCACCATGCGCTCGACCGCACTCGGCAAGGCGCCGAGGGCCATGCGCAGGCCGAACTCGCCGGTCCGCCGCGCGGTCGCGTAGGCCATCACCCCGTACAGTCCGAGGGCGGCGAGGATCAGCGTCAAGATCCCGAACGCCGAGACGAGCGTCGCGACCAGCCGATCCTTGGCGATCGAATCGCGAACGAGCTCGGTCAATGGATCGACGCTGTAGATCGCGAGCGATGGATCGGCGGCGAGCAGCGTCTGACGCACGGGCAACACGAGCCGCGCGGGATCTCCGGCCACGCGGATCTCGAGCTTGAACCCGGTCGGGGCGATCTTCTGCTGCACCATCGGTCCGTAGACGCGCCGCACCGGTGGCTCTCGCACGCCAGTCTGCTGGATATCGCCGACGATGCCGACGATCTCCCATGTCACGCTATCCATCTGGATATGCCGTCCGATGGCCTCGCCATTCGGGAAGAAGTACCGCGCCGCGGTCTCGTTGACGACCGCGACCTTTGGCGCGGTCTCGTTGTCGCGCGCCTCGATGTCACGCCCTTGCAGGATGTGCGCGCCGGTCGACCGGAAATAGTCCGCGCCAACCACGTCGGATGCGACGAGCGTGTCGCTGTCGGCCCGCGCCGTAAACCCTTCGGCCTGCAGCGTCGATCCCGATTCCGTCCCGCTGAAGATCCCATTCTCCGACGAGGTGACGGCGAGCACGCCCGGGATCTGCTTGACCCGTTCGGTGAGATCGCGGACCAGGGCGATGAGCCGCGGACCCTGATAGCCGCTGCGCTCCGCGTCGATCTCGGCGAGCACGAGATGACCTCTCGCCACGCCGATGTCCGCGTTCGCCAGCGCCATCGTGCTGCGAGACAGCATGCCGGCGCCGACGAGCAGCAGCATCGACAGCGCGACTTGGGCGACCACGAGCCATTTGCCGATGGCCAGCTTGCCGGATCCCGCGATGCCGCGCCCCTGCGTGCGGAGCGCCGACGCGACATCGAGTCCCGTCGCTCGGAGCGCGGGGATGAGACCGAACAGGATCGCGGTCAGGAGCGACAACGCGACCGTGAACGCGAGGACGCGGCCATCGATGTGGACCGCGAGGGACAGGCCGCCGCCCACGACGCGGAGCAATGCCGCGCTGCCGGTGAGTGCCGCGAGCAGGCCCAACGCGGAGCCGGCCACGGCGAGGATGACGCTCTCCGTGAGCAACTGTTGCAAGAGGCGCCCGCGTCCGGCGCCGAGGGCGATGCGGACGCTGATCTCGCGTGAGCGGCCGGCGGCGCGGGCCAACAGCAGGTTCGCGATGTTGGCGCAGACGACGAGGAGGACGAGGCCGACGGCCACCATCAGCGTGAGCAGGGCTTGGGCGTACGCGCTTCGATAATACGAGAATCCCATCGCGCCCGATTCGACCGGCACCCCGTGCTGGCCAAAGCTGCGCTCGATGCCGCCGCGATCCGCGGCCGTCGCGTTGTCGAGGAGCGATGTCTTGGCGAGCGCCTGGATCTCGGTGCGGGCTTGCGCGAGCGCCACGCCGGGCGCGAGGCGGCCCATGACGAGCAGCCAGGAGATCGTGCGATCCTTGAGCCACTCGGTGTGCGCGACGACGATCGGGTGCCACTTGAGCGGCAGCCAGATATCCGTCGGCTGACCGACGGCGTCACCCGTGAAATCCGGTTGGGAGACGCCAATGACCGTGAGCGGTACGCCGTTGACCGTCAGGGTGCGGCCAATGACGTCGCGCGAGCCTCCGAATCGGCGGTGCCAGTATCCGTCGCTGATCACGACGGTGGGGTCATCTTCGGTCGTGAACACGCGGCCCGCGGTCGCGCCCACCTGGAGCACCGTGAAGTAGTTGCCGGACACGAACCGGCAGCGCGGATGGTCCGGCTCGGCGCCCTTCTCGATGAGCACATCCAGTCGGCCGCCGCGACCCGTGGCGTAGGCGCCCGATAAGACGTGATTCTGGTCCCGCACGTCCATGTACAGCGGGTACGAGAGAAGATCCACCCGTGGCGTCCCTGTTGAGACGCTCTGCGTCCTCCTCTGATCGCCGATCGCGACGAGTTGCTCCGGGTGCGGGACCGGGAGCGGCCGCAGCATCAAGGCGTCGATCAGCGAGAAGATCGACGTGTTGGCGCCGATCCCCAGCCCTAAGATCAGCAGGACGACGGCCGTGAAGCCGGCATTGTGCACGAGCGTGCGGAGCGCGTAGGTCGCGTCCTGTCGGATGTTGCTCAGGACGTCGGCACGCTTGCGGCCCTGATCGATCGTCAGCATTTCCGTGCGCACGGCTCGTATGTCTCCGAATTGCGCCATCGCGCGGGCGTGAGCTTCATCCGGGCTCACGCCGGCCGCGATGAGTTTCTTTTCTCGTTCGGCAATGTGAAACGCGATCTCTTCGTCGACATCCCGTTCGACGTGGGTGAGACGGAACGGGCGGCGGGTCATGCGGGCAACGGAGCCGTGGCGCGCAGTGCTCGGCTCGCGGCCTCCACGAACTCGTGCCACGCCGAGGTGCCAGTGACCAGCCGTTGGCGGCCGGCGGGGCTCAGGCGATAGAACTTCGCGTGGCGATTGTTGTCGGAGAGGCCCCAGTCGGCATCCACGAGGCGCTGGCGCTCGAGGCGGTGCAACGCTGGGTATAGCGTGCCCTCCCCTACGAGCAACGCGGCACCCGTGGCGTACTCGATCCATTCCGCGACCGCGTAGCCATGGCGTGGGCCCCAGCTCAGGGCCTTCAGTATCAGAAGATCCAGCGTCCCGCGCGTGAGACTGACGTCGAGGTCGCCCATGGCCTCGACGTTAGGCTAGTTCCCCATCGCCACGCAAGGGGTCCGGTAATACGAGGATGCTAGTACCCGCCGCCGGTGAAGACCGCGGTCTCGCCGCACGCTCCGCGGGTCGAAGCCCGGGAGTCCAAGTGACTCTGCCGGACGATGACGCCGCGCTCATCGTACTTGAGCGGGAACGAGTGCGCGTCGTAGACCATGGTCGCCGCGGCCGTGCGATACCCGACGGCGAGGTCGCCGAGCGGGTGCGGGACGCCACCGGCGGGCACGTCGGTCCGCTCGACGGTCGTGAACTGCCGGTCGAATGCCCCACCATGCTCGGTCTGACCGGGACTGTTCACGTACACACGCGAAGGATCGAACGCGAAGTCTTCATTCGTGAGCACCGAGTCGATCCGGGCGACGACGAAGATCATCCCGGGACCGTTGTCCTCGGCGGCATACCCCGAGGTCGTGGCGAACGCCGAACAAACGCCAAGGGGTGTGTAGAAAATCGCGACGCGGGCGGGCGTAACTGCCTCACTCTCGCGTGTGCCCGCGGATGCGCAGCCGACCAAGGCCGCGATGAGGGCGGCTTCTCCCCATCGTAACGATTGCATGGGCACAGCATGGGCAAAATTCGCGTGTAACGGTAGTGTTACACAGTGCGAGACTATGACGTAACAGGCGGGTCGGTAAAGCTTTCACTGGCGAATTATATTGATATCAATGGAATCGCCAGAGATCCGCACGCCATCTCTCGGGACCCCCGACCGGACACTCGCGATATCGGGCCTCGCGGTCGGCGTCGCTGTGCTCGCCGCCCTCGCCGCCCAATTCCTGACGCGCCTTATCGGGTTCATCACAAACCTCGCGTTCTACTCGCGCCTTTCGACCTCATTCACCTCGCCAGCCGACAACCACTTGGGGCTCGGCGTCATCCTCGTCCCGGTCATCGGCGCCCTGATCGTCGGCCTCATGGCCCGTTTCGGTTCCGAGGCCATCCGGGGCCACGGCATCCCGGAAGCGATGGAGCAGGTCCTCCTCAATGAGAGCCGGATCCCGGCCCGCATCACGTTTCTCAAGCCCGTCTCCGCCGCCATCGCCATCGGCACCGGCGGCCCGTTCGGGGCCGAGGGCCCGATCATCGCCACGGGCGGCGCGCTCGGCTCTCTCATTGGACAGATCCGCCACACGACCGCCATCGAGCGCAAAACGCTGCTCGCCGCCGGCGCGGCCGCCGGTATGGCCGCGACATTCGGCACCCCGGTCTCCGCCGTCTTGCTCGCCATCGAGCTCCTGCTGTTCGAGTACAGCCCGCGATCGCTGATCCCGGTGGCGCTCGCCTCGGTCACGGCGACCGGCATCCGCGCGGCGTTCGTGGGATGGACGCCGATCTTCGCGATGCCCACCGTGTCGCCGCCCAGTGGAATCGACCTCGCGGTCTACGTGGCGCTCGGCTTCGTCATCGGCCTGGCCTCCGTCGGCATTACCCGGGCACTGTACGCCATCGAGGACCTGTTCGAGCGGCTGCCCGTCCACTGGATGTGGTGGCCCGCGATCGGCGCCGTCGCCGTTGGCGTCGTCGGCTACTTCGCACCCCATACCCTGGGCGTCGGCTACGACAACATCGACCACATCCTCAGCGGGTCGATCGTGGGGACGGCGCTGGTCCTCCTCGTCGTCGGCAAACTGATCTCCTGGGAGATCGCGCTGGCGAGCGGGACCTCCGGCGGAACCCTCGCGCCGCTCATGACCATCGGCGGCGGGCTGGGCGCTCTCGCCGGCGCCTTGGCGCACGTCGATCCGCGCATGTCGGCCCTGGTCGGCATGGCCGCGATGTTCGCCGGCGCGTCGCACGCCATCCTCGCCTCGGCCGTCTTCGCGTTCGAGGCAACGCGGCAGCCGAATGGCTTGCTGCCGGTGCTCGCCGGATGCGCCACCGCGTACCTCGTGTCCTTGCGCCTCATGCCGCACTCGATCATGACCGAGAAATTGGCGCGACGGGGCACCCGCATCCGGCCCGAGATGCACGCCGATCATCTCGACCGCATCCTCGTCCGCGACATCGCATCGACATCGCCCGTGACGCTACGGGCAGACGACGGCGTCGAGGACGTCCGCGATTGGATGGTAGGCCGCGCGCCGGGCTCATCGCACCAGGGCTTCGCCGTCCTCAACGCCAAGGGCGAAATCGTTGGCGTCGTCACCCGGCGCGATCTGCTCGATCTGGAGTTGCCGCTCACCGCCATCGTCTCCGACCTCGTCCGCCGGGTGCCCGTCGTCATCTTCGACGACAACTCGGCCCGGGAGGCCGCCGATCACATGGTCCGCGAGGACGTCGGGCGCCTCCCCGTCGTCACCCGGGCTGCCCCGCGAACCGTCATCGGCATGGTGTCGCGGAGCGACCTGCTCGGCGCGAGTCCGGGAGCGCGGTCAGACCTTAAAGCGACTCGCGACGGTGCGAAGACGGAGCGCGCTGTCGGCCAGGTGTGAAGCCGTAGCCGCCACTTCCTGAGCCGTCGCCGCGGTCTGCTCGGCAGCCGCCGCGGCGCCCTCGGCGCGGGCACCCTGCTCGTCCGCCTGCTTGGCCGTCGACCGCACGCGCGACACGAGCTGTTCGACGGCCTGGCGGCTCGTGTCGGCGGCGGAGCCGACGGCGACGGCGATGGCGGCGGTGCCGTCGACTGCGCCGTCGATCGCGACGAGAGCGTCGGCGGTCGCCTTCGAGACGCGGCCGACATCGCCGAGCTCGGCGACACTGGAGCGGTAAGCCTTGGACGCCGTCGCGAACTGATCGCGCATGCCGTTCACGATGCGGGCTGCCTCGCTCGCCGCCGCCGAGCTCTGCGTGGCGAGCTGGCGGACTTCGTTGGCGACGACGCCGAACCCGCGGCCATGATCGCCGGCGCGCGCGGCCTCGATGGCGGCATTGAGCGCGAGGAGATTCGACTGCTCGGCAATCTCCCGCACGCGATCGACAAAGGCCTGCACCGTCTCGGCCGTGGACCGCAACCCATCAACGCTCTCACCCGACATGTTGATGACCGTCTGCGCCCGCTCGAACGTCCTGACGGCTTCGCTCAGCCCGTCGCGGATGCGCGTGGCCCCCGCGCGAACCCGCTCGCCCATGCTCTTGGCCCGCACCGCCGCGTCATTCAACCCGGCGGTCGACCGCGTGACGTCCTCGATGGCCATACCCGATGCCGCGAGCGCCTCGCGTTGCGCGGTCACGCCGCTCGCGACCTGCGTCACGGCATCGCTGATCTCACCGGTCGACGCCGCGGTCGCGGACGATGCGGCCGTCAACGATGACGCCGAATCGGCGACCTCCTGCGCTTCTTGCTGCACCTCCGCGATCGCCTTGCGCAGCCGCGCGGCCGTTTCGACGAACGCTTCCGCGAACTGCGCGTATTCCGTGTCCAGCCCCTCGGGACGAATCGTCGTCCGCAGATCCCCGTCGCCCAGCGTCCGCGCCGCACTGGTCAGCGCATCGAGCGGGTGCGTGACCGCGCGCACCGTCGCCCGCGTGAACACGACCGTGGCGACGAGTCCGATCACGAGCAGCAGCAGCAGGCCGGCGCGCCAGCCCGTGACGAGGCCTTCGACGTGGTTCAGCGTGGTCGAGGTCCGAAAGTCCTGCGCGCGGGCGATGACGGCCGCTTCGTCGAACAGCGTGTCCACCGCGCGCGTGGCCATGGAGGCTTCCCGAAAGGCATCGGCGGGCCGCCCGATATCCCGGTACGCGCGCGCGACCGCAAATCGTACCTCGAGATCGCCCTGCAGATCGGCGAGCCGCTCGAGCGTGACGCGCTCGTCAGTGCCGAGCGACGCGGTCTGCATGAGGGCATCGTGCTCGGTTGCCGCCTGCGCGCTCAGCGTGTCCAGGCGCTCGCTCCGCAACGAATCGTCGGCATTGGCGGTGGATGCCATCAGGCCGGCTTGCGACAGCGCCACGAACCGGAGCGTCGCGTCGCGCACGCGCGAGAGTCGCCCGGTCACCTCGGTGGCCTGGTGCACACTCTTGCGCAGATCTGAATGCACGACTTCGAGGGCCGTGATGCCAAGCCCGCCGCACGCGAGCAGCGTGAGGGTGACGGAGCCGAAGCCCACGCGGAGCCGATCGCGGACGGCACTCACGGGTGCACGACACCGATCGCCACGGGCTTCTCGACGGGATCACCGCTCGACCCGTTGAAACGAATCGTCCCGCTCGCGCCTTCGAGCTGCGGCGCATGCGCGACCCAGCCGCGCACGCGAGCGCGATCGGGGCCGACCGCGAATACGGCTTCGGCGATCAGCGTCGCCGCGTCGTACGCGAGCGCTGCTTTCTGATCCGCGGCGAGGCCGAACGTCTTCTGGTACTCGTCCGCGAACGACTGCGCCACGCTCCCCGACTGCGGGTCGTAGAACGCGGTGAATCTCAGCCCAGCGAACTCCCGCGCGGTGACGGGATCCGATCCAAAGCTGGCCAGGTCATCGCTGCCGAGGAACTTGGCCCGGCTCCCTGCCTTGCGTATCGCCCGCAGGATATCCACGGCCTCGTTTGCGCCGCCGGCAATGACCACGGCATCGACGGCGCGCTGCGTCATTCGAATCGCGTAGGCGTCATACTCGGCAATGCCACGCAAGTACGGATCACGTTCGACAACCGGGACGTGGTGCGCCGTGAGCTCATTCATGAACGCAACCGTGTAGCCGCGTCCAAAGAGATCGTCGCGATAGATGATCGCCACGCGCTTGGCGTGCAAAGATTCTGCAGCGAAACGAGCCAGGGCTCGGGCCGCATCGTCATCCGTCGGACAGACGCGGAACACCCAACTCGTGGTTTTCGTGACGCGAGGATTGGTGGCCGTGGGCGTGATGTCGATCAGCGCATGGCGACCGTTGTGCTCCGCGTCGGCATAGATCGGCGCGGCCGCGATCGTCGCGGCGCTGCCAGTATGGCCGACGACGCCGATGATCTTGGGGTCGTCGCGAAACGCCGCAGCAATGAGCACATCGCTCGCGCCCTTCGACGGCAACCGGACCGCGAGGGGGAGCGCGCCGTGGGGGCGCGTCACATTCAGCTTGTCGAGCGCCAGCTTGACGCCGTTCGCGTAACCCCGCGTATCGATTCCGCTATCGGTGCTGAACGCGACGCCAACGTACAGGCTATCAGCGCCCCCGTTGAGTGTAGCGGCGGGAGCGCTGGAACATGCGGCCAATACTGTTGTCAGGAGAACGACCCCGAGCGGCCGTGCTGGCATGCCCGAAGGACGGCACCATCCTTATAGAGGTCACTATAAAGAAAGGAACTCGCTTGGGCTCGCTCGGCCTAGTAAGTCGGTGCAGAAGACCCTGGGG
>DATMLM010000069.1:0-184425 GCA_035570055.1 Gemmatimonadaceae bacterium
TGCCGAGCGACTACGACGGTGTCGCTTACATCCCGCTCGACGATCATGAAGGTTGGCACGCTAAGCTGGTGCGTGAACTAACCGCAGCCGGCCTGGCCGTCGATCTCACGAAGCTCTGACCCAGGCCTAGACAACGCGCCCCGAGCGATGCCCGACGCCCCCGGGCGGGGGGCTGTAACACTTTGGGTCCTTTCCTGAGTTATCACCTAACCCAGGCAGTTGTAGGAGGTTAGTATCTACGCTTGCCCGAACGCCCCATTTGCGTGACACGTGATGAGCCGGAGCACGAGTGCGCCGAAGTTGTACTGCTGCGCGCGGCCGAATCTAACGGGAACACCCAGCGCGCAGCCTGAACCGCGCGCTGAGCTATCCCGGCGTCACACCATAGTGCGTGGCATAGGCCTGCCGAAGCACCAGCTTGTTCGGTTTTCCGGTCGCCGTATGCGGCAATGCGTCGACGAAACACGACGCAATCGGGTATCCACCATCGCGCGATCTTGCCCTCAAAGAGCGCCAACACATCCGCGACGGCGCGCTCGGTGCCGTCGCGAAGAACCACGAGCAACGGAGGCCGTTCGATCCATTTCGGGTGCGGTACCGCGATCGCCGCGGCTTCGGCGACATGAGGATGAAGAACCGCGATGTTCTCCAGCATGATCGAGCTGATCCGCTCTCCGCCCGATTTTATCACGTCCTTGGTGCGGTCGACCACTTCCATGAAACCGTCCGCGTCGTCGCTCTGCTTGAGCCGGGGTAGTTAATTTGCGTATGTCGACCCGTCCGGAGACTGTGCCGTGTGAAGCGCGCTAGTCTTGTCGCCTGCGCCGGTCTCGCGGCCTGCATGTCCTTTTGGCAGGCTGCGCGGCCCCCGGCCCCGCACACGGAGTTCACGTTCGGTATCGGCGGATCCGTTACGGTCAGTCGCTTTGTGGGTGGACGCACGCGCATCGCGATCATTGGGACCGAGGGGCCGAGCATCGATGTGTATGTGGATTCCTCGGCGTTGGCGACATTGACCGACCGAGCGGAGGCTCGGGATTCAGCGAAGATCTTCGAGCAGTCTGCGCGCGGAGGGAGCGTCTGGCTCGGCCGTATCGGCGATGCGTACGATGTCCAGGCAATCCAGTCGGCGCAAACGATCGGCGTTCATTTCACGGCGTTGCAATCGCCCACCCTGCTGGCGATGCTACGGGGTCTCCCCAGAGTGTATCCCGATCCACCACTGGGTATCGATCGCATGCCGATGGCCCTGCCGGACAATCCCGGAGTGCGTTATCCGAAGTCGCTGCGGGGAAGCCAGAAGGAGGGCACGGTGATCCTCAATGTGCTCATCGACACCACGGGGCTCGCCGATCCTTCCTCGATTCGGGTCGTTCAGAGCAACGATACGGCGTTCACGGCGGCGGTGATCGAGGCGATTCGGCACATGCATTTTCTGCCAGCCATGGCACGCGGCCGAAAAGTGCGCGAGACCGTGAGCCTGTCGTACGTGTTCGCCTGGCCCCGCTGAGCGACGCACCCGCCTATGGGAGGCAACCGTGAGAAAGATCATTGCGATGGCATTTGTTTCGCTCGATGGCGTCATGCAGGCTCCTGGCGGCCCGACAGAAGATCCGAGCGGCGGGTTCGATCTTGGCGGATGGACCGTGCAATACTCGGATACCAAATCCGGTGATGCCGTCATCAGGCTGGTAGGCACTGTCGCCAAGCCAAAGGACCTGCTGCTCGGGCGCGAGACCTACGACATCTTCGCCGGCTTTTGGCCGAATGCTCCCGCGGACAATCCCATTGCGGCCGTGTTCGCAAAGGCCAACAAGTATGTGATGACCAGCGGCACGAGGACCTTTACCTGGGCCAACAGCCACCAGCTGCGCGGCATTGACGAATTGAAGAAGGTGAAAGCTGGCGAGGGGCCCGACATGGTCGTGTGGGGCAGCTCGACCCTCTATCCGCAGCTGTTGGACGCCAATCTCATCGACCGCATGCTGCTACTGACATTCCCCGTGGCGCTCGGAAAGGGGAAAAAGCTCTTCGGACGCACGACGCATCCGGTCGCCATGAAGCTTCTGGCGAGTGAAGTGACGACGACGGGCGTCATCATGGCGACGTACGATTTTAGCCGCCCCACTCTCAACTGGCAGCCATAGCCGGGCACTGACACCTGTGGGGTAACGCTCTGCCCCGCGGAATATGGCGTTCGTCCCAGGGTGATATCACCGTGCGACGAATTTCGCCATGTGATGTGGTCCTCAACGCGGAACAATCCATGACGAACGATCGCTCGCTCCTGTTGGCTCTGGCGGTGTCGCTTGGCCTGACTGTCGCCGCGTGTGGCGGATCATCCTCTACAGGACCACTCAACAACGCCAGCGTCGTCACCGATACGATTACGCTCGTGGACTCGATGTACCACGACACGGTCTGGACTGTTCCCGTCAGCTCTGGGCCGTTCGCGACATTCAACGCGCGGGTCGCCACCATCGAGTTTCCCGCGATTACGTCAGCGATCGCGGCCAACGGTCTGGTGCTCGTCTACATGAGCACGGATTCGACGGCCGACTCGACGAACGCGTGGACGCCGCTGCCATTGAGCGTCGGGTTCGATTATCTCGAGACATTCACCTATGCGTATGCCGCTGGCCAGCTCCAGATCGTGTTCTACGCGAGCGCGACCAACATTGATATCTCTCCGCCTGACGTGTACGCAGTGACTATGCCGACCGAGGAGTTCAAGATCATACTGGCCAGCGGCTCCGGCGCGGCATTGTTAGCCGAGCGTCATGTCGATCTGAGGAGTTACTCGCGGGTCATGGCCGCACTGCACGCGTCCCTATGACCGAGCACCGGCAGTCGTCCTGGGAGGCGAGCGCTCGGATTGCTCGGCGCCTAGCGCGCCGGCTGACTGGACGGCGGTACCATGCCGAGCATGCGCATGTAGGTGACGATGTTTCCGTAGTGCTCGTTGTCGTGCACCGTACTGTAGAGCAAAGCCCAGAGCGCGGACCGCTCGCCAGCGAACGTCTTGACCGTCCGTTTCATCGCGTCGGCGTCGGTCATGGCGTACGCTTTTCGGCAGTGCGCGGTGGAAGCCTCGAGCGCCGCGACTAATGCGGCCTTGTCGGTGATGGTCCTCTCGATCTCGTCCGAGGCGTGCGCCTGCTCGCCGAGTGCCTGGGCGCAGAACATGTCCTGGGAGCCGGCGATGTGCGCGACGAGTTGGCCGAAGGTGCGCACCGTCGGCACTGGGCGATACGAGTAGCTCGAGTCCGGCACCTGTTCGGCGGCCGCGGTGACGTAGCCGATCACCATCGTCCAGATCTCGCGATCCGCCGCTAGCACCGACGGCGCGGTGGTGGCAACGGGATGCGAAGGTGCGGCGCCTAAGATGACCGCAAGAGATAGCAGGGTAATCGACCGCATCATGACGCAGTGCCTCCGGGAGGGATGGCGACGAAGATCGCGATAGTATGGAGCGAAGCGCGGGGCGACGCCACGAGTCGGGCGCGTTACATCTCCCGGTGTCCGATTTCGACTGTGGTCGTCAGACTCCGACCAGCTACGCGGTCGTGGCTCCTCTTGATGACGTGCTGAAGCCTACGAGTCCTCTTCTCCGTGACTTATGGAGTCGAACCAGGGTCCGACCAGGGAAGCCATACCTGAAAGCGAGTGTCACCCGGCTTTGAGGTCACGTGAATCGCGCCACCGTGCTTTCTCACGATTGTCCGCACGGTGTTGAGCCCGAGACCCGTGCCCGCGCCAACGCCCTTGGTCGTGAAGAAAGGATCAAAGATGTGAGACTGGACCTCGGGAGACATGCCGGGGCCGGTGTCGCCGATTTCGGCCACGACGTAGTGGTCATCGCGAAACGTTCGCAGCCGAAGCTCACCCACGCCGAGCATGGCTTCGACGGCGTTCTCGATCAGGTTCGTCCATACCTGATTCAATTCAGCGCTCACCGTTTTGACCAGCAATGGGGTCGGCTGATATGAACGATGCACGCTGATCCTCGGCTGCAACACGTGCGTCAGGGCGTTGAGCGTGGTTTCGAGGCTCTGGACAACGTCAACGTCCCGAACCGGCGCCTGATCCATTGAGCTGTACGCCTTGACCGTGTCGATCAACTTCGATACTCGTGCCGTGCTGCGCTCGATCGTGTCGAGCAGTGCCGACAATTCCGCGGACGCGGCCATCCGTGTGAGCGCGGCTCGGGCCGTGTCGACATCGAGGTCTCTCAGGAGATTGGCCAGGGGCTCCGGACGCATGCCGCATCGCGCCAGGGCGCCCGAGAGCCGCCAGGAATCGGCGAGGCCATGCTTGCGCAACATCGAGTCCAGCGTTTCTTCCAGGTCGCTGAGTGCAAGTCCATCCATCGTCACGCGCGATTGCAGCAGCGACGCTTCCGCGTCGTCGATAAGGACTTTCTGCGAATCGTTCACCGGTCGCCGCCACAATTCCGCGTTCGCACGGCGCATGACAGCGAGCGTCTCACGCATCTGATCGGCCGCGCGCGTGGCGGCGGACGCTGGGTTGTTCAGCTCGTGAGCCAGACCGGAGGAGAGCTTGCCCAATGACATCAGCCGATCGCGTTGCTGCTCGATGCGGGTGCCCTCGCGGATACGGTCGGACATCAGGGCGACCAACCGCGGCGTCAATTCCGGCATCTTCTGGATCAACTCCGGATGTAGCGCGGCGGGGAATCTGAGGATCCGGCCGTCGCTCAAGGCCCGGCAGGATACGGTGAACCGCTGCATCCTGGAGAACGGGAATACTCCGTTGATCTCACCAGCTTCCGCGGGGAGAGCAACCGTGTCTCCGCCGAACTCGCCTTCCCAACGAAAGAGTCCGTCCAACAAGACGAACATCCAATCCGGCGGATCGCCTTGCCGTACGAGAATCTCTCCCGCCCGAAGAGAGACCTCCTCGGCGTGGCCCAGAAACCACTGAATTTCACCGGCCGGCAAGTCTGAGAACGCGGCGACACGCCGTAATTCGGATGCGTTTGTCATAGGCGCAACGTATTTTAACCCACATGCGCCGCATCGCACTGATAGTCCTCCTTGCTCCCCCGCTCATGGCACAGCAGCCGCGCGCCCGCGACCTGGGCGTTCCGTTCGATGGTACGCCCGGTCCGTTGAATGCGATCACGGACGTCGCCGGCGTAGAGGTCGGCTTCGTGACGCTGATCGCCGGCGAAGGTAAACGCATCGTCGGCCGCGGCCCGGTCCGCACCGGTGTCACCGCCATTCTTCCGCGCGGCAAGGCGTCGACTGACGGCGTGTTCGCGGCCTTCTATTCGGGCAACGGCAACGGCGACATGACCGGCACGCACTGGGTGGATGAGAGTGGCGTGCTCGAGACGCCGATCATGATCACCAACACGCTGAGCGTGGGCGTGGTCCGCGACGCCGTCGTCGAGTGGATGGTGTCGCACAACCGCGCCGGCCCGTTCTGGTACCCGTTGGTGGCCGAGACCTCCGACCAGCGCCTCAACGACATGAAGGGCCAGCACGTCAAGCGCGAGCACGCGCTCCAGGCACTGGACTCCGCTCGCGGCGGCGCCGTGCGTGAGGGGAACGTCGGCGGCGGCACCGGTATGCAGTGCAATGGCTTCAAGGGTGGCACCGGCACATCGTCACGCCACCTGAGCGCGGAGCAGGGCGGTTATACCGTCGGCGTGCTGGTGCAGTGCAACTACGGCAACCGCTCGGAGTTTCGTATGGCAGGCATCACGGTCGGCCGCGAGATCACCGGGTATCCGACTGGTTGTGTCGCGCGTCTCCTCGACCCGCCGGTGCTTCGCGGCGACGGCCAGCCCGCGCCGCTCTGCGAGCATCAGACGAGCGCGATCGATGAGAGTCCGGAAGAGGCCGAGCGTGGCTCGATCATCGTCATCGTGGCGACCGACGCGCCGCTCACGCCCGACCAACTCAAGCGTCTCGCCAAGCGCGTTCCGCTCGGTCTTGGTCGCACCGGGTCGATTCACGGCAATGGCTCCGGCGATCTGTTCCTTGCCTTCTCGACCGCGAACACCGGCGCGGACAATGGGAACAGCACATCGTCGGATCACCCGCCGGTCTCCACGGTCCAACGGGTCGTCAGCGACCGCATTGACCCGCTGTTCCTGGCGACCGTGCAGGCCACCGAAGAAGCCGTGGATAACGCGATGATTGCCGCCGAGACGATGACCGGCGCCGACTACTGGCGGTCGTTCGGCATCCCGCACGCCGAGCTCCAGGCGGTTCTCCGCAAGCACAACGTTCTGCACGAATGATCCACGGTGACGACGTTGCCGCTCTCGGACGCGTGGACGCTCGACTGAGAAATCACAGCGGGTTGCGCCTCATCATGATCGTGTACGGTGCGGCAAGCCTGATGCACTTTGCGCACAACGCCCTGTATCTGCGAGAGTATCCCAACATGCCGGCACGGCTCACACCCGTCGGGGTCTGGGCGGCGTTCGTAGCCACGACGGCTATCGGTGTACTCGGCTACGGGGTCTATCGCTTCCGTTCGCGCGCGGTCGGTGTGCTGATGATTGCGGTGTACGGGGCGATGGGGTTTGGCGGGTTGGACCACTATATCGCGGCGCCCGTTGCGGCGCACTCGATCGTTATGAACATGACGATCGCCACGGAGGCCGCCGCGGCCGCGACCCTGCTGATCTACTTGGCGCGCTTGCCCACTCGACGCACTACCGGATCGTGAACGCGCTCAGTCGAGTGGAGCCGATGCCCGACTCTCGCGTCACGATCCACATGGCGGCAAGCCTCGACGGTTTCGTCGCTCGAAAGGACGGGCGCGTCGACTGGCTCGAAACCTCGGACGAATTCATCGGCGGGGCCACGATGGAGCCGGGATTCGTCGAGGCGTTTCTCAGGACGATCGATTGCTACGTCATGGGATCGCGAACCTATGAGACCGCGCTGCGTTTCGAGGCCCAAGGGTTCGGGTGGTCGTACGGCGACAAACCGACGTTCGTCCTGACGAGTCGCGAGCTTCCACGGATCCGGAATACCATCGAGCTCTACTCCGGCGATCTGGCGCAGTTCGTGAACGGACGCCTACGGCCCGCGTTCCGTACGATCTGGTTCGTGGGAGGCAGCGCGGTGTCCGCCGAATGCCTGCGTCGCGGGCTCGCCGACGAAGTGCGCTATTCGATTTTGCCGGTCTTGATCGGCGAAGGCATCCCGTTCTTCGAGAAGCTCGACCGGGATATCCCGCTCCATCTGGCCGAGGTCACGGCGTACAAGAGCGGCATGGTGGAGCTTCGTTACGAGGTCAGTCGAGGGAGAACGTGAACGACTGAACGCCGGGTGCGGACTCCGATTGGTGACGGCCACGCCGTATTATGGAGGGGATGGAGGGGCAACTCACCGAGGAGAACTCATGCCGCACCAATTCTTGATGACCCTGTCGTTCAAGCAGCAAGGCAAGGTGAAGGGCTCGGTTCCGGCCAAGTCTCACGCAGGTACGGGCCGGATTCCGGTACTCACCGTGTATACCGGACCGGTGCTGCCATGGCTCTCTTCGAGCGGCGGATCAGCGAAGGGCGGCAAAACGATCGTGATCACCAAGCAGGTTGACTCCGCCTCTCCCCTCTTGTTGTCATCGCTCGCGACTCAAGAAGTGATCGCATCGGTCAAATTCGAGATCCATGGTCCCGGCGATGGCAAGAGCTTCGGGGCCCCCCTTGGCCAGGTCGGGTTGACGAATGTCGTCGTTCGAAACATTCACACGGTGGGGCATCACGTGAAATCGCCCCCGAAAGGTTCGGGGACAGTGCATCAAATCACGTTCGGCTTTCAAACCGCGTCGCTCGACCTCGGGTCGAGCTCAGCGGAATGGACGCGTGAATGGACGAGCAACGACACGTGATCGCCGTCGCTTTAGGGAGCTTGGAACACGACCGACGAGATCTGACCGCTCGCATCGTATGCGACCGATGCGTGCACCGGCTGGGCGGAAAATTCGAGCTCCAAGACCACGGTGCGTCCGCCGGCGGGACCTTGCTCCACGCGCGCCGCTCCGAATCGGCGGAACGTGCCAACCTGGGACACGAGCACGTGCCAGAGCGAGTCACGCTGCGCCGCCGTGCGACGCTGCTGTGCCTCGGCCGTCATGCGGCGCTGCACGCTGTCGGCGTGACCGGTATTCAAGAACGAGATGACGCTCTTGGCGTCCGTGATGGGATCCGCCGGCAATGAATCGTGAGCGGCGATATTCCCGTGCGCGAGCAGAGCGGCGAGCACCACCTCGACGAGTGTCATAGTCTCGTATAATGAGCATGCCGCTCTGGGGCGACAAGCTCAAGCGGGTGTGGGCGTTCGACGTACTCAGGGCGCACGTCGGGGCGTCGTCGGATGTGACTGCGCCATTGGCATGATGAAATCCTCGGTCGCGTTCCACCAGTTCGTGCTGTTGTTCCACGGCGTCGCTTTACTCCAGATCACCACGCCATCGCCGTACTGGTACGCCGTTTTCAGCTGGAACATCCAATAGTCGTAATCGACATACTGATACTGCTTCGTCGTGCCAGTCGCGTACTGCGGCCACAGATAGAAGTAGATCGGCTGCCCCGTGCCCCACGCTTGCGCTTGCGTTGCCGCCGCTTGGACGCGCGCCGCCCAACTGGTCTCATCGTCATCGCGCGTATACGCCGAGGGGAACCACGCCTCCACATTCGCACCCAGCTGAATCGCATAGCTGTAATCGGACATGGGCGTATTCAACATCTGCGTGAACCCGAAGTAGCCGACCGGATGACCCGGCGCTGCCGTGTGCGCCCAGTCAGCGAGCGTCGACAGGGTCTGCGCGTTGGCAGTCGACGTGAGCAGCAGCTTCTCGACATCGAGGACGAGCGGTCCGCTGCCAGTGACGGCCTTGCGGACGATTGCCGCGAAGGTGCTCTGCGCCGGGAGCGTGCCGTAGTTCTTGAGTCCGGGCCAGATGCTCGCTTCGCCGAGCAGGTTGATGTGCTTGCACAGTCCCTTGACCGTCGCGGGCTTGCCCGAGTACTGCATGTTGTCGTAGACCACAAAGGATTTCGGCATGCCGCAACCTATGATGGCCGCCTCACATCTCGGCCTCCAGGCAGCGTTCGCTGCACGATCGCTGCGCTGGCGGCACGAGGTCTCGAACTCGAGCGCGCGGCTCGCAAACATTGGTCGCATGCGCATCATTCTTTGTTATCTCTTGGCGCTCGCGCAACCGCCGCGCCAGTTGGTTCTCCGTAGTGCGACGGCGATCGGCGGTCTCGATAAGTTGCAGGCTGAGACAGCCGTTCGCACGGTCGAAGAGGGACTCGAGTTCTTCACATCGGTCGGTGATCCACGCGTCGCTCCATCGGCGATCGCCGAGACGATCACGACGTTGCGGCGGATGGCGCCGGTGGGACTTCGGCAGACCACCGTGACCCGGTTCGCGATGGCGAACCAACCGTTCACGCAATCGATTGTGGCCAGTGACAGCGTCGTGAGCCGCGGTGGGGTCGCCGCGGCGTCCGCGTTCGATGCGGCGACTGCCTCCGAGGTGCTCGCCCTCGCGCCAGACCGCATCTTGCTCACGGCGCTCGCCGCATCGGATCTCACGGCGTTGCACGATTCGGTGATCGACGGCGTCCCCCATCACGTCGTCGCGTTCCACTGGGCGGACGCGCGCGTCCGGCTCGCGATCGATGCCGCGACGGGCTTTCCCGATGCCGTCTGGCTCGTGCGCGCATATCCGACGTTCGTGTTCTGGTCGTTGTGGGGCGACATCACGTTCGCCACGCGCTGGTCGGGGTGGACGCTCGAGGCGAACGGCGTATGGTATCCGCGTCAACGACTCGTCACGTTCAATGGCGAGCCGTGGCGCCGATTCCTGGTGACGGAGATCGACGTGGCGCCGGCAACGCCCCCGGACTCATTTGCCATCGCCGATTCCGTGCGACCGCAGTTCGCGATGATGAGCCATGGCGCACCGACCATGCCGGAGCCGACGCTCACTCCAGTGACGCTCGCCGACGGCGTGGTGCTCTTCGCGGGGTACTATCAGTCGGCGCTCATTCGCGAGCGCGACGGGATTATCGTCCTCGACGCGTCCCAGTCGAACGCCAAGTCACGCGCGGTGCTGGCGCAGGCGGCCCGTTTGTTTCCCGGTATACCGATCACCGCGGTCATCACCACGGCGTCGGCCTGGATGCAGATCGGTGGCGTTCGCGAATACGTGAGTCGCGGCATTCCGATCTACGCGCTCGATGTGAACGCCGCGCGCGTGCGGGCCGTCATTGCGGCGCCCTACGCGACGCATCCGGACTCGCTCGCCCGCGCGCCACGCACCGCATCGGTGCGCATGGTTCACGCCCCCGTCACGCTGGGCAGCGGGGCGAACGAGATCCGTCTCCTACCCGCCGCTTCCGATCTGCTCGTCTACTGGCCGGCGCGCCGCTGGCTCTACGCCAGCGATATGATCGTGCCGCCGGCCTTCGAGCCGAACTACAGCGCCGCGCGCGCGGAGACGCTCCGTCGTACGATCACCGCGCTCGGTATCCCCGTCGACAGCGTCTTCGCCTTTCACCTGCCGCTGACGGCATGGCACTGACTCGCCGCGGTAGGCACGAAGGCGGTGAATTGGCGCTCGAGGGCCTTCGTGGCACCGTTGCGCCAGCCGTCCGCAACGGACCGAGACGCCGGGTCCGGGAAAATGTCCTCGTCGCCATTCGCCAGGCCATCGAAGATTCCTTTCGCGGCGGAGTCGGTCGAGGCTTTCGGGATGTCGAAGCCCCGGTTCATGTCGGTGTCGATGGGGCCGAGGATGACCGCGTGCACTTGGACGCCGTGGCCTGCCAGGAGCGCCCGCAGCGACTGCGTCATGCTGAGCGCGGCTGCTTTTGAAATGGAGTAGGCCGGTATGATCGGCACGGGGGCGAGTGCCGCCAACGAGAGGTTGTTGACGATGGCCCCTTTGGAGCGCTTGAGCTGCGGCAAGAATGTGTTCGTCATGCTGAGCACGCCCGAGAAATTGACGGCGAGGTGCTGGGCGATCACGTCGGGGTTGCTCAGGTCATCGTAGATCGCGACGCCGGCATTGTTGATCAGCAGGTCGAGATCGAGTACGTCTTTGGCCGCACGGTGGATCTGCGAGGCATTGGTCACGTCGAGCGTCACTGGCGTGACGCGGGCATCGACCATCGTGAGGGGCGCGCCGCGCGTGCCGGCGTACACCCGCTTTGCGCCGCGGCGCAGCGCCTCGATGACCAGGGCCTCGCCGATACCGCGGTTCGCGCCAGTGATCAGGACCGTTTTGTTCTCGATGTTCATACTATTGTCGGTTCGGGTCGACTTTATATTGAACTCCCCAGAAAAGGAGAGATCATGTCCAATCGCGCGCTGGCCGTTCTCGCGTCGGTCGCACTTGTCGCCGGTTCCGTTCGAGGCCAAACAGTGCAATCCACCACGCCGGACGAGATCAAGTGGAGCCAACATCCCGCTTTGCCCACCGGAGCGATGCGCGCGGTGGTGTATGGCACGCCGACCAAACCCGGCTTGTATGCCACGCGGCTGCGTGCGCCAAATGGGCTCAAGATCATGCCGCACACGCACCCGGATGACCGGATCTACACGGTTCTCAAGGGGACGTTGTATCTCGGCGTCGGGGATACGTGGGACGAGACGAAACTGAAAGCGTATCCGGAAGGCACCGTGCTTTTTCTACCCGCGAACCTGAGCCACTTTCAGTACTCGAAGTCGGGCGAGTACTTGATTCAGATCAGTGGCGTCGGCCCGACGGATCTCACGTTCATCGATCCCAAGGACGATCTCCGGCGTCACTGATGTGAGCCGGGGGACTTGATCATGTGAGTGACGAAGTTGCCACTGGCGGGATTGAACCCCCACGTAGCACTGCCGTCCCAGGATCGTTCGACCATTCGTAAGGCGTACTCATAGCCGCCCGGCTTGTTCTCGTTGGGCGTGCGCACGATGCTGAAGTAGCGCGTCACGTCTTTCTCCGTGTCGCTCCCCTTTGGGTTGCGCGTGTGTACGCGGTCGCCGTGGACTTCGTACGGGCCGTCGCCTTGCCAGCTCCGGTCGACTTCCCACACGTAGCCAGGGGTCGAGGAGGCCTGGTACGATTGGTAGACGGCAACCGTACTGAAATGACCGTTCGGCGCGAAGATCGCGGCGTTCCCCGCCCCGCCGCTCGCGCTGGTCCACATCCCGACCAATTGCTCGGCGAGCTTCGGCGAGTCCTGTGTGTAGCCGGGAATCTGCAAGCTGTGGAACAAGAGCGCCCAGACATCGTTGTCACGCACGGCTTGGTTGCCCAGGCAATTCCAGACTTTGGTGAAGCCGACGATCGGCAGCACCTGGCCGCCTCCCATATCGACCATGAGCACGCGCACCGTGATGCCGCTTTGGCCCAATTGGCCAGAGAGGTCCACGTAGTTCCAGCCAGTGCCCGATATGCCGTCTTCGCGTGACTGCATCACGGTCTTGCCGTACTGTCCCTGGTAGGGGCCGAGTCGATTCTGGTTGGAGAACGCTTGCACCATCTGAAAACCCATTTGCGCGGGATCGCCCTGCGCCGCGGCGGGCGGCAGCATCCGGATCTCGCACGGCTGCTCTTGGGGGTTGACCGCGTGAGCCAGCTCGGTGATACCATTTGGACCACGCTGGACAGTCCAGCCGGCTGGCGCGATGAACCCGATCTCGCCGTGGCGCTGGGGCGAGCCTTCGGGACGAGGCGTTTGGGCGAACGTGGTCGTGGCAGCTGCTATCGTGCAGAGTACGAGGCGTATTGACGTGGACATGAGGGACTCCATGCTCGCGATGGGTTCACTAGAAAGAACGCGCGCGGGCGCGAACGGCTCTCACCGTGCAACCTGATCTGCAGCCGACGCTGGAGGGCGAGCTCGTGACACTGAGGCCGCTCCGGGCGGAGGACTTCCAGGATCTCTATGCCGTGGCGTCGGATCCGCTCATCTGGGAACAGCATCCGGTATCGGATCGGTACAAGCCGGACGTCTTCGCGGGCTTCTTCCGGGAAGCGCTGGCCTCCGGCGGTGCGCTCATCGCGATCGACAAGGCGGACGGCCGGGTTGTCGGGTCATCGCGGTATTACGGCTATGATCCCGAGAAGAGTGAGATCGAGATCGGCTGGACGTTTCTTGCCCGATCACACTGGGGCGGGACGTACAATGGCGAGATGAAGCAGCTGATGATGCGACACGCGTTCGGGTTCGTCGACCACGTCGTGTTTCTCATCGGGCCCGAGAACTGGCGCTCCCGGCGAGCCATCGAGAAGATCGGCGGCGTGCTCGTGGAATCGCGCCTCAACTCGGCGGGGCTCGCGTGCGTCGTCTACCGGATTACTGCGTCCAGCCGTCGGTAAGTATTACATTGCCGCCCATGGCATACACCTTTTATCGAGGCGACTCGAGACAGCCGAAGGATCTCCGCGACGGGTTCCAGGCATGGGTCCCGCTCAGCGTAGTACAGGCCCGCGATCTCATCCGGCGGTTCTCCGGAATGCAGGCGCTCAAAGTCACGCTGCCGGCATTGAAGAAGGATCTGCAGGACACGCTGAACAAAGGCGAGAAGTGGACGATGCTGGATCTGGTGCGCATGATCAAGCTGGAAAAAAATCGCACCACGATTCACATCTCGACCGATCTCACCGAAGATTGCGGCGGGTACTCCAGCGGCTTCATCTACGAGATCGTGTTCGACGACCTGGTGTACTTCGACAAAGGTGGGAAGTGCACCGAGAATCCCACGTCACTCGAGTGCAACTCGCACTTCAACACGCTCGTGGTCGCCGACGACAAAACGCTGAGCGACTCGGCCATGATCGCGTTGTCGAGCAAGGGGAACGAGGTCTCGTTCCTCACGACGATTCCCTACGCGAACATCAAGCGGTACAAGATGGCGAAGAGCACGACGTGGACCGCGATGCCGGCCTAGGCGCGCTGGCGGCACTTGACGGCTGTGTAACCATAGGGTTACTAGAGACCCATGCGCCATGCCCTCATCGTTTCAGCCGCGCTCGCCATGGCGGCTTCCGCCGGCGCGCAGAGCACCGCCGGCGTGTGGAACAACCGGTACATGATCGGGCCCAAAGACAGCGTGATCGGATCCGTCGTCATCACGGTCTCAGACGACCAAAAGACGTGGATCATGAAGTTCGCGGACCGACCGCCTATCCCCGTGCGAGTGATTGCGACGGGCGGGGACAGTGTCGTAACCGATGCGGGACCGTATCCCAGTACGAAGCGGCCCGGCCAGTCCGTGACGCTTCTCCACAGTGTGTCGCACTTCAGAGGCGATCACATGACGGGCACGTTCGAAGCGCACTACTCGGGCGGTCTCGTCGTCGATGGGAAGACCGCGGCGACCCGGACCAAGTGAGGGCGCGCCATGAACTGGCGCAGCGCGAGGAACGGGCGCTCGATCGCCCAGTAGGAGACGAGCGCCGCCAGTACGGTGAACACCACGCTGATCGGGAGCGCCGTCCACCACCCGGTCTGGTGGCTCGCCAAGAATGGCTGTTGCCAGAGATAGAGCGAGTAGCTCAAGACACCGGTGGCGACAAACGCCCGCGTGTTGAGCAGGCGACCGACCGGGTCGGTCGAGAGGCGCATGCCGCGATCGACCAACGCGACGATCAGGAGATTCATGATCGATGCGCCGATGATCGCCTGGAACGCATGCGAGCCGACGAATGAGAGCGCGATGACGCCCGCGGGCACGAGCCAGAACCACGCGCTGGTCAACAATCGGCGGTACCACCCCATCGCCCACAGCTGACCGCGATACCCGGCCAGCGCACACCCGACCGCGATCCCGTCGGCGACGGTCTCGAATCGATATCGGATCGTGCCCTTCATGGCATCCGGCAACGACTCGTGCACGGCAATGCGGACCAGGGGCGCCAGGCAAATGACCAGGAGCGCGAACTGGAGCCCCCGCTTCCTGCCCAATATCAGCAGCAACGCCGGCCACAATAAGTAGAACTGCTCCTCGACCGCCAGCGACCAGGCGTGCTGGACGAACACCGAGGACGCCGGCATGTGGTAATTCACGGTGTACGTGAGACCGTACAGCAGATCACCGCGGTGCAACTGGATCACGCCAAGCGAGCCCGCGAGTGCAATTACGGCGAGATACGCGTAGTATGCCGGGAAGATGCGGAGCGCGCGCCGGAAATAGAAACGGGACAGATTGATCGTGCCGGACTGATCCCACTCATGCAGCAGCAGCGTCGTAATCAAAAATCCGGAGAGCACGAAAAAGACGCGCACGCCGATGGTCCCCAGGTCGAGTGGGGCCGACGGACCGCCGATGAGATGGGAGATGCAGACGAAGCTGACAGCGACAGCGCGCATACCGTCGAGCGACGGAATGCGACCAGACGACGTGGAACCGCCGGCCTCGTCCGTAATTGTCACTAGGGACTAGTACTCCCAAGTCGCGTATAACGTTGGTACTCATAGACATATGAATCGAATCGCTACAGGGTATCCGCATGGGTGACTCGAAACGAGTCGTCGTCATTACTGGCGCCAGCACAGGATTCGGGCGTTTGCTGGCCGAGGCGCTGGCGGGGCGTAACTATCGAGTTTTCGCGACGATGCGCGGCGTCAACGGGAAGAACGCCACCGCCGCCCGGGAGCTTCGTGCTCTCACCGAGGTCGTGGAGCTGGATGTCACCAACGACACCTCGGTCGAACGGGCCGTCGCCGATGTGATAGCGGCAGCCGGGCGCATCGACATTCTCATCAACAACGCCGGGCGCGTGGTGAACGGCGTCTCGGAAGCCATCACGTTGGCCCAGGTCCAAGCGCTCATGGACACGAACTTCTACAGTGTCGTGCGCACTTGCCGCGCGGTGCTCCCGGCGATGCGGCGCCAGGGGAGCGGCCTGCTGCTTCACGTGTCGAGTGGCGCCGGTCGCATCGTGTTGCCCGCGATGGCGTACTACTGCGCGAGCAAGTGGGCGATGGAGGCGTTAGCCGAGTCGTACCGCTATGAGCTCGCCGCGCAGCATATCGACTCGGTGATCCTCGAGCCGGGATCGTACAAGACCGCGATCGCGGGCAATGTCGAACAGGCCGCCGATACCGCGCGGACGACGACGTACGGACCCGTGAACGGGATCGCCGACTCGATCATGCGCACGCTGGAGCAGATCGCGGGCGATCCCACGGAGATCGTCGAGGCCGTGATCCGCATCATCGAGACGCCGTTCGGTCAGCGACAGCTGCGCTATCGCGTCGGCGGCGGGGCGCAAGGCGTGCAACAGCTGAACGCGATGTCGGATGAGCTCCAGAAGCAGCTGCTGACCAACTTCGGGATCGCCGCGATTACGGCCCCTTAGCGCGCTCTTCCGGTTGCAGTCCGACATCGTGCAGGAAATGTCGCATCTGCCTGATCTGTTCGTCGTTGAGCGTCTTCTGGTACGCGTGGTGAAAGACGACCGTCTTGCCATTCACCGTGACGCGCAAACCATCATGGCCGGCGTCTTCCGTCGTGCCGAGCTGGTTCAGCATGTGAATGACGTCTTTCCACTCGATGTTGTGCGAGGTAGGGTGGTCGAATACCATGCCGAGTGTCCGTTCGTGGGAGGCCATCCCCCGAATCTAGCGCGTTATCCGCCGAACTGAAGCGCGCGCGTGGGCTGAATCCGCATGGCGCGCCGCGCGGGTACGAGGATCGCCGCGACGGCGACTCCGCCCAGGACGACCCCCACGGCGACGAAGGTCATCGGGTCCCACGGCGTGACACCGTAGAGCGCGCTCCGCAGGAGCCGCGCGCTCAGGAGCGACACGACGGTGCCGACGGTCAACCCAAGGAGGACCGGCCGCAGACCCTGCCGCGTCATGAGCCACAGGACATCGTTCGCGGTCGCGCCGAGCGCGCGGCGCACGCCGATCTCGTGGGTCCGCAGAGCGACGAAGTAGGCGATGACCCCGAAGATTCCGGCCGCCGACAGCAAGAGGCCGATCGCCGCGAGGGCGCCGAGGAGGAGGGCGTTGAAGCGAGCGGGCGCGAGGGCCGTCCGAAAGGCTTGGTCCGCGGTCTGGATGTTCGACACGGGCAGCGTCGGGTCGAGCGACCGCACGGCGGCGCGCATGGTGCTGGCCGCGTCGCCGGGCGACGGGCTGCGCACGACCATCGTCATGGACTGGCCAATCCACGTCCAGGCTGCGTCGGGCGCTTGGTCGATCGGCAGATAGAACTCCGGATCGATCTGTCCCGCGGGGCCACGCGATCGCACGTCGCCGGCCACGCCGATGACCGTCTTCCACATTGGGTCCGTCTCGGTTCCCTCGCAGCACACGACCCGGCGGCCGATCGCATCGCCTCCTGGCCACGCCATCTCGGCGAAGCGGGCGCTGACGATCATGACGCGCGTCGCGCCGCGGACGTCCTGCGACGTGAATGCTCGTCCCTGCCGGATCGGAATGCGCATCGTCGTGAAGTAGTCCGGCGACACGATTCTCATGTTGGTCGCGATCGCGCTCTGTGGGCCGAGCGGGCGGCCCTCGGGAATGAGGCCGTTATCACCGCCGGGGCCACTGAGCGGGCGCGTGGAGACGAGCGTCACGCGCTCGGCGATCTGCTCGAACGCGTGCCGGACGCTCGCGGGATCGCGGTAGGTCGCGGCCGGCAAGGACACACCGGCTGCCGAGATCCCCGTTTTGTCGAATCCCGTCTGCGTGCGCTGGAGGACCATCGCGCTTCTCACGAGCAGCCCGGAGCCGACGAGGAGCATGAGCGCGAGCGTCACTTCGATAGTGACGAGGGCGCCGCGGAGCTTCTCGCGCGAGCGCCCTGCCCCGATCCCCCGCCCCTCGCCGCGCAGGGTCTCGTGCGGATCCTGACGCGCGAGTCGCAGGGCTGGCAGCAGGCCGCTCGCCACCGTCGCGACCGCCGCGACCGCCAGCGCGAACGCCAGCACACCGATATCGATGTGCGTCTGCTCGAGACGCGGGATGACGCCAGCCGGCGCCGCGGCCACGAGCACGCGAATGAGGACCGCGGCCACGATGACACCGAGGATCGACGCGAGGAGCGACATGACGGCGCCTTCCGTCAGCAGTTGACGGACGAGCCGACCACGTCCAGCGCCAATCGCCGCGCGAATAGCGATCTCGCGCGCGCGCACCGAGGACCGCGCGAGGAGCAAGTTGGCGACGTTCACGCAGGCGATGAGAAAGACCAGCGAGACGGCACCGAGCACGAACAGCAGTTGGTCGTGCGCGCTCCCGATGAGATAGGGGCCGAGTAAGTAGGCAGCCGCCGAGCGGTCGACATCGGCCCGCGGGTAACGAGCGGCCAGGAGCTCGGCGGCATGACGCACATCGCGTTGCGCGGCGTCGAGTGTCGCGGTCGGCGTCAACAATCCGACGACCTGCAGGGAGTGCTCATCGTGCTCGGCGCGCTGCGCCGGAGTAAATACAGCCGGCACCCAGAGCTGCTCTTCCGACAGCGTCGGGTCGAACGCGGCGGGCATCACACCTATAACCGTGAATGGCGTGACGTTGATCGTGATCGTGCGGCCGAGGATGCCGCTGTCGGCGCCAAATCGTGATCGCCACAGGCCCTCGCTGAGGACGACGACATGCTCGTCATCATCAGAACGCAGCGTGCGGCCGAGTATCGGGCGTTGGCCGAAGACAGCGAAGAAGTTGTCGGTGACTTGGCCGCCCGTGACTCGTTCGGGCGCAGGGGCGGCATCCAGCGTGAAACCGGCGAATTTCTCGGCCGCCAGCTCGGTGAAAGACGACGTCATGGCGCGCCAATCGACATAGTTCCCGACGGACACGCTGCCATCGAGCTCGTGCCATCGTTCGGGGACGAAGACCGTGCGATCGGGGTGCGCCCATGGGAATGGCGCGAGCACAACGGCTTTGACCGCGCTGAAGATCGCGGTGGTCCCACCGATGCCGATCGCGAGCGTGCCGATCGCGATCGCGGCGAAGGTTGGCGCGGCGACCATTTGGCGCAACGCGAACCGCACGTCGGACCAGAGCTCCGACAACCGCTCGCGGCGATGGGTCGATTGGCCGATGGCGACCAGTCGCGCCTTGAGGTTGGCCGGGTCGCCGAGGCGGGCGCGCGCTTGGCGCCACGCTTCATCTTCCGGTACGCCGCGTGCCATCAGCTCACGCGCGCGCATCTCGATGTGGAAGGCGAGCTCGGCATCGACCTCTTTGGGGCGCATCAGGCGGTTTCCAGGACGCGGGAGACGAACGCGGCGAACACCGTCCACTCGCGTGTTGCAACCGCGAGCTGTCGGCGGCCCTTGCGGGTCAGGCGGTAGAAGCGGGCTCTCCGACCGAGCTCGGTCACACCCCAGTCGGCCTCGATCCACTTGCGTTGTTCCAAGCGGTAGAGCGCAGGGTACAGCGAGCCATCTTCGATCACGACGGCGCCGGCGGCGGCTTGCTCGAGCCATCGCGCTACCGCGTACCCGTGGCGGGGGCCGAGTTTCAAGGCTTTGAGAATCAAGGCGTCGAGTGTGCCGTACATGACCTCGACGATACCTAGACTGTCTTGGTTAGGCAAGACCCTCCTCGCGCTTCGCGCTCGTCGCCGATTCGCGGCTGCGACATCCAGATGCGACACTTCAACGAGATCCAGATGCGACACTTCGACGAGATCCAGATGCGACACTTCGATATGTTTAAGCATGCGCTCTACTGCTGGACCGCAGCTGATCACGCACCTGCCGATCGATCGCGAATCGCGCGCGCCGTTGTATCAGCAGATCTATGAGGGATATCGCCGCGCGATACTGGCGGGGCATCTGCGGCCCGGCCAACGCATCCCGTCGACCCGCGCCCTCGCGGCCGAACTCGGCGTCTCACGGCTTCCGGTCCTCGCCGCCTACGAGCAACTGCTGAACGAAGGCTACTTCGCCGGCCGGCGCGGATCGGGGACCTACGTCAACGCCGACCTCGTCGCGGGACGCCGAGCCGGCAAGCGCACTGCCTTCGCGTCGTGGCCGGATGAAGGGGTACGGCCGTTCCGCGTCAGCTCTCCCGCGCTCGACCAGTTTCCACGGAGCGCGTGGGCGCGGATCGTCGCCCGGCACGCACGGGCAATGCCGCCGGAGCTCATGGGATATGGAGATCCGGCAGGATATCTGCCGCTGCGCGAGCAGATCGCCGAGTACTTGCGGACCTCGCGCGCTGTGCGCTGCGAGGCGAGCCATGTGCTTGTCGTCTCGAGCTCGCAGGCAGCCCTCAACATCTGCGCCGCGGCGTTGGTGACGCCCGGTGACACGATCGGGATCGAGGAGCCTGGGTATCCCGGGGCCCGGTTCGCTCTTGCGGTTCCGGGTGCGGCCATCGCCTATATCCCGGTGGACGACGAAGGGATCCACGTCGAAGCGATTGGAGCATCGCGCGCCGTCTACGTCACGCCGGCGCATCAATATCCCCTCGGCGTCTCGATGACCGCCGCCCGTCGTGTGGCGCTCTTGGCGTGGGCCGCCCAAACCGATGCGTGGATTATCGAAGACGACTACGACAGTGAGTATCGCTACGTCAGTCGGCCGCTTGGCGCCCTGCAGGGGATGGATGCGCACGAACGGGTCGTGTACATGGGAACGTTCAGCAAGGTGTTGTTCCCCGCCCTGCGCGTGGCGTACGTCGTCGTGCCGCCGCGACTCTGGGACGCGTTCCTCCAGGCGCGAGAGGCGCTCGACATCTTTTCGCCGACGCTCTACCAACTGGCGCTCGCCGATTTCCTGCGCGAGGGCCGGTTCGCGCGTCACATTCGGCGCATGCGCGACATCTATCGCCGCCGGCGCGATGCCCTGCTCGCGGGACTGGCGCGGCACTGCCACGGAAAGCTGGTCGTTCACAATGCCGATGCGGGACTGCACGTACCCGTGTGGCTTCCGGACGGCGTGTCGGATGTCGAGGTTGTACGGCAGCTCGAACGGCGCGGGCTGGCGGCGACGGCGCTGTCGACGTGTTACGGCGGGACGACGTCGCGGAACGGACTATTGCTCGGGTTCGGCGGTGCGGACGAGCGCACGCTCGATCGCGCGACGAGCACGCTAAGCGACGTACTGTAGTCCGACGGGGCCGATATACTCGGATTGCGGGCGGATCAGGCGGCCGTCGCGCAGCTGCTCGTGATAGTGGGCGCACCAGCCGAGGACACGGCCGACGGCGAATGTTGGCGTGAAGAGCTCGGTCGGTAGGCCGAGGCCATGCAGCAAGAGCGCGGTGTAAAACTCGACGTTCGTGTCGAGCCGGCGGTCGGGCTTGTGTTCGTGCAGCACGCGCAATGCCGTGCGTTCGATGCTCCGTGCCAGTTCATAGGTGCGGCGGTCAGCGCCGTTCTCGTACAAGCGCTCGGCCGCGGCCGCGAGGACGTCGGCACGCGGGTCGCGGACGCGATAGACGCGATGGCCGAAGCCCATGAGACGCTCGCCCGCGTTGAGCTTCGATCGAATGACGGCCTCGGCCCGATCGGGCGTGCCGATCTCGAAGACCATGTCGAGCGCCGGGCCTGGAGCGCCACCGTGCAGTGGACCCTTGAGCGCGGCGAGGGCGCCGGTGATGGCCGAGATCACGTCAGAGTGCGTGGAGGCGATTACGCGGGCGGTGAACGTTGAGGCGTTCAGGCCGTGGTCACACACGGTGATCAGGTACGTCTCGAGCGCACGGATGCGCTCGGGGCTAGGCTCGACTCCGGAGAGTTGATGGAGGTAGTGCGCCGCGTGCGAGAGATCGTAGCGCGCGGGGACCGGTGACTCGCCGTGCAGCAGGCGCCAGTAGGTGCCGACGATCGTCGGGAATGCGGCGATGGTCGTGAGTGCATCGCCCTCAAGTGTCGGCGTCGCCATCAGTAAGGCATCCATTGGCGGCGCCCTTCGGGCGGCCGCATGGTGCAGGACATCGATAGTTGCCGATGACAGCTTGCGGCCGGCAACCAGGTCGGATGACGCGTTCGAGGAGTAGGTGGTCAGGAAGAGAGCGATGACCTCTTCGAACGTGGCGTGCGGCGCGAGATCCTCGACGGCGTATCCCGCGAGAATCAGGGTTCCCGCTTCGCCATCGACGTGACTCAGCCGTGTCGACGCGGCGACCACGTCTTCCAGGCCACTGCCTTTCATCATGCTCGCATGTTCGACGGCGTGCCTATACATTGTCAATCTTGATTCGGCAATCAACATATTTGACCGCGGCGCAAGCCGCCGACGCGCTCGGCGTCACGCGGGCGACCCTCTATGCGTACACGAGCCGAGGGCAGCTGCGGTCGGAGCGCGTGCCGGGTCGGACGAGGGAGCGGCGGTATCTGCGGCACGACATCGAACGCCTACGCGACCGGAAGGAGGCGCGGCGCGATCCGGCGAAGGCGGCGGCCAAGGGACTCGAGTGGGGCAGCCCCGTGTTGGAGTCGGGGATCACGCTCATCCGGGACGGCCGCCTGTATTACCGCGGGCAGGACGCGATCGAGCTGGCCGAGCGGGCGAGTCTCGAAACGGTGGCCGAGCTTCTGTGGCAAAGCTCGGATCTCTTCGACCAGCCTCCCGTGCGGTCGCCGCGCCTCGTGGCCAAAGGGGATGCGCTGAGCCTCTGTCAGGCGACATTGCCGCTGGCGGGGGCCGCGGATCCCGCGGGCTATGACCTTCGCCCGGATGGTGTCAGACGCACGGGGGCCCGCATCGTCCGACTCATGGCATCGATCATGGCTGGGCACGACGTGCGAGGGCCGGTACATACCGTGTGGGGCCCCAAGGTCAGCGAGGTCGTACGGTCGGCGTTGGTTTTGTGCGCGGACCACGAGCTCAATGTCTCGGCGTTCACCGCCCGATGTGCGGCGTCGGCGGGCGCGTCGCCGTACGACGTCGTGGCGGCCGCGCTGGCGACGCTCAAGGGGCACCGGCACGGCGGGCAGAGCGAGCGGGCCGCGGCCATGCTGCGCGAGCCGCGCGCCATCGAGAATATGCTGCGCCGTGGCGAGACCGTGCCCGGGTTTGGGCATCCACTCTATCCCGACGGCGACCCGCGCGCCGAGATGTTGCTGCGACTCGCCGAGGAGAGCCGGAATGGCGCGGTCTGGCGGCGCGTGCGCGGCTTGGCGAAAAAAGGGCACGAGGTGCTCGGGCTGCACCCGACTCTCGATTTCGGCTTGGCGGCGGTGTCGCTCGCGTATCGGCTTCCCGAGCACGCGCCGATCATCCTGTTCGCGCTCGGCCGAACCGTGGGTTGGGTCGCGCATGCGATCGAGCAATATTCCAGCGGTCAGCTGATTCGACCGCGCGCACAGTATACCGGGCCGATGCCATGAAGGATCAGTTGCTCTTTCAGTCGAGTTACTCCGAGTGGGCGACGCGGCGGTTGCTGACCGCCTGCGCGACGTTGCCGCCGACCGATATCGACCGCGATACCGGCGGGTCTCACGCGACCATCCGGCGAACTCTGTATCACTTCTACATCTCGGAAGAGTTCTGGGTGCAGTGTCTGCGCGAGAACACGCTTCCCCGCCTCGCGGATATCGGGGGGGATGCCGATCCCACGCCGACGAGCCTCGGCGACATGCAACGGGATTGGCCCGCGGTCTGGCGGGATCTTCGTGAGTACCTCGAAGGGGCGACAGAACAGGAGCTCGCGGACCAACTCGTCGGACCTGATTGCCGGATTCACCGATGGAAGCTGGTGTTGCACCTGGTGAATCATGCGACGCTGCATCGCGGACAGGTGACGAGTATGCTGCGGCAGGTCGGTCAGAAGCCACCGAATACTGATATCTTCACGTACGCGTTGCGCGACAGGTCATAGCGCTGACCTCGTTGGACGTGAAAGTGGCCATTTCGCGCGGCATCTGATCCGCCGATACTACCGCTATGACCGTCCAGATCCGCAGGATCGAATCGCGCGACGAGCCGCGCTGGCGTGAGCTCTGGGACGCCTACACGCGCTTCTACGAGAAAGAGCCGTCGGAGACGCAGACGCGCTATACGTGGGGGCGTATCCTCGATGCGGCCGCGCCCATCTGGGCGATCGTGGCCGAGGATAGCGACGATGGGGTGATCGGCATCGCGAACTATCTCGTGCACGAGAGCACCTCGACGCTGACCCCGGTGTGTTATTTGGAGGACCTGTACGTCGACCAGGCTCGGCGCACGGCGGGTGTGGGCAAGATGCTCATCGATTGGCTCGCGACCGAGTCCAAAACGCGTGGTTGGGCGTACTTGTACTGGCACACGAAAGAAACGAACTATCGCGCCCGCGGGCTCTACGATAAGTACGCGCCGCACAGCGGGTTCTTGCGCTACGCGATTGAGATCGGTTAAATACCCGGCATGTCAGATCAAGACGCCGCACGTGCCGCACTCGTGCAAGGATTGCAGGACGATATCGCCCGCGAATACCAGGCGATCATCCAGTACGTGATCTTCAGTCAGAAGCTGGACAAGGCGCAGTACATGAACATTGCCGACCAGCTCGTCGAGCACGCACACCAAGAGCTCAACCACGCGCTCGCCATCGCGCGGCAGCTCGACTATCTCGGCGCCTATCCCGTGCACACGCCGAAAACGGTCGAGGTGTCGGAAGACAACGAGAAAATGCTGTGGGCGGATCTGCGCGCCGAAGACAACACGATCAAGAACTATCGCGAGCGCATCCGCCAGGCCGATGCCCTGGGAGAGGTCGCGTTGGCCGAGGTCCTCCGTGGCATCGTGAAGGAGGAGCAAGACCATCAGATCGATCTCGCGACCGCGCTCGGTGTGACTCCTGACGATCGCATTCGGAAGGAGAAAGAGCCGAAATAGTGACGCCGGACGAGCTGGCGCGCGCGTCGGCCGACGCGATGTGGTCGGCCGACACCGCATCGCGCGGGCTCGGTATGGAGATTGTCGACGTCGCGCCCGGGCGGGCGACGCTGACCATGACCGTGGGCGAGGCCATGCTCAATGGCCACGAGATCGCCCACGGCGGGTTCATCTTCACGCTGGCTGATTCGGCATTCGCGTTCGCGTGTAATTCGTACGGCGAGCGCACGGTCGCGCAGCATTGCACGATCAGTTTCATCAAGCCCGTGGCGAAGGGCGACCGGCTCGTCGCCACCGCCAGAGAAGTCTCGCGCGTCGGGCGGTCCGGCATCTATGATGTGAGCGTCTCGGCCAACGGGGCCATCGTCGCCGAGTTTCGCGGATTCTCGCGGACCGTCGGCGGGTCTATCGTATGAACACGCTACAGCGCGAGCGGCTGTCAGCGACGCTGCATCACGCGTACGCCAACGTGCCGCACTATCGCCATGCCTTCGACGCCGCCGGCGTGCATCCCGCTGACTTTCAGCAGCCGGACGATCTGAGGCGGTTTCCGTTCACGACAAAAGATGATCTGCGTGCCAATTATCCCTTTGGCATGTTCGCCGTGCCGCGGGATCAGGTCGTGCGCATTCACGCATCGTCTGGCACGACCGGGAAGCCCACGGTTGTCGGGTACACGCGGCGTGATATCGACACGTGGGCTGAGCTCATGGCGCGGTCTATTCGAGCCGCTGGTGGCCGGCCCGGGATGATCGTGCATGTCGTGTATGGCTACGGACTCTTTACCGGCGGGCTCGGAGCGCATTACGGGGCCGAGCGGCTGGGCTGTACCGTTGTGCCCATCTCTGGCGGCATGACCGAGCGGCAGGTGCAACTCATTTCCGATTTCAAGCCCGACATCATCATGGTGACGCCGAGCTACATGCTCACGATTCTCGACGAGTTCGTGCGGCTCGGCGTCGATCCGGCGAAGAGCTCACTCAAAATTGGGATCTTTGGCGCCGAGCCCTGGACCAATGTCATGCGGCAGGAAATCGAGCGGGCGTTCGATATGGACGCTGTCGATATCTATGGACTGTCGGAGGTCATGGGGCCCGGCGTCGCGCAGGAGTACGTCGAGACCAAGGATGGACTGCACATCTGGGAAGATCACTTTTTCCCCGAGATCGTTGATCCCGCCACTGGCGAGCGGTTACCGGATGGCGAGCTCGGCGAGCTCGTGTTCACGTCGCTCACAAAAGAAGCGATGCCGGTGATTCGGTACCGCACGCGGGACCTCACGCGCTTATTGCCAGGCACCGCGTGCCCCAACGTGAGAAGAATGGAAAAAGTTACCGGGCGCTCGGACGACATGATCATCGTGCGCGGGATCAACGTGTTCCCGACGCAGATCGAGGCCGCGCTCCTCTCACGGCGTTGGTGCGCCGGCCATTTCGTGATCGAGGTCACGAGGCGCGAGCGACTCGACGAGATGACGGTGCTCACCGAGGCGCGGCCCGATCACTGGGATGGCGCCGGATTACGCGATGAGAGCCAGCGGCTCGCCGACTCGATCAAGAACACGATCGGCGTCACCTGCCGCGTCGTGATTCACGCACCAGGCACGATCGAGCGGTCGGCCGGCAAGGCCAAGCGCGTCATCGATCGGCGATAACCATCATGGATGTGCACCTGATCGACGGGACGTATGAGCTCTTCCGGCACTACTTCGCGGTGCCGGGAGAGCTCGGCGGCGTCCGTGGCGTGTTGGGGTCAGTGCTCTCCATGATCGAACGCGGCGCGACGCACATCGGGGTGGCGACCGATCACGTCGTGGAGTCGTTTCGCAATGATCTCTATCCCGGGTACAAAACGAGCGAGGGCGTAGAGCCCGATTTGCTGGCGCAGTTTCCGGTGCTGGAGGATGCGCTGTCGGCAATGGGCGTCGTCGTGTGGCCCATGACGTACTTTGAGGCCGACGACGCGCTGGCCTCGGCGGCGGCCAAGGCCGCACTCGACCAGCGGGTGACACAGGTGCGCATCTGCACACCGGACAAAGATCTCGGCCAATGCGTCGTAGGCACTCGCGTGGTGCAAGTCGACCGGCGGCAGGATATCGTGCGCGACGAGGACGGCGTCGTCGCCAAGTTCGGCGTGTCGCCGCGATCGATACCCGACTACCTGGCGGTCGTCGGCGACAGCGCCGATGGGTATCCGGGCGTCACGGGATGGGGGGCCAAGGGAGCCGCGAGCGTGCTCTCGCGATATCCGCATCTCGAGGATGTACCGACAGACTGGATGCGGTGGGATCCGGCGATCAAGAAAGCGCGGACGCTATCTGAAGCCCTGGTGGCGGCTTGGGACGACGCGCTGCTCTTTCGCGTGCTCGCGACATTGCGACTCGATGCCCCGGTCTTCCAATCGATTGATGAATTGCGGTGGGCCGGGCCGCGCGCGGACTTCGCGGATCTGTGCGGAGTGCTAAAGACTCCCGAACTGTTGAATCGCGCTGTAGGAGTGCGACAAGGATTTTGATGAGCCTACTGACACGCGCGGTGTTGGCGCTAGCTCACGGACTTTGGGTTTGGCACACGCCACAGGTGCTCGGCGCTCCGCATGGCGCCGAGCACCTGCGTGATTTCTGTCGGCAGCAGGGGATTACCGAGGTATACGTCTCGTTTTCTCCCGATGTCGACCTCGCGCCGCTCGTAGTGATGCTGCACGGCGCGCGGATTCGCGTCGAGGCGCTGTTGTCGAGCACGGATGCCGATGAGGCTGGCCCGCATCGGGAGAAGCTGCTCGGCAAAGTGCGGGCGGTCATTCAGTACAACGCCCTACACCAGGACGCGCGGTTCGATGGCATCCATCTCGACATCGAGCCCCAGCAGCGGCCGGAGAACAAAGGGCCGGGCAACCTGGCCTACCTCCCCGGTCTCGTCGACGCGTATCGCGCCGTGCGTCACGAGAGCGACGCCGCGAGCCTGGGCGTCGACGCCGATATTCAGACGAAACTGCTCAAGGGCAGCGCCGACCAGCGGCAGACACTGCTGGCGGCGCTCCCGCGGTACACGCTCATGCTCTATGAGCTGCCACGCCCGGATGCGGCGACGCTTCGTGAGACGAGCCAACGGATGTTGGCGATGGCGTACGATGGCGTGAGCGCGCCCGATCTGGCGACAATGGCGGTTGGGCTGCGCACGCAGGACTATGGCGACTCGCTGCCGCAGATGCTTCACACGCTCGACGAGACGGACCAGGCCAACCCGCACTACGCGGGTTGGGCCTGGCACGCGTATCAGTAACGGACCTTACGGTCCCAGATATTGGACGTGCACGTACGTCCCTAGGCGCTGGTTGTACGCCAGGTACCAGCCGATGTGGTCGGGATCCTCGTAGATCACGACATCGTCGGTATCCCATAGCCAGTCGCCGACATACCCGACGTCGAACGGGGCCACGCTCCAGTAGAATCCACCGAAGCCGAACCGATCGGGGCCACCGCCATGCAAGCGCCACACGTGCCCCGGGCCGAATCCGCCCGTGAAGTGGCCGTGCGCCCATGGATGATCGAGGTGGTAGTGCACATCATTGGGCCCCGTATCGTGGCCGACCCAATGACCATCCTCGTGGACATGCGGCGCCGCAGGGTGTCCCTCGTGGTCGACGTAATCGTGAGGGCTCGCGTACGTATGACCCTGCCCGTGATACGCGGGCGGCCCGTGCGCGGGCGCATGACCATGGCCACCACCGCCATGCTCCTGTGCAGCGACAGGGACGGCGACGGCGACCACACCAACGAGTGCCACGTAGTGCATGAGGTGCATGGATTTCCGCTCCGAGTGAGTGAGCTCATGAGTGCTTATGCAACGGGCGAGCCATCACGGTTACCGCGCGTGGTATTTCGTGAGGATGGCGAGCGTCCGATCGATCGGTAGCGCCTCCATCTTTTTGCCTCGGTAGGTCACGTCTGTCGCACGGAACAACGAGTTGATGAGGGCTTCTTCGGTGGCTTCGGCCGTTGCCTCGAACAGCGGCCCCAGGTCATCGTGGCGGAGTTGCTCCGAGGCATACGTGGATCCCGGGGTGCCCGGGTGCCGGCGGACCGATTCGGCGGTCGAGAACGCGATGACATAGTCGCCTGAGCCAGGGCTGCCGTCTGAGCCTGTGCGGGCGAGGCCCAAGATGGCTCGCTTGGCAACGCGTTCGAGGTCCCGCGATGTCAGCGGCGCGTCGGTGGCGACGATCATCATGCAGGACCCGTGTTGGTCTTGATACTCGTATCGACCCAGCTCTTTGCCGACCGGAGCGCCGTTGATCGTGAGGATTCCGCCGTAGTTCGATTGCACGAGTACACCCACGGTGTACGAGCCGTATTTCGCCGGGAGTTTACGGGAGCTCGTGCCGATCCCGCCTTTCCAGCCGAGGGCCCGGGTGCCGGCGCCGGCGCCAACTGAACCTTCGGCCACTGCGCCCTCCGTCGCGTTTTGGAGAGCGGCCCGGACGTCGGCTTCGGTGATCGGGCGCGCGCGGATGTCGCTCAAACCGCCATCGTTCGTTTCGCCAACCACCGGGTTGATCGAATAGACATCGCTCATGTCCGGCTGAGCGAGCAGATACGCGACCATGGCGTCGGCCGCTTTCCAAACGCACAGGGTACAGGTCAGGAGAATTGGCGTTTCGAGCTCGCCATGTTCCTCGAGTTGCGTGGCCCCGACGAGCTTACCGAACCCGTTGTAGACGAACAGCGCGGCAGGCACGCGATCGCGGAACAGATTGCCGCCGTGCGGGAGAATGGCCGTGACACCCGTGTGGATGGTGTCGCCTTGAACAACCGTCGTGTGGCCGACGCGCACGCCGGAGACGTCCGTGATCGCGTTGAGCGCTCCGGGCTGGAAGACCCCGATGACGACGCCCGCGTCACGGGCTCGCGGGCGCACCGGCTGAGTAAGGGCGCAGACGGGGAATCCAACGATGCACAGCAGCGCGATACGCGTCATACTCGCTCCCGAAGGTCCGGCGCAGTTGCGGCTCCTCATAGACCATCACGAACAGGTGTGTCAAAACAAAGAACACCAACCCCCATTCGAGGACGCTGGTGCGGCCGAAGAGTAGCCCTTGGCCGATGATCAGCGCGACGAGGGCGACGTACATGGGATTCCGGACATAGCGATACCACCCGGTCACGACGAGGTGCGTGGGCGGCGCGATCGGCGCCGGGGTGCCCAGTCCTTGCAGCGCGAAGCGCGCGAAGGAGTCGAGCAAGATGGGGAGTCCGGTGGCGATCAACACAATGCCGATCCAGCGGAATGGCGCCCAGCCGAGCAACGCCGGGGCGACATGCCAGCGGCTCAACAGCCACGGCACGTAGAGCGCAACACAGCCCGGCGCTATGACCAGAAAGAGCGCCGAGCCGAGGACCGCGCTGAGGCGTTTCATCTGGGGTGGAGGAGTTGTTCCAGTCGTTGCTTCGCCGCGGGCCACTCGGACGCAACGATCGAGAAGCGGACCGAGTCGCGAGGGATAAAGTCGGCGGCCATCCGATGTCCGCGCAAGATCCCCTCGAATTGCCCGCCAATGCGCTGGAGCGCGGCGCGCGAGCGGTCGTTGCGGACATCCGTGTGGAAGCAGACCCGGACGGCGTCCCAGGCCTCGAACGCGTGGGTGAGCATCAGGAGCTTCGCCTCGGTGTTGGCACCGGTGCGGACGGCGGAGCGGGCGAGCCACGTATAGCCGATCTCACAGACGTCGGGCGTCGTTCGGCCGTGCCGGGGATGGTCGGACGGCCAGGCCCACTGCTCGATATCAAAGAAGCGCGACGAGCCGATGATCACGCCATCGCCGGCGCGAACGATCGCGAATGGGACCACCTTCCCTTGCGCGCGCCCGGCGAGCGCGGTCTCGACGTACGCCGCCGCCGCGTGCGCGCCCTGTGGGACGGGGCTCCACTGGTAGAGCGGCGGATCTCCAGCGGACGCGACGACCAGGCCGTCGATATGGCGCCGCTCGAGTGGCTCGAGGCGAACGTGCCTGCCTTGCAGGACCGGCGTGTCCAGTGCCATATCCTGTATGATATGACGTGGGACATGACCCAGCGATCGATGCTCAGGCACCTCTTGGGCGCGATTGCCTATCGGGCCCAAAAGGCCCTCCGTGACGCACCGGATGCGTACGCGGATTTCCATGCGGGGATGAACGTGCGGACGCCGCACGAGTTGGTGCGACACATCACCGGCGTGCTCGGATACGCGCGGACGTTGTTCGTGGGCGGCGTGTGGCGGCCGCGCATGCTGGACACATTCGGCGAGGAAGTCGCGCGGCTCCATGAGGTCATGGAAGATCTCGGGCACCTCATCGAGACGGGCGAGCCTCCCACGATACGACCGGAGCAACTCCTCCAGGGGCCCCTGTCTGACGCCATGACCCACGTGGGGCAATTGGCGATGCTTCGGCGTTTGGCCGGCGCGCCGGTCGCTCCGGAGAATTTTGTGTTCGCGAAGGTCGATGCGAACAACCTGGGGCGACATCAACCGCCGCCGGCCTCTCCAGATCCCGGGTGGGACCCGGAGAAGCCGACGGATCGGTAACTACTGGTCGTCGCCCACCGCGACCTGATCATCGTCGTCGTCGCCCGGCGCCATGGCCGTTCGACCGTGTCCATCGCGTCCACCTCGTCCATCGTGCCCATCACGCATCATCGGTCCGCCGCGATGAGGGCCCCTGTGGTGCATCATCGTGCGCCGGTGGCTAATGAGCTCCCAGGCGTGCGCTTGCTGGTCGGGCGTGAGCACGGCGATCGCGTCGCGCAGATCGGTGTGCATGGCGTCGTGCTCCTTCTCCATCGCCGCACGGAACTGTGAGGGCGGACCTTCGCGGTGGCGTTGCGCCGAATCACCGCGCCGGAACTGCGCGTGCAGCGAGTCGAAGCTCGCGCGCATGGCTTTGTGTCGATCGGCCGCGCGCCGCGCGATGGCGGCGAGCTTCACGACCTGTTGGTCGGTGAGTTGCAACGTCCCGGTGCGCGCGAGCAGAAATTCTACTCCAGGCCCCGGCATCTGCGCGCCCAATGGCAGCGCGGCTACCAGCGCAGCCGCGCACAGTAATCTTCGCATTGTTCATCTCTCGGAAGGGTCACTTCATCTTTAAGCCGAGAGCATCCAAACGTTGGAGGTTGTGCCAGTAGTGGTCTGTCCACCCCGCGGCCAAATGCTTGGCTTGACCAATTGGAAACCCGGTGTGATCGAACACGAGCTTCGTGCCGGGCGCTGTCGCACTGAGCTCGAAGTGCGCAATGGAGAAGACGCCGGGGTTCCAGCTGCCGCTGCGCCACGCTTGGACGATCCGCGTGTTGGGCACGAGTTGGACGGTGCGCCCGGTGATTTGGTTGTCGAACAGCGAGAATGCACCGCCTTCGCGCGCGTCGATGCGCGCGGCGAGTCCGCCGCTCATCGCCGAGAACTGCTTTTCGTCGAGCAGTGCCGTGTAGATCTGCTCGGGCGTGAACCGGAACATCACCTCTTGGTGGATCGACTCGGCGATGTGCGAGATGCCGTCGTCTTGGAACACCGCGAGGGCGGCGGCGATCTGCGCGCAGAACAACCGGCGGGTAGTCATTGCGAATGGGGTTGGGGTCGTGCAATATTTAACAATGTTGTTAAATGTTTCGCAAGCCCGGCTCGACCTGCTGTTCCGGGCACTTGGTGACCGGACCCGCCGGAAGCTGATCGCGCGACTGGCCGAGCAGCCGGCGACCGTCAGTGAGCTCGCCGAACCGTTCGCGATGTCGCTACCGGCGATCTCGCGCCACCTCCGCGTGCTCGAGCGCGCGGGGCTCATTCTCCGGCGCGTTGAGGGGCGCGAACATCATTGCTCGCTCAACCCGCGCGGTCTGGAGGCTGCCGAGGTGTGGCTCGGGCAGTACCGGCGCTTCTGGGAAGGCCAGTTGCGAGCGCTCGCGCGCTACGTGGAGCGGCCGTGATCACGCTGGTCGTGCGACGCACGATCCGCGCGACACCGGAGCGGCTGTTCGATGCCTGGACGAGGCCCGAACAGCTCGTGGAATGGTGGGGGCCCGAGGGTGTGACCTGTATCGGCCCGAGTGTCGATGTGCGCGTCGGCGGCGCATACCGGATCGGCAATCGAATGCCGGACGGCAGTGAGATCTGGATCGTGGGGGTGTTCGAAGCCGTCGAACGGCCGCATCGGTTGACCTATTCGTGGCGCCTCGAGGGCTCGGACGGCGAGCCGGAGCGGGTGACCGTGCGGTTCGAGCCGCGAGGGACGGACACCGAGGTCATCGTGACGCATGAGCGCGTCGCGAACGAAACGCTCCGCGATCAACACCAGCAAGGGTGGCACGGCTGCCTCGAGGGCCTCGCGCGGTTTATCGTTCGTACATGACTACGTGGTTCATTACCGGCGCCTCGTCCGGCTTTGGTCAGGCCTTCGCGGCCTATGCCGTGTCGCGGGGGTACAACGTCATCGCGACCGCGCGAGACGCGGCGAAGATTACCGTGCGGGATCCCGACCATGTGTTGGCGGTCTCGCTCAATGTCGACACCCCGGGCGATGCCCAACGAGCCATCGACGCGGGCGTCAGGCGCTTTGGCGGCATCGACGTCATCATCAACAATGCCGGGTTCGGTATCGTCGGCGCCGTCGAGGAGACGCCCGAGTCTGAGCTGCGCTCGCTCATGGAGACCAACTTCTTCGGCGCGGTGGCGGTCATTCGTGCGGCTCTCCCCGTTCTGCGGTCGCAGGGTCGTGGCGCCATCGTCAACATCTCGAGTATCGGCGGCCAGCTGTCGTTTGCCGGCTTCGGGGCCTACTCAGCCGCCAAGTTCGCGGTGGAAGGCATGTCCGAGGCGCTCGCGCAGGAAGTGGCGCCGTTCGGTATCAAGGTGCTCATCGTCGAGCCCGGCAACTTCCGCACGAACCTGCTCGGGTCAGGGACGCGGCACATGCCCGTGATCGAGGCCTATCGGGCGACCGTCGGCGGCACGCGCGAGTTCGTCACTGGCATGCACGGCACGCAAGCCGGCGATCCGTTCAAGGCCGCGAAGGCCATCGACAAGGCGCTCAGCGCCGAGCGCACGCCGCTGCGGCTGCAGCTCGGCGAGGACGCGGTCGGCGCCGTGCGGCAGCATGCGCATGCGCTGCTCGCGGATCTCGAGGCGTGGCAGGCCGTGGGGGCCGATACCAAGTTCGATGGCGACGACGCTGGGAGCCTGCGCCTGCCGGAGCCGGCGGGTCAGCGCGGTACGTAGCTGAGCTCTGGGCGGTAGCGCCACGTCTCGGTTCGCGTGCGCTCGACGAATGCGCTAGCGGACTGCATGGCGCTCTCGATCTGTCCGCCATTTGATGGGAGGTCGGCGAGGGTTCGGGCGCTGATCAGTACGATGTACTCGCTGGCGCCGCTCACCGGTCGCATCACCAGGTGTGGCGTATTGACCGCTCGCAGCGTCGCGGAAATTGCCGCTTCGAATTTGGCGCCCATGCCCGGATGCACGGTGACGAACGCCAGGGTCATGTAGGGTGACGCGAGTTGCTGGGGCGTCAGGGTCGTCAGCGCGCCCACGACATCGTATCGCATGACCGAGCGCACGTCGGCGTACGGCTCCACATTGATAGCCCAGTTGGCCTCGTCCGCGTCCGGCTCGTTCGGATGGTCGAAATCCGTCCACGGGTGAAAGAACGTGGCATCGAGAAAGAAGCCCTGGCGCTCGCCGTCGGCGATCGTCCAGCCTGGCCAGAGCCAGCGGTCATTGATGGAACGGTGCCATGCGAGGTGGCGTTGGTCGCCGAGCTCGAAGTCGTGGTCCATGCCCGGTTTCGGCTGATAGAGGACGAGTACGGCGCCCGTCCCGGGTTGCTGGGCGGCGAGGGTCGCGGCCGCGAACGTGGTGACACACAGGGTGCGCAACATGCGACACAATTGAACATTCCTGTTGGGGGAGAGTTCAACGATGTATCGAATAGGGGAGTTCGCGCGCATCGCCGGGGTGTCGGCGAAGATGCTGCGATTTTATGACGAGATCGGGTTGTTGAAACCCGAGCGCACCGATCCGGTGACTCGATACCGGTATTATGCGCCGCGGCAGCTCATCGCGTTGGCCGAGATTCTGGCATGTCGGGAAATGGGACTGTCCCTCGCCGAGGTGGCCGGGCTCGGGCGTCGGGTCTCGCGACGGATTGCGTTGCAGCGTTCGCGCGAGAGACTGCAATGCACGCTGGCGCGCGTACAAGACTCGCTCGACCGCATCGATGCCGCGATCGCGAGTGGGACACGCAGCGTCCCGGTCGTCGTCAAGCGGCGACCCGCGACGAGAGTGGCCTCCCTCGGCGCCGTGATTCTCGGATACGATGACGTCATCCAAGCCGAGCGGGAGTTACTGGGTCGGGTACCTGAGAGATTGCGTGGACGTCTGCGTGGTGTGCTCTGGCACCAATGCGCGGATACCGGAGTACCTGGCGGCGAGCCATTCGTCGAAGTCCGCGCGACGGGTCGTCTCGATCGCCTCGATCTCAAAGAGCTGCCGGCAGTTACGGTGGCGTGCGCCTACGCCCCGGACGATTACGGGGCGGCCGAGGGAGCGTATGATGCGATTCGCGCGTGGATGCGCGTCCGGCCGCACAGGCTCGCGGGTCCCAAGCGCGAGCTCTATCACGACCGGACGTTGGAAATCCAGTTTCCCCTAGTGAGTGCTTAGCGCGTCCACCCCTGCCTGGGCGACGACGGCGTCCTGGTCTGACGCCATACCGCTGCAGCCGACCGCGCCGATGACCTTCCCGTCGACGGTGATCGGGACGCCGCCAGCCACCGCGGCGGCGCCGGGAAAGGACAGAATGCCCAGATTGCCGCTCTTGACGGCGTCGGCGAACGCCTGGGTGGGGCGACGGAACTTGGCGGCGGTGCGGGCTTTCTCGATCGCCACATCGAGGCTGCCGGTTTGCACGTCGTCCATGCGGTGAAACAAAATCAAGTTGCCACTCGCATCGACAATAGCGATGGCCATGGTCCAGCTGTGTTTCTTCGCCTCGGCTTCGGCCGCCGCCACCATGGTTTTCGCGGCTTCGAGGCTCACCACTTTGGTGTCGATCAATTGACCGCGCGCGGTCACGGGGGCCGCGCAGAGGAGCGCGAGCGTGAGTGAGAGGGCTTTCGTCATGCGACCGAACCTATCGCGGTTGGCGTTCATCGACAATCTCCGGTGGACGATGATCATTCTCGTGATCAGCATGCATGCGGCCGATACCTATAGTCCGCTCGGGAATTGGTACTTTGTCGAGCGGCCGCCTATTACGCATCTGACCCTGGTCACGTTCGCGGTGTGGCAGATGTATTTACAATCATTTTTCATGGGGCTCTTGTTCTTCGTGGCTGGCGTGTTTGTGCCGCCATCCATCGATCGCAAAGGGCCCCGGACGTTTCTGCGCGATCGGGCGTTTCGCCTCGGGCTGCCCGTGTTGCTGTATATGTTCGTGATCGGGCCCGTGACCGAGTACTACATCTCGCATTCGTGGACGGCGCCGTACTCGTTTGCGCACGAGTGGGTGCATCACATCGTCGACCTCGAAGTGCTCCAAGAAAACGGGCCCCTGTGGTTTTTGCTCGCCCTTCTAATCTTTTCAGCCGTGTACGCAGCGCGCTACTCGCGACCGCGAGACGGCGCTATACGGAGACCTCCGCCCGGCAATGGGGCGTTGGCCATTTTTGCGCTCGCGATGGCAGCGGGGAGGTTTGTTATCCGGGGGGTGTTGCCGGATTACTCCCTGTTCAACATGCACCTCGGGGATTTTTCTCAGTACATACTGCTTTTTGGCGCAGGGATAATAACAGCGCGCAACGGGTGGTTGAGCAGTTTTCCCTACGAGCGCGGCATCCGATGGCTGATGGTCGTGCTGCCCATTGGCTTCGTCGCCTGGCTCGCGATCATGCGGGGCGGAGCGATACATGACGGGTGGAACTGGCGGAGCGCCGCGTTCAGCGTGTGGGAGTCCGTGACGTGCGTCGCGATATCGGCCGGGTTACTCGTGCTGTATCGCGAGCGGGCAGACGGACAGAATGTCGTTACGAACTTTCTGTCACGAAATGCGTTCTGCGTTTATGTGTTTCATCCACCCTTCGTGATCCTCGGCGCCCGGCTGCTGTGGGGTCTCGAGTGGCCGGCACTGCTCGAGTTTCTATTGCTGACCGTGCTGGCCACCGTCACGACGTTCGCCGCGAGCGAGTATGTGTTCCGCCGGATTCCGGTGCTACGTGCGATACTTTAGTCGGCGTAGAAATCGTATTCGGCGGTGTACGGGACTCGGAGGTCGGTGCCCAGGTGCGACTGGTCGCATCCGCCGGCCGGTGGCTGGCCACCGTGCGTATTGATGCGCCGGATCGTCTTCACGTGCTCCAAGAGCCCGTGCCCGCTCGTGCTCACGGCGACGAGCGTGAGCCAAGGAACCGCGTTCGGCTCGGGGGCGTCTTGCTTGGCGATCGGACGGCCCACGACCTGGCTGCTGTCGCTCAGTTGCCAGGTCGGCCCGGCGAAGTGACGGCCGATCACCCGACTGCTATCGTCCAAGAGCCGCGCGTCGGGTGCCTTCAAGCCCCACGAGAACGTGTAGGCGTTCCGCTGACACGTATAGATCTGGTCACCTTGCGCGTGCGCCCGGAGAATCAACTTCCCCGCGGGCGGCTGCAGCACCAGCGCAACTATCAAAGCATGGATAATCATACGGGAATAATACATGCTATAATCCGAAATGAATCTCGTCGTTAAACCGCGGGCGGTCATCTCGGTCATATCTGCGGCTGAGCGGAAGGGAGACTGGGAGCTCCCCGCTCATCTCTGGGTGTACGTGTTCTTCGGTCGCGTACGGCTCGATCTCCGGCACGCCCGATTCCTCCCGGGCACATCCGAGATCGAAGTCATTGCGATGATGGGCGAGGTCAAGATCACCCTGCCGCACGGGGTGCGCGTCGAAAGCGAGGAGTTCAAGATTCGGCGCGTGACGAGAGCCGTGCCGCGAGACGATGCGCCGTGCATCCGCATCGTCGGTCACGAAATCATGGGGCAAGTGAAGATCAAAGTCGTCGATCCCAACGACCCAAGCTGACAGTATGGGAGCCATCTACGCGGGGACATCGGGGTGGGCGTATCCGGCGTGGAAGCCGGCGTGGTATCCGGCGAAGCTCGCCGCGTCCAAGTTTCTCGGGTACTACTCGACCCGGCTCAACTCCGTCGAGTTGAATTACACGTTTCGGCGGTTCCCCACGGAGAAGCTGCAGCTCGGGTGGATTGCGCAGACATCGCCCGGGTTTCGGTTTGCGGTCAAGGCGCACCAGAGCATCACGCACGTCAAGCGGTTGGATGGTGCGCTCGAGTTCACGACGAAATTTCTCGGCGCGCTCGCTCCGCTTCGCGCCGCGGAGCGCCTCGGGCCCATCTTGTTTCAGCTACCCCCGTTTCTCCGGTGTGACGTCGAGCGGCTGCGCGGGTTCGTCGGGGGACTCCCGCGGGATACTCGATATGCTTTCGAGTTCCGGCACGAGTCGTGGTTCAGCGACCCGGTGTACGAGTGCCTGAGAGCGGCGAACGCTGCGCTCTGTGTGGCGGAGAGCGAGACGCTCGAAACGCCGGACGTGACGACCGCAGATTTTACCTATCTGCGCCTACGCAAAGAGACGTACGAGATCGAGCCATTGCGCGCCCGCGTAGCACCCCATCTCATCCGCGGTGACGTGTTCGCCTACTTCAAGCACGAGGACACGCCCGACGGCGCTATCGGCGCTGAGCAATTACGGCTGTCAGTATAGCTGAGCTAGCTGGCAACGGGTTATGACGCTACCATTGCGAGCGCCATGACGCAAATGGCCATCGCACAGCAGCAGCAGGCGCCGGTCGTCCGCGTGCGGACCGAAGTAGCGCGTTACGCGCCTGCGCTCGGATGGACGACGCTGGCGCTGGCGGTCGCCCTCGCGCTTCGGCCAAGCGTCGACCCCACGACGCTCTTTCTCGTCGCCGTCGCCGGCGCGACCTGGAGTGGCGGATGGCGCGTGGGGTTGCTCGCGGCGGCGCTGGCCACGATCGCCGTCGACTATTTCTTCGTCGCGCCCATCGGCTCATTGGCCGTGGCCATCGACCAGCTGCCGCGGCTCGCCGTGTTCGTGCTCTGCGCCGGAGCGGTGAGTTGGGCCAGCGATGCCAGGCGCGTGAAGATCGAGCGCGCGCTCCGGGAGAGCGAGCGACAGCTCCACGCGCTCTTCGATGAAGCGGCGGTCGGAATCGCGCTCGTGAACGCGAGCGGCCACGCCTTCAAAACGAACCGACAGATCCGCAGCCTCTTCGGATACAGCGAACAGGAGTTCCGCGCTTTCCAGTTCACGAAGATCACACATCCGGCGCGGGGCGAAGCCGATTGGAACGTGTTCACGGAGCTCGTGCACGGCAAGCGCGACTCGTACCGCCTGGAGAAACGCTGTTTCGCCAAGGATGGCCGCATTGTCTGGGCAAACCTCGCGGTCTCGCTCGTCCGAGACGAGCTCGGCGCGCCGTGCTTCGGCATCGTCGTTGTCGAGGACATCGGCGACCGGAAGCGGGCCGAGGAAGAGTTGCGGCGCAGTGAGGCGTTTCTCGCGGAAGGGCAACGGCTTACGCATACCGGTAGCTGGGGCTGGAACGTTCCGTCCGGGCGGGTTCTGTGCTCCAAAGAAGCGCTGCGCATTCTCGATCTCGATCCGGAGAAGCCGGAACCATCAGTCGAGGCGCTTCGACAACGCGTGTATCCGGAAGACCGGGCGTGGGTGGACGAAATCGTGACCACCGCGGCCAAACGGCGTCGCGATCTGGATCATGACGTGCGATTTCTCACGGGTGACGGCGCGGTTCGCACCATCCATGTCGCGGCTCACACCACTGTGAATGCGCTCGGCGAGCCCGAGTACATGGGCGTGATTATCGATGTGACGGGCCTGCACGGACAGGCAACAGCTCCCTAACGACCATATGCGATAGCGCCGTGACGGCCTACCGTTGGGGCTCACCCCAACTGGAGGTTCTTCATGTCACAACGCATCGCCCGTCTCGTCATCCTCGCGACCGTCATCGCCCTCGCCGCGTGCACGTCGCCGACGAGTCCGACGCGGGCTGATTGCGGCGGCTCGACCATGGGCTCCGGCAACTGCTGATCGACCCGTCCGCGGAGGCGATTACTCGATCGCCTCCGCGAACTCGCCGCGGCGATGGCTGATCTCGTCGAGAATCATGAGCAAACCTGGGCGTGGCGACGGATCGCTCCACGGGGGTCTGCGTTCATCCGGCGTCGCCTTGAGTAACTCGTCCGCATCGATCAAGACCTTGTACACCCGATGCGCCTGCGCCACGACCAGCGCCTCGGCGAACTCCTCTCGCGCCTTCGCGGGGTCGCCGAATTTGAGATACCCCTGGCCCACGAACACATGATAGTGTGCACGCTGGTGGCCGGGCAGCCGCTTGCCGGCGAGCTCACGTCGCAGTTGGTCGAACTTGACCTGCTCGCCGGCCAGGATGGCGATGCGCATGAGATTGAGCGTGGCTTGATAGACGAACTCGACGTCCGGCTGACCCGAATTGTGAACGGCCGACAGCACGGTTCGGGCGTAGGAGAGATGACCGAGATCCACGAGCGCGGTCGCGAGGTCGTGCATCGCTCTGAGTTTCAACGTCGGATCGGCGTACGCTTTCAACGCGGCGTAGTAATACTCGGCGGCAAGCGCAACCTGATCCCTCGCCGCGGCGACTTGCCCGCGATCGTGCCGGGCCTCGGCCGCGACCGGCGATCCGAGTGCGTCCGCGTCGACGATGATACCATCGAGTTGGCGCTCGGCTTCCGGCAAATCGCCCTTGTGGAACTCGAGCAACGCCGTCGAGAGACGAAGCCTCAAGAGCCAGAATTGATCGCCATTCTCAGCCGCAACCGCCAACCCGTCGCGATACAACTCCGTGGCACGATCGATCGCACCCAGTCGCCGCATACAGACGCCGGCGCGCTGATAGCACAGCGGCAAGAGCTCCCGGTCACTCGCCAACTCGATCGCGGTCAGGTACACATCGGCCGACACGTCGTATCGGGCGTCGTGCTCGAGGAGTTGCGCGTAGGCGATCAGCTTTGGCACCCGCGTGTCGGCGGAGCCATCGGTGAACGCGCTGATCGTGTTGACGATCTCACCGAGGATCCGACGGACCGGACTATCGGCGATGGCCTCGACCGCGCGCTTGACGGCCACGAACTCGTGGAACTTGAGCTCGCGATCGCCGTCGACGCGCGACCGCCACTTGTCGAGCAGTCGCAGGACGAGCAAACCGGCCAGCACCGTCTTGTACTCCATCGACCCTTCGGTCTCCGCACTCGCGGCTCGGAAGAACGCCATGTGGCGGACCGGGATGTTCGGGTTGATGGGCGGGTCGGCGTCGATCACGGGGGCGGATCTCGGTGAGTGGTTCACAGCCTCCGTCGCGGGCTCCCACGAACGGACGAGACGGTACGTCCCGTCCGGTTCGGCCTCGAAACCGCGCACGAGACGGTATCCGTTGCAGCAACGGGCCGCATCGGCCGCGTCGCTCCAACCATGGCGCTCGGGACCGGAGCAATAGAACACGCGCGCGAACATATGATGTAATTGCGAAAAACAACAGACTTGAAACACGACACCGACGGGCTTGGCTGCCCGTAGTGTCACCCGAGCCCGAGATTGTCCCCGATGTGGGATCGAATGTCGGCGAGAATGGTCGGCATGCTGGCGGGCGCCATTGGCATAGCCAGCAATCGCTCGGCCTCGCGCAAGGTCACACCTGCGCGATTTGCCCGCGCTTCGACCACCGCCTCCGCAAACTCGCGCTGGGCGGCGGATGGGTCATCGAACGCGAGCGCCCCTTCGCCCGCGATGATGTGATAGTGCGCCAGCAGCCGGCCGGTGAGGCGCTGATCGACGAGCTCGCGGCGGATCGTCTCGAACTGCGCCCGGTCGCGCGCCATCGTGGCGATCCACATGAGATTGAGGGCCGCGATATTCCGGGACTCGACATCCATGCGATCCGAGTGCCGCACCGCTGAGAAAGCCGTCCTGGCGACATCCAGATGACCCATGTCCGCGATCACCAGTGCGAGGTCTGAGAGCGCCCGCATCTTGAGCTCGGTGTCCGCGTACAATCGCATCGCGGTATGGAAGTGGTCGGCAGCGAGTCCAAACTGCTTTTGGTAGTACGCCACATGCCCGCGGTCGTGCCGGGCTTGTGCGGAGACGAACGTGAGTCCCTTCGCATCGGCTTCGGCCATGACGACCTCGTGGACTCGTCCGGCTTCGACCAGGTCACCCTTGTGCCGTGCCAGGTTCCCCTCGCAGAGGCGCAGCAGCAATGACCAGAACAGATCGCCGATCTCGGCCGCGACCCGCAGTCCGTGGCGCAACATGGCTTCGGCGCGATCGAGTTGTCCCAAATGCCGAAAACACACGCTCGCCCGCCCATAGTACTCCGGTAAGAGTCCCTGGCGCTTCGACCCGATCTCGATCGCGGTTAGATACACGTCCGCCGCGACATCCCAACGCGCGTCGTGCTCGAGCAGCCATGCATAGTCGACCAACATGGCAAAGCGCGCATCGGCAGAGCCCTCGACGAATTCGGCGATGGAGACGACGAGCTGGTGGAGCGCGTCCCGCATCGGGCCGTCGTCGAGCGCCGCTACGGCCTGCTCGACCGGCTCGAAGTCCCGGCCCCGGGATTCGATATCGCGGTTGAGCGACCGCCACTTGTCGAGGAGGCGGAGCACTACCAGGCCAGCCAGCAATTCTCGGTAGTCGTTCGAGCCTTCGACCTCAGCGCTCGCGGCGCGGAAGAAGGCCATGTGTCGTGTCAGTTCCAGAATGAGCTTCCGTAAGCGAGGAAGAAGAGCCAGAAAGCGCCAACGACTCCGGATATGACGCCGACACCGACACTGATGCGTGCCAGCACGCGCAGTGTTTTGACGGCCGGATCGACCGCCAAGGCATGGGTCGCGAGACCACGGACTCCGAACGCGACGAAGCAGATGCCAAGGGCCGTCGGCACTACGCGTGGGGTGGTCCGTACCACCCACGGCGTGAGTGCGGTCAGTGCGCCCAGAACGGCGCAGGTGAGCAGGATACGGGTCGACGCGTGGTCGGCTGCTCGCGTAATCAGCGCGGCGAGCGTCGGCTCGTCTTGAGCCGGCACCATACCCCGCTAATCTAGCGAAGGGTCAAGCGTTCGGGGACGGGTCCCAGGTCGGGTCCAATGAGAATGCCGCTGACGGCGATCGCGCCGGTCGCCGCATCCGGCGCGTCGTCGATCGTACCGGAGAAGACGAAATCCGACCCGAACCAGAGCCGAACGTCTCGGCCGGAGACCGAGCCCACGACGCTCACACGTGGGCTGCCGGGACTCAAATGGGCGATGACGTTACCCGAAAGCCGGTCGCCGACGCGATCAATGCGACCATCGAAGTCGGCGAGCGGAGACTCGACATATGACGGGGACTGGCAGCCCTGCGCGATGCAGGCAACGGCAAGGCAGAATACGGCGAGTCGCATGCGGGCAAGTTCGCCCGCGACCCCAGCGCCGGGATACGGCGCCGGGGCGAACACCCACCGCTACGCGGCGTCAGCTTGTCTCTTTGGGGTGGAAACTGAACTTCTGCCCGCCGATGCTGGCCTCGTACATCAAGCCGCCTTTGGCGACCGTGAATACCGCCACGCCTTGACTGTACTTGGCGTTGGCCGAGGCGCCCTCCGCGGCCGCCACCGCACTGACCTGCGCGTCCATCGTGAAGTGACCGCCTTTAAACGACTCGAGCGCGTCCTTGGTGTCGAAGAAAATGATCTCGGAGTATTGCTGACCACCGAGCTGTGCGCCCACGGTCACCTGCGTGAGCGATGTCGAGCCAATCACCGCACCGTGTACGATGACCTCGCCATCGCCATGAGCGGCGCCGACACCCAGGCCACCCTTCGTCACCGTGGGAAACACCGCGTATCCCGCCGACGCGTCGAAGAATTTCTGCATCGACGGATCGGACGTCTTGAACGTCGACACCGCTTTCAGCACATCATGGTGCAGATCGGCTGTGAGGAGCAGTGCCGGCAGCGCCGTCAGTAGTGCCAGGTATCGTTTTATCATCTTGCCATCCTAAGCTGATATAAAGAGCAAGGATTACCGCTGTCAGCCCCGATACAGTCAGTTTCTGTGCCAGCGTCCACCAAGGGATGGGGGAGATTAGTCCCTCGAGCGTCCCCGCGCAGAGCAACAGCAACGTTGCACCTGCAATAAGCCGAATCGCCCGTTGACCGTTCGCGATCAGCGCTTCGCGCCGCGTCAGCGAACCCGGCAACAGGATACCGGCCGCGAGGAGGAACCCCGCGCCACCAGCAATGCAGATCGCGGTCAGCTCGAACACGCTGTGCGGCGCGACGAACTTCACGATGAGTGGCAGGATGCCTTTGGACTGATAGAGGCCGAAGACGCCGCCGAGCTCGATGCCGTTGAAGACGAGCGCGACCACTGTGAGGATGCCCGCGGAGAGCCCACCGGCGAATGCGCTGAATGACACACCGATGTTGTTCGAGATCACGGTGCTCGAGATCAACGGACGCATGAGCGGGTCATCGGCGATGTATCCCGTCCCTTCGCGGGCGCGCGTGATGCCTTCTTCCGCGCGGTCGAGCATACCCGGTGGAATGAACGAGGATGCCGATGCGGGATCCCGGACGACCGCGACCCAGGCAACGACCGCGGGTACGTAGAGCAGCAGCGCGGCGAGGACGATCGGCCGCCACGACCGGCGGATCTCCGCGGGAATGGACCGCGTGATGAATCGCCAGATGGAGCGGGGCGCGATGGGCCGATCGCGATACAGCATCGCGTGGCCGCTGGCGACCAGGCGGTTCAAGTACCAGAGGGATTGCGTGTCCCGGCCGCGGCTGGCGGTCGTCAGGCGCGCCAAGTCTGTAGTGAGCTCGCGGTAGCGGGCGACGAAGTCGGAGACGTCTTGCTCGGGAAGCTTCGCCAGCCCTCGCCGCCGCAACACGGCCAGCCGCGCGGCGAACTCGCGCCACCGCTCGCCGCCCTGCGCGACGAGCGCATGCTGCTCGCGCGCGGCGCCGGTGTCGCTGCGCGCCGCCGCGCCACGCGCGCGCGCGTCGCGCTCCGTTGCCCACAACTCGGCGAGGAACACGCGATCGGTCGCGACGGTCGACGGCGCCCGGGGCCGAAACCGGTCTGCCAGATCGGACTCGAATTGGAATGCGTGCACCCGATCGAGCGAGGCGCGTCGCTGCTCGTACCGGTCGAGGAGCGCGAACTCGTCATCCGTGAGATACGTCGTCGTCGCGATCGCCGTGCCGCCGGAAGGAATTGGCGGAGGCGCCGCGCCGCGCTCGGTGACCGCGCGCTCGCTCACCACGATCGTCCCCGCGGCATAGTCGCCCAGCCGCTTGCCACTCGGCGAGATGATCGCGCTGACCAGCCCGACGAAATAGAAGAAACCCGGCTGCGCATCGAGCGCGCGCGTGAGGTTCCGCACCGCGGACGCGGCGAACGTGATCGAGTATCCACCATCGCGAACGACCCGCAGGCCGATCACCCGCTTGCCCGGCGTCTGGCCGTCCCACATCGCCTCGAACAGGACGTAGTAGCCCCAGACCATCGCGAAGGTGAGCAGGACCCAGAGCGCAAGGATGATGGACTCGACCGAGGAGACGTGATGGATCCCCCGGCTCGCCAACGTGCCCATGATGAAGCTGGAGGCAATCAACAGGATCAGGAGGATGAGCGAGTCGAGCACCGCCGCGGCGGCCCGCGATCCGATCCCGGCGATCGTGAACGTGAGGACGACCTGCTCGGGTGTCTCGACGTCGACGACTTGTTCCAATGAGCGGGTGGACACGGCCATGGCCATTCAAGATATCTTGAGTTATGCGAATAGTCGAAATCGCGTTACTCACTTCCGTCGCGTTGGCGTTGCCATTGCGGGCGCAAGTCGCGGCGCCGCAACCACCAGCGATTGTCACGAACGCCGAGGCCCACGCCGACGCGACGGCCGACCGCGCCACCGTGCTCGTCGCCGTCGAGACGCGCGCCGCGACCGCGGCGGCGGCCGCCGCCGAGAACTCCCGTCTCACGAAAGCCACACTGGACACGCTCCGCGCGATCGGGCTCGGGCGCGAGCAGCTCGGCACGTCCGGCTACAGCGTGCAACCGCAATACAACCAAGGGAAAGTCACCGGATATCTCGCGCGCAATACCGTGCGCGTGGACATCCGGAAGATCGACGACGTCGGGCGGGCGATCGACGCGGCGCTGGCCGGCGGCGCCAATAGCATCGGCAGCTTGCAATTCACGGCGTCGAACGCGGATAGCGCCAGGCGTGAGGCGCTCGCGCGGGCGACGACGCAGGCGCGCGGGGATGCCGAGGTGCTGGCGAGAAGCGCCGGTGGCGCACTCGGGCCGCTCATCGAGCTGACGGCGAGTGGGGACAACGGGATTCGACCGGTCATGTATGCGCGCGCGATGGTTGGAGGCGCGGCCGCGGCGCCGACGCCAATCGACGCGGGGCCGATTGGCATTACCGTCTCGGTCAACGCGCGCTGGCAGTTCGTGCCCGCGAATCGGTGATTCTCGCGATCGCGCTGTTGGCGCAGATCACCATCGGAGAGTACGCCGCGCGTCGCGCCACGGTCGCGGCGACCATGCCGAGCGACTATCTCCTGGTCCTCGGCGCGCCCGAGCCCGCCGAGGATTATCTGTCGTTCGAGCAGGCGCCATCGTTCATGTACCTGACCGGCGTGAACGAACCGGATGCGGCCTTCCTCATCACCAAGCACGGGTCAGGCATGCTGTTCGTGGAGCCCAAGGACCCGGCGCAGGAGGTCTGGAGCGGTCAGCGGATGGGGTCAGCCGGTGCAACGCACATCACCGGTCTTTCCGCCCGGCTACGAGGTGACCTCGAGGATGTCCTCGACTCGTTGCTCAAGGACAGCACGACCCTCGAAGTGGTTGCTCCGCCCGGCGACGTCGCGGCGCTCATCCGCGCCCACCCGCACGCCATCGTCTCGGACGGGAGTCGCCTGATCGAGCAGTTGCGTGGCACGAAGAGCACCGCGGAGCTGGATCTCCTGACGCGCGCCGCTTCGATCACATCCGACGGCGAGCGGGCGGCACTCGCGGTTGTCGCGCCCGGCGTGAACGAATATCAGGTGCAGGCGCGCATCGAGTACACGTTTCGCAGCGAGGGCGCGGATCGGCCGTCGTTCGCGAGCACGGTTGGCTCGGGACCGAATGCGACCGTGCTGCACTACAACATCGACAACCGGGTGATGCAGTCGGGTGATCTCGTGGTCATGGACGTCGGGGCATCGTATCGAGGATACGCCGGGGACGTGACGCGGACCGTACCGGTGAGCGGCCACTACAGCCCAGACCAGCGCGCGGTTTACCAGATCGTTCGCGACGCACAGGCGACGGCGGAGCGACAGGCTCTTCTCGACGCGCCGGCGCGGCGCATGAGTGATTCCGCGACGGCGGTATTGGCGGCCGGCCTGGCGCGACTCGGACTCATCGAGTCGGCTGACGCGACGTACGAGTGCGGCGCTGATCGTCTCTGCGCACAATACGCACTGTATTACATGCACGGACTGGGGCACGGGATCGGGCTCGAGGTGCATGATCCCGAGCAGTTTTATTTCACCGGGCGAATCGCGGCTGGCAGCGCTTTTACGATTGAGCCCGGGCTATACGTGCGCTCCAATTTGGCCGAGATCGTGCCCGACACCCCGAGGAATCGGGCGATGATCGACAAGATTCGTCCAGCGATCAAACGATACGCGAACGTCGGCGTGCGCATCGAGGACGATTACATCGCTACGCCCGAGGGCGTTCGACGCATATCGAACGCCCCACGCGAGGCGGAGGAGATCGAGGCGATTATGCGGAGCCAACGGTCCCGTGGAGAATCCCAGCTCGCACCCGCTTCGCCTTGAGCGTAGCCGCGGGATCGGCCGAGATGTGGGCGCTCACGCGGGTTCTGAACCGGGCCGGGGCTGAGAGGGTCATCGTCGACCCATCGCGCACGACCGTCACGGGAATCACGGTGCCAGGCGTGGCCGCGGCGTATCGGGCGCGGATGTGCGCGCCGAAGTTCACATCGGTTACCGCGACATCGCCGATCGACACGAGCACGTCCCCACTATGCACGCCGGCTTCGGCCGCCGAGCTGCCCGGCTCCACGTTGACCACGCGCACGTGCCCCGACGAATCCGGCGCGCTGAAGACGCCGAGCCGCAGCTCGCGGACCGAGTCGGCTTGTAGGCGGAGTCCGGCGAGCGGCAGGATGGTATCCCAGGGGAACGGCTCGCGTCCGTCGATGTAGCGGCGATTGAACTCGTCGAACGACTTCCCGCCAGCGGCACGACTCACGGCACCCCACCAATCCGCGGCCGTGAACCCGCGACCCTTCTTGTACGTCGTCTCGTAGAGCTCCCGCATGACATCGTCGAGCGACCGCCGATTGTCGCTCGCGTCGCGGATGATCACGTCGATCATGAGCCCGGCGAGCGAGCCCTTCGGGTAGTACACGTATTCGGACCCGTCGGTCGGGTGGATCCACGTCGTGAGGGACGCGTCCGTCAGCGCCGATGTGGGCGCGGCGGCGACCTGGTCGATCTTGCTGGCGGTGAGATCGTAGAAGCCCGAGTCGCCAACGACTCCGCCGCGAACCTCGGCGAGATCGGCGTAATAGTCAGTGATCCCTTCGCTCACCCAGAGCCAAGGCGTCGGCTCGGGCGCGTCGTACTTGTACGGCACCATCTCGGCCGGCCGCAGACGCTTGACGTTCCACGAGTGGAAGATCTCGTGCGCGTAGAGGCTGGGGATGAAGTCGCTCTCCAGTCCCTGGGCCGTGATGATATCGACGTGCGAGTTCTGGTGCTCGAGCCCACTCGCGCCACCGAATGACGAATCGGCGATCTCGAGCACGGTGTAGCTCGACCAGGGTGTCTCATGGAAGACCGCCGACTCGGGCGGGATCACCTTCGCTATCGCGCTCAACGCTGCTTGCCGGCGCGCACCGGCCACAATCCCGAGCGGGTACGTCGCCAGTCGGACCCAGCGGTCTACCGTGCGCACGCTGTCGATGTCGAAGCGGCCGACGAAGAACGGCATGTCCACGAGATCGTGATAGTTGGGTGCGCCGTACGAGCCCGGCGCCGCGGCCGCGGCCATGCCGGTGGCGACGCGCCAACCGGCGTGCGTGTGCACTGTCACCGTGGGTGAGGTCACGTCGCGGCCGACCGGATAGAGAAAGAGATTGGTGCCGTTGAACAGCACGAAATCGTGTCCCGTCCAGGCCATTGCATTGTCGAGCGTGTCGGCCTCGTAGCGGAAGCTGACCTTGATCGACTTTGCGCCGGCGGGCTCGATCCGCCACGTCTGGTAGTCGGCCTTGTCCCACGTGAGCGGGCGGCCATCGGCTGAGGTGACGGTGAAATCGTGCACCCAGCGCGCGAACCAGGACATCTCGTACGCACCCGGCGTCCAGCCCGGGAGCGCGAGCATCACCTGGCCCGAGCCCTCGACATCGAACGTCGTGACGACGCCGAGGGTTCGGTCGGCCACGTTGGCGGAGTCCGCTGTGACCTCGTAGTGGATATGGCTTATTGGCGCGGAAGCGGCTATGGCCACTTGGAGGGCGAGTACGAGATTCATGACAGGCAACAGTGGCTGAGTGACGCCGCGTGTGCAAGTCGCGCGCCCTGCGGCGTCTCCATGGCATGCGATATCCCATTATTGCGCTCGCTGCGCTCGCGCTTACTCTTGGCTGCGGCCAAAAGGCAACTCTGTACGACCGTGACCGTATCGCCGCGCGACAGGTCGCCGCGCCACTGTCCGAAATGAGGCTGGACCAGACCGTGGTGGTCTCCGACTCCGAGGGATCCGGAGCGCCGATGATCATCCGGACGGGTCAAGTGTCGATCGAGGTGGATTCGATCGACCCGGCTGTCACGCGCGTGAGAAATCTGGCGAAGGCGTTTGGCGGGTATATCGGATCGAGCTCGGTCCAGCGGGGGGCTGAGAACGTGAAGACGGCCACCCTTGTCATTGATGTACCCGAGGACCGGCTCGACGGCGTGCTGGGCCAGCTCAACCCCATCGGGCGCGTCGAGTCGGTGAACATGACGGCGCGAGACGTTGGCGAGGAGTATGTCGACTTCGAGGCGCGCGTGGCGAACTCGAAGCGGGAGGAGCAGCAGTTGGCGGTGCTCCTCGCGACACGTACCGGGAAGCTCAAGGACGTCCTCGACCTCGAGCGCGAGTTGGCGCGTGTGCGAGGGGAGATCGAGCACTATGAAGGGCACTTGAGGTATCTCAAGGCGCACGCGACCATGAGCGCTTTGGACGTCACCGTGCATGAGCATGCGACGGTGCTGGCCGAGGCACCGGGAGAGCACCCGATTCGCGAGGCTACGCGGCAGGCTTGGCGCAACTTCATCGGATTTATCGCCTCCGGCATCGCTTCGCTCGGGATCCTGCTGCCTCTCGCCGCCATAGCCGCTGCCCTGTGGCTCACGGTCCGGAGGCTCAAGCCTAGCCTGGTGAAGCGCCGTGAGGCATAATTGGGCCGCATGGGCCAACTCCTCAAAGAAGACGCACGAAAAGAACTGACCGTACGGAGCGTGATCCTCGGAGTGTTGATCACGCTGATCTTCACGGCGGCGAACGTTTTCTTCGGGCTCAAGGCAGGACTGACCTTCGCGACCTCGATCCCGGCGGCCGTCATCTCCATGGCGGTGCTGCGCGGGTTCAAGGACGTGACGATCCAAGAAAACAACATCGTTCAGACCGTCGCGTCGGCCGCCGGAACGCTCTCGGCGATCATTTTCGTGTTGCCCGGCCTCGTGATCATCGGTTGGTGGAGCGGCTTTCCCTACTGGACCTCGGCGTCGATTTGCGCGCTGGGCGGCGTGCTCGGCGTGATGTACTCCATCCCGCTCAGACGCGCGCTCGTGACTGAATCGGACTTGCCGTTTCCGGAAGGCGTGGCGTGCGCCGAAGTGCTCAAGGTTGGCAGTGGCGGCACCGCCGGGAAAAGCGGCGTCGACGCCACCCGCGCCGGACTCTTGGCGGTGACCGCCGGATCGATCGTATCCGCCGTGTTCGCGGTCATCGTGGCGACCAGAATATTTGCCAGCGATCTCGCGCGGTATTTCCGCCTTGGTGACCGGGGCGCCGTGACCGGGTTTGATCTCTTCTTCTCTGTCGCACTCTTCGGCGTTGGTCACCTCGTGGGACTGTGGGTTGGCGTCGCGATCGGGATCGGGACCATCATCGCCTGGGCATGGGGTGTTCCCCACTACTCGGCGTTGAACGCTGGCCACGGGGCAGCGGCCGCGCTGGCGCAAGCGACCTGGAGCCACCAGGTCCGCTTCGTTGGTGCCGGCACGATTCTCATCGCGGCGATCTGGACACTCCTGATGCTGGTGCAGCCCGTGTACGGCGGGTTGCGGTCGGCGCTGGCTGCCTCGCGCGCGCGGCGCGCGGGTCAGCAGGCCCTGCTGCCTCGAACGGAGCAAGACATTCCGATCGGCATCGTGGCGGTGGTGACGCTCGTCTGCATGGTGCCGATCGCGATCCTGCTGGCGAATTTCGATTCTGGTGGTGCGCTCGCGCCCAAGATGACGGTGCTCGTGATCGGTGGCGTCGTGTTCATCGCGCTCATGAGCTTCTTTGTCTCGTCAGTCTGCGGCTACATGGCTGGCCTCATCGGCGCGTCCAACAGCCCATTGTCCGGCATCGGCATCGTGGCGGTCATCGGAGCGGCGCTGCTCATGGTGGTCGGCGTGCGCCCGTATCTGCCGACCGCGGCGCAACCTGCCCTCGTCGCCTACGCCCTGTTCGTGGTCTCGGTGGTCTTTGCCGCCGCAACGATCGCGAACAACAATCTGCAAGACCTGAAGACCGGGCAACTCGTAGACGCGACACCGTGGAAGCAGCAGGTGGCGCTCATCTTCGGCGTGGTTGCGGGGGCGGCGATCATCCCGCCCATCCTGGACCTGTTGAATCACGCGTACGGGTTTCTCGGCGCGCCGGGAGTCCCCCGTGCCAATCCCTTGCCGGCGCCGCAGGCGGGCTTGATCTCCGCGCTCGCGCAGGGTGTACTGCAGAACAACATCGATTGGAGCTTGATCGGCGTCGGTATCGCGATCGGTGTGGGCCTGATCGTCATCAATGCGGCCCTGCGTCGCGCCACGAATGGCCGCGTGCATCTGTCTCCGCTCGCGGTTGGCTTGGGGATTTACCTGCCCACGCAAGTCACGCTGATGGTGGTCATCGGCGCTCTGGCCGGGTGGTACTTCGATCGGCGCGCCGAGCACCGTACCGATCCAGCAGCCGTCAAGCAGCTCGGTGTGCTGCTTGCCTCGGGCCTGATCGTCGGCGAGGGACTCGTGGGCGTGCTGGTCGCCGCTCTTGTCGCGTTCTCCGGCAAGGACTTCCCACTGTCACTCGTCGGCGACCAGTTTGCCCAAAATGGTGCGGTCGTGCTGTCGTGTCTCGCATTTACCGCGACGATGATCGTCATGTACCGCTGGGTCGCGCGCCTGAACCGCTAGGGGTGCGAGACCGTGTCGATGCTGACGGAATACTTGGTGTTGATGCTCTGAATGAGCTTGTTCACGATGTACTCGTGCGCGAGCGCCGATGGGTGAATGCCATCGAGGGTGATGAACGGCCCGAATGTCTGGGTCGTGCTCGCGAGGTTGGGCAACGTTGGGACGGCGCCCGCGGCCTTGAGCTGCCCGAGCAGCGGGTTTGGATCGAAGTACACCCAACCGAGGGAGTCGGCTTTGGCGCTGATGTATGCGTCGTAGCCGGCAATGGCGGCCTGGAACTGCTTCTGCTTGAGCGTGTCGAGCACGAAGAAGTCGCCGTAGGGCTCCTGCGGCACTCCGGCCTGGCAGCTCACGACCTTTGGAATTCCGGCCGATGCCCAGAACGCGAGGATATCGATCGATATCAGCGCGTGTGAGCCCGTGCAGTTCGGGATGTACGTGACGCTGCCGCCCGCCGCGAAGGTGAACTCCGCGTTGAACACGGGGTTGGTGTAGAGGCTCTCAGCGGGGAACAGCGATGGCAGGGCCGTGACGGCAAAGACGCCGAACAGCGCACCCTGGAGCTTCGGCCGTGCCGTGAGGAGCGCGCTCATCATCGCCGCGTACTCAGCCACGACCGTGTCGACCGGTGTAATGCCGGGCGACCCGATCTGCGCGACTGGCACCGTCGTGCCGTGCAATGCTGCGGACAAGACATCGTTGTTGCCGATCTCGATCGTGACGAACGTTGGGGAGGCGTCGAGCGCCTTCTGGACCTGCGTCTTGCCACCGAGGATGATGGTGGTCAGCGCGTTGGAGTTCGCCGACGTCGGCGCGAGCGGGTCAATAGTCTCGGCGCCGGGCACGGCGACGTTGTTGAGGATCGCGCTCAGCTTCCTCGGATCCCGTAGCGAGCACGGTGGCGCGCCGGGACCGCCGAGCGTGGTGCTCGGGAAGGCCACGACGGGCGGCGGACAGCCGGGCGCGAGGAGCGCCGGGTACGCGTAGCGCGTGCCTGCCTGATGGGCGAGGAGGGCGGCGAAGCTTTCTTGCTGGGTCGAGTCGAGAATGCCCCCCGACTGGTAGCCGGCGGTGATGCTGTTGCCGATCGCGACGTAACTCGCGAACAGGCCCGTGTTGAGCGAGGTCGCCGGCGGGTTGACGACCTTATCGGAATCGCAGGCCGCGAGTGCGACAGCGGCGGCGAGGCTCATCGTGAGGTATCGAGTCATGGCTTAGAAACCGAGTTTGAGGCTCAAGGACACGACATTCGCGGCGAGCGTGTAGAACCCATCGTCGAGCTGCGTGTAATTCAGGTTGTTGTTCTCCGTCGTCGTGCGCTGCACGATGAGGCCGCGCCGGCCTTCCGTGCCGACGTGAATGTACGTGAGGTCGATCGCCGTATGCTTGCTCAACGGATAGCCGATGCCGGCCGAGTAGTTGAAGCGATTCATGTCGGGCAGGAGTGGGACGACCGCATCGCGCGGCACCGGAGTCTTCGCGTAGCTGAATCCGAGCCGCCCGATGAATCCGACGACGGGGTCACCGAACACGTGCTCCAGACCGGACCGGATCGACCACGAGTTCGTATAGTTGGCAATGACCGTCTGGCTGTTCGCGGCGGCGGGTCCCTCGAATACAATCGGCAGTGACTGGAACTCGGACCAGCCGACCAGCGCGTAGTCGACGGAGATCGTCGTTTGGCTGATGCCCGTGTACCCGAGGCCGACCTGGAACTGATACGGGTGGGTGATTTTCGTCGCCACGCCCTGATTCGTGAACGGCCCGGTCCCGGTGAAGGACGGCGCGAGGATGGCGTCGACCGGTGTGCCTCCGGGCAGATTGAGCGGGTTATTCGCGGCGAGCACCAGGCCGGTCTCGACCTGACGGAATGACGCCGTCCCGTTCTTGTAGTCGAACACGAGGTGCGAGAGGTACCGCGCGCCGATCTGCAGCGTTGGCAGCAGGTTCGCATGCACGCCGACGTTGAATCCCGGAGCAACCTCATTGGCGCTCTTGAGCGTCACCGTTCCGGCCTCGGTGCCAGGCGCGATGCCGAGCTGCCCGAAGGTGGTACCGAGCGGCGCACCGGGAACCGGGAAGGTCGACAGATCCAGCGCCTGGTCGAGCCGGATCGACGAGATCCCGATCACGGGTCCGCCGCCGATCGAGAGGACCGATGGAATGATCTCGATCGCGAGGTTCGGCTGCAGGTAGTACGTATTGATCGAGGCGCGCGACGAGGCGAACCGGCCCGGAAAATCATCGCGCCACTGCGAGATCAGGCCGTAGGGGACGTAGAAGCCGAACCCGAGGGCGTACTTGTTCGGGCCGATCATGTTGGAGAAATTCACGAAGACGGCCGGGGGGACGACCAGGGGTACGTTCGAGTTGTACTGGTGGCCCGTGGTGTCCTGCCTGAAGCCGCCCATCAGGCGGATGGCGGACGCTCCCCCATAGATCGAGAACCCGGGCAACGAGGGGGTTGCAGCCGGGTTCCAGTAGATCGACGACGCATCGTGGCAAGGGGCGCCGGTATTGGCGAACCCGCGCGCTTCCGCACAGGTTCCAATCTCGTTCAGCCCGAATCCTTGGGCCCAGGTGCTCGCGGGCAACAGAGCGAGCGCGAAACCCAAGGCTAACGCGCGCGGACGTACGTGAGTCATGTATCCTCCGTGAAGATCGGAATAAACGGTATCGTAAAGTCACGGCGCTGTAAATACATGAATATCGTCTCGCTTTTGCCCAGCGGCACCGAGATCGTTGCCGCGCTCGGACGTTCTGACCAACTCGTCGGCGTGAGTCATGAGTGCGATTACCCGGCTCATGTGAAGAGCCTGCCGCGAGTGACGTCGACAGCCATCGATCACACGGCCGACGCTGCTAGTGTCGACGCTCGTGTTCGAACGCACGTCTCCGAAGGTCGGCCGTTGTATACAGTCGATTGGGATCTCGTGGAGAACCTCGCGCCCGATCTCATCGTGACGCAGGCGCTGTGTGACGTGTGCGCGGTCAGCGAAACCGAGTGCCGGTTGTACGCGGCGCGGCTGACGCCGCGACCGCGACTCGCTACTCTCTCGGCGTCGTCGTTCCAGGGCGTCATGGGCGATATCCGTGACGTCGCTTGCGCGTTCGGCGACGAAGTCGCCGGCGTGCAATTCACTGCCGCGCTGCAGGCGAGGGTCGAAGACGTTCATCAGAGACTGAAGGCAGCGAGAGCGCCGCGGCCGCGAGTGGTCGTCATCGAGTGGACCGACCCGGTGTTCGTCGCCGGACACTGGGTGCCGGAGATGGTTCGCCGCGCGGGCGGTTCGGATGTCATGGCCATCCCGGGTTCGCATTCCACGGTGGTGCCCCGTGAAGCGATCATCGCTGCGCAACCAGACATCGTGCTGGTGGCTCCATGCGGCTATGATGTACACCGTGCCGCCCAGGCGGCGCGCGAGTTGGCGTGGTTACCCGAGGTCGCGGTCTGGGCCGTTGACGCGAACTCGCTGTTGAGCCGACCGGGACCGCGGCTCATAGATGGAGTCGAAACGCTGGCCGCGATTTTTCACCCTGCGCTGTTTGGTGCTCCGCGCCCCGACTGCGCTCTACCCATAGCCTGACATGCTCAATCACGATTCTATAGCCTTTCTCAAGCATCTGTTGGACAGTCCAGGACCGTCGGGCTTCGAAGCTCGGCCCGCGCAGGTCTGGCGCGAACGCGCCAAGGGCTTTGCGGACGTGAGAGGTGACGTGGTCGGGAATAGCATCGCGACCGTGAACGCGAAGGGTGCGCCGACCATCATGCTCGCGGGGCATGTCGACGAGATCGGGCTCATCGTCACGTACATCGACGACGATGGGTACCTCTACTTCTCGAACATCGGCGGGTGGGATGCGCAGGTGCTCGTGGGGCAGCGTGTCGTGTTCCTGGGACGCGCCGGGGACGTTGCGGGAGTCGTCGGTCGGAAGCCCATCCATCTCATCAAGAACGAGGATCGGGACAAGGCGACCAAGATCACTGACCTGTGGGTCGACATCGGCGCGGCCACGCGTGCCGAGGCCGAGGCCCGAGTGGCCGTCGGCGATCCCGGCGTCATCGACGCGCGCGCCGTCGATTTTCCGAATGGGCGCATCGTGTCGCGGTCCATCGATAATCGCATCGGTGCGTTTATCGTGTTGGAGGCGTTGCGGCGCTACGCCGAGTCACCTGGCGCGGCGCGCGTGGTTGCCGTGGCGACGACGCAAGAGGAGATCGCCTATCACGGCGGTGGCGCGCTCGTCGGCGCTGTCGGCGTGAGCCCGCAGGCCGCCATCGTCGTCGACGTCACGTTCGCGACGGATCATCCGGGCATCGAGAAGAAAGAGTACGGCGACCACAAGCTCGGCAGCGGGCCGGTGCTGGCGCGCGGGTCCATCATCTCGCCCGTGCTCTTCTCGCTGCTTCGCGATACCGCGGAGCGGGACGGCATTCCGTACAGCGTCCACGCGGCGGGGCGCGACACGAGCACCGACGCGGACGCGATACATCTCGCACGCGAAGGGGTCGCGACGGCACTCGTGTCAGTGCCCAATCGCTATATGCATTCGCCGAACGAGACCGTGAGTTTGGAAGACCTCGATCGGACCGCGTCGTTGCTCGCCGCGACGTGTCGCGCGATTACGCCGAAGACAGACTTCTCGGCTCGCTAGCGCGCTGCCCTAGGGCCCGGGCGGTGGCGTCGCGCACGTCCTTGTCGCGATCGTTCGTGAGCTCTTGCAGAGCGGTCAATGCCGCGGGCGTGCGGGCGTCGCCGAGTGCGGCAACGGCGGCGATTCGGAATGCGGCCGGCTTGCGCTTGAAGAGCCGGCTGTCGGGCTCGGCGGCCTTGATCAAGCGATCGACCGATTCGGGGTCGGCCATGCGGCCGAGGGCGCCCAAGATGGCGATCTGGACTTCGAGGTCTGGCTCGCTGTCGAGGGCGCGGAGCAATGTGGCCGCGGTCTCCTTGCCGTTCTTGCCAACGAGCCCCGCGGCGGCGGTGGCGCGCACCTGCGGCGAGGTGTCCTTGAGTGCCTTCTTGAGCGCCACGCGGGACTGCGGCGTGCAGAGCTTGGCCAGCGCGTTCGTCGCGGCACGCCGGACGCGATCGTCATCGTGCCGCAATAGATCGGCGAGCGCCCCCTCGGCCTCGAGGCAATTGAGCTCGCCGAGCAGGTCCGCGGCGTTGCGCGCGACATACCAGCGCGCGTCGCCGAGCATATGCGTGAGCGTCGAGGTGCCGGATTTGAGCGTGACGAGCGCGTCGAAAAAGATGCGCCGCTCGGACAACGATTGTGCCGCCGTGAGCTGCTCGATGAGCGCCTCGGCGCCTTCTTCGCCGGTCCGGGCGAGGATGGCCAGGTAGTCATTGACGCGGTCTTTCCGCTTCGGCAGGATGCCGGCCACGCTGCGGAGCGTCGTCGGCTTGCACAGCCGGCGGATGGCCGCGGCATACGCGCGCTTGACCTCGGGGTCGGCCTTGCTCGCCTCACCGCGAACGACACGGAGGAAGAGATCGGCCACCATGAGTGGTTTCGACTCGCGGGCGGCGCCTTCGATCATGCCGACGATAACGTCGAGGAGTCGCGAGGTCGCGGACACCGAGTTCGTGCCGTCGAGCTTCGCCAGGAGCTCCTCGGGCGACTCTTTCTGCCGTTCGAGGGTCGTGAATTCGCGAACGATCTCGCTCGTGACATCGTGCGTGAAGTCGCTGACCCGATTGGAGACCGTCGCGGGTTGGAGGCCGTTGACCCGGGCGGCTACCGCGGCGGGGACCTGCTGGGGCGCCGTGGGCGGCGGGACGACAGGGACGCCCAGGGGCGTCGACTGCCGGCGCGCGCGGCGCAGCGACACCCGTACGGTGCGGGGTGCCAGCGCCCGGAGCTTGGCGTCGACCTCTTTGCCCTGGTCGGGGCCTGCTTGGACCGGCGCGGAGCCGAGGATACGGGCAGTGCCGAGAATGTCGGCCGGCAGGGCGCCCATATCGACGATCATCTCGTTGACCGCGTGGCCCGTGAAGGTCGTGACGAGGTCCTGCACACCGGTCAACGCTTCCGGTAACGGTGCGCCGTTGACGACAAGTTGACCGCTCTCAGCGCGGAGGGTTACGACCCCTGTTCGGGAGACCGTAACCGCCGCGCGCAGAGCAGCCTTTTGCTCGTCGACCGACTCCGGTTCGTGGGCCAGGAGCCAGACGAGCCTGGAGAAGTGACGGGCGAACGTGACCGAGTAATCCATGCCTCAAGACAGACCCGCGGCCAGGCGGGGAGGTAACGGCCGCTATTGAACCAGGGCCGTCGTTTGTACCCCCTCGGGAGCCGCTCCGCGGCTCGTCGATGCGCTCCGCGCTCGACTGGTCGGTTCGCCTCCGGGGGGCAAACCACAACTACGCCCCCCGGACCCCCCTAGAACATCAGAGCAGTCTGCGTTCCTTCGGGAGCTTTGTAGATCTTCCCACCCTTCATGACGAACACCGGGCGTTCAGTTACCGTGATGTCGCTCGTGGGGTCGCCGGGGACGGCGACGATGTCGGCGTATTTGTTTGCCTCGAGGGTTCCGACCCGGTCCTGCCATCCGAGCAGTTTGGCGGCGCTGGAGGTGCCGGCAATGAGAGCCTGGGTGGGGGTCATGCCACCCCAGTCGACCATGAGGCGGAACTCCCGGGCGTTGGCGCCGTGCTCCCCGACCCCGGCGTCGGTGCCGAGGGCGATGAGGACGTTCGACCGGACGGCGAGCTTGATCGAGTTGCGGATCGACTGTGCGGCCGCCATGGCCTTCTGTGCCCGCAGGCCCTTGAGCCGGCCGGATTTCGCCGCGTTCTCGACGACTTCGCCGGCCGATAGGGTGGGCACGAGATAGGTGCCGTGCGCGACCATCATTTTCGCACCCTCCTCGTCGAGGAACGAGCCGTGCTCGATCGACGAGACGCCGGCCTGTACGGCGAGCTTGATCGCCTCGGTCCCGTGGGCGTGCGCGGCGACCTTGCGTCCGAGCTTTCTGGCTTCGTCAACGATGGCCTTCATTTCCTCGAGCGTGTACTGCGTGGCACCGACGGCATCGCCCTCCGAGAGCACGCCGCCCGATGCGCAGATCTTGATGACGTCGGCGCCGTACTTGACCTGATAACGGACGGCCTTGCGTCCCTCATCGGCGCCATCGGCCACACCGTCGCGGTAGTCGTGGTCCTCGAGGCCGGGGCGCCAGCCGTTCTCGTCGCAGTGGCCGCCGGTGATGCCAGTGGCATGACCAGCATTTTCCATCCGCGGGCCGGGAACGACATCGGCGTCGACGGCCGCGCGGAGTGCCATGTCATCGAAGCCCGGCGCGCCGACGTTGCGGATCGATGTGAATCCCGCCATCAAGGTCTTGCGCGCGTTGGAGACGCCGACGATCGCGCCGTAACTCTGGTAGTCTTTGACGACCGCTTCGTCTTCGGCCGGGTCGCTCAGGGTCCGTCCGATAATGTGCGTGTGGGCGTCGATGAACCCCGGCACCAGTGTGGCCGAGCCCAGATCGAGCGTATGGGCGCCTGCCGGCACTGACACTTTCGACGCTGGGCCGACCGCGGTGATACGGTCTCCTGTCACGACAATGACCGCATCCGATATCGGCGGCGCGCCGGTGCCATCCCACAGCTTGGCGGCGTGGAGCACGGTCACAACCGGGGCGCTCGGCTGCTGCGCAGCCAGCGCGCACGCCGTCAAGACCGATGCGGCGGCGAGTGAGAGAGAGGTCGACATGGGGTCCAATCTACAACCCCGGCGCCGCACGGCTATCAAACCTTTTAGTTGTTTCGTGCGTCCAAGTTGGCGTGCTCCGGAACACTGCGTGTTTAGCATTGGTCTGCGCCTGGTCATCTGTTGCCGCTCAGACCGGGAGCCGATATGTCCATGCTACGCCGCCGCCTGAAGTGCGCGCCGTACGACTCACGGGTGAGATCACCCTCGACGGAAAGCTGGACGAGCCCGCGTGGCAGGCGGCGCCGGCGGCGACGACGTTCCAGCAAACGCAACCGGCCGAGGGTCCGCCGGGGACGCAGCGCACCGAAGTGCGTTTTCTCTATGATGATGACGCGCTCTACATCGGCGCCCGCATGTACGACTCGCTCGGCGCCCCCGGCGTGCGCACGCGGCTGGCACGCCGCGACGATCTGCTCGATCAAGAGTGCGGGCCGCAGGCGCAGATTACATCGGACAAGCTGACGATCACGCTCGACCCGTATCACGATCACCTGACGCGCGATGTGTTCGAGGTGAACCCCTCGGGCGTGATCGGCGACCAGTACGCGGTCGGTCAGAACTGTCTCGACCCATCGTGGGACCCGATCTGGCAGGTGGCCACCCGCATCGACTCGCTGGGCTGGACGGCCGAGATTCGAATCCCGTTCTCGCAACTGCGGTTCTCGCGCGACACGAACCAGACGTGGGGCTTGCAAATCGTACGCGTGATCGATCGGCTCAACGAGCGCGATCAGTGGGCGTTCTACAAGCGCAACGAGGCGAGTGGCGCATCGCGATTCGGACATCTCATGGGGCTCGTCATCGACCACCGCCCTGGCCAACTCGAGCTCCTGCCCTATACGCTCGCGCAAGAGGAGGCGACCGGTCTCAATCGAGGTAACCCCGTCGACCCGGTCAACCGGCAGCAGTTTCGAGCCGGCGGTGATCTCAAGTACCTCTTGAGCTCGAGTCTGACGCTGGACGCGACCATCAATCCGGACTTCGGGCAGGTCGATCTGGACCCGGCCGTCATCAACCTGAGTCCGTTCGAGACGTTCTACCCGGAGAAGCGACCATTTTTCGTGTCGGGCGCGAACGCGTTCGACTACGGCGGCTTCAACTGCATGTTCTGCAGCAACGTCGAGTCGATGAGCCTCTTTTACTCGCGCCGGATCGGGCGGACGCCGCAACTGTCCGGGAACATCATCAACAGCTCGTCCACCGCCTACTACAGCGTCCCGTCCAACACGCAAATCCTCGGCGCCGCGAAGATCACGGGTCGGACGCAAGACGGCCTCTCCATCGGCATGCTCGACGCGCTCACGAACCAGGAGAGCGCGCACTTCGTCGGCACGCCCAGCAATCCGAACGAGATCTGGCGCTCGATCGTCGAGCCGTTGAGCAATTACTTCGTCGGTCGCGTCAAGCAAGAGTTCCGTGATGGCGCGACCGTGGTGGGCGCCATGTTCACCTCGACCGCGCGCAGCCTCGATACGGACACGCTCCGCGACAGTCTGCACACGCATGCCGAGGCGGGGGGCATCGACTTCCTGCATACGTGGAACCATCGGAACTATTCGCTGATGGGCAGCGTCGCCGTGACGAACGTCGCCGGCAGCCCGACGGCGATCGAGCACACGATGCAGTCGAGCGCGCACTACTTCCAACGGCCCGATCGCAAGAATCTCACGGGCGGGATCTTCGGCGATCGGTACGATACGACGATGACGTCGCTCCGGGGCTGGGGCAGCTATCTCCGCCTCGGCAAGGACAATGGCGACTGGCTGTGGGAGGCGGCGACGAATATCCGGAGTCCCGGGTTCGAGGTGAACGATCTCGCGTTCCAACGACGCGCCGACTACGAGTATTTCAGCGCCAATGTCGGGCGGCAGTGGACGCATCCGCATTCGTGGTATCGGAACATCTATATGACCATCGGCACGCAGCGGCAGTACAATGCCGACGGCGATCTCACGGCGAACCAATATGACGCGTTCGCCGCCATCGACCTGCCGAACTTCTGGCACGTCCAGGGCTTCGTGATCCACCGGCCGACGACGCTCAGCGACCAGATCGCGCGTGGCGGGCCCGTGTTCGAGCAGCGAGGCATCAACGACATCGACATCTTCGCCAACACGGACAATCGAAAAGCCATCGTGGTGACCGCGACTGTCGAGCACTCCACGGGGGTCAACGCGCCGGAGCGCGAGTGGACTCCGCAGTTGACGCTGCTCCTCAAGCCCGCGTCGAACATCACATTGAGCTTTGGGCCGACGCTCGACGTCTTCTGGACCAACAACCAGTACGACACGACGATCGCCGTCACCGGGAAGGACGCGTTGTCGCCGCGGGTGTATTACGGCAGACGGTACATCTTCGCGTCGCTCCATCAGTCGACGCTCTCGATGGACACGCGCGTCAATGTGACCTTCACGCCGTCGCTCTCTCTGCAAGTGTACGCGCAGCCCCTGCTCGGCACCGGGCATTACTACGACTTCAGCGAATTCTCGCATCGACGACAGGTGGCGCTGACCGTCGATCCGTCGACGTTGATGGCGAACGGAAACGTGGCGGTCGACCCCGTTGCCGGCGCGACGGCGTACCAGATCTATAATCCCGACTTCAATACGCGATTACTGCGTGGGAATGCCGTGCTCCGGTGGGAGTATCGGCGCGGATCGACGATCTATCTCGTCTGGCAGCAGACCCGGTCGAATACGAACCTGTATACGCCGACCGGCGACTTCGCGCTCGGGCACGGCGAGAATGCCCTCTTCCGGTCGATCCCGGACGACATTTTCATCGTCAAGTTCAGTTACTGGCTCGGCCGATAGTATTTTGGCCGGGTGCCTCTACCGATCCCGGCGCCGCGGGCAGAAGGTTTCACCGCGACTACACCCGTACCGCTCTATTGGGCCTCCTGGGGCGGCGGGTCGCGCTTGCTTGTTTTGCACGGCGGTCCGGGGGCTGACCAGCGGTATCTGCAGCCCCAGTTGCTGCATTTGGCCGAGCGCCGTGAAACGACGTTTTACGACCAGCGTGGCGGAGGCCGCTCACCGGCGCCGGGCGCGATAACCTGGCTCACTCAGGTCGAGGATCTGGCGGCGGTTGTCGCCGAATTCCAGTTGGAGTCGCCATCCATCGTCGGCTTCTCGTGGGGCGCGCTCTTGGCGCTCCTGGCGGCGGGAACAGGCGCGGTTCGGCCGCGGCGTCTCGTCCTGATTGACCCGGCGCCGATCACGCGACAGTATCGTGCGGAGTTCGAGGCCAACATGGCGGCTCGGCAGCAGGCGGTCGCGGGTGAGCGGACCGCGTTGCAACAGTCGGGACTCGCGGCACGGGACCCCGATGCCTACCGCCAGCGGGCGTTCGAACTGAGCGTAGCCGGGTATTTCGCGAATCCGGAGCGGGCCCACGATCTGACACCATTTCGCGTGATGGGACGAGTCCAGCAATCGGTCTGGGAGAGCCTGGCGGACTACGACATCCGGCCGCAGCTCTCGAACATCCACTGCCCGGCGCTGGTCGTGCACGGGCGTCAAGACCCGGTGCCGATTGCCTCATCGGAGGACGTCACCTGGGAACTTGGCGCGGAGCTCGTCGCGATTGACGATTGCGGGCACGTACCGTACGTCGAGCAGCCCGCGGCACTGTTCACCGCTGTCGATCGCTTCCTCGATGCCACGGAGGCTGACCCGTGACGATCTCGCACTTCGAGCAGCCGCCACACGTCTCGGCGATCACCGTCGACGGCCGGGAGATCGATGTCACGTTGCGCGTGGCGCACGACGGCATCGAATACGTCGGGCGCCTGTGGTTCACCGAGACCTCGTGGGATGACGCGGGGATTCCCGATCGCGCGGCGTTCTGCGGGCGGACGCCCGACGATTCCCTCGAGCTCGCGCAGAAGCTGACGCCGGACGATCTCGTGCACCGCTACCATCGCGCGGTCGCCGAGAAGCGCCGATTTCATGCGCTGCGCAAGGTCACGGATGAGATGTTGGCGAAGATCCGCTACATGAATCAGCTGTCGATTTCCATGCGGGCCGGCCTGCTGGACATGGAGGGCGCGGCGCAGGAGATCGAGGGGGCCGAGCGGCAGTTGCACGAGCTCGTGGACCGGTTGCGGGACGCCGCGGGCGTCGAGGATTGATGCCGGCGAAGCGCGCGAAAGTGGCCCGCGTGAAGGTGTTCCGCGGCAAGTCGCTCGAGATGCACGTCCGCGAGGTCGTCCGTCGACTCAAGAAGGCGTATCCCGACGCGCATACGGAGCTCGATTTCGCGACGCCGTGGCAGCTGCTCGTCGCGACGATCCTGAGTGCGCAAAGTACGGATCGTACCGTGAATCTCGTGACCCCGGCGTTGTTTGCGCGGTATGCGACGCCGGCCGCTCTCGCCGTGGCGAACCCGGAGGAGGTCGAGACGATCATCAAGTCGACCGGGTTCTTTCGCAACAAGACCAAGTCGATCATCGGCGCGGCGAAGGGCGTCACCGACAGCTATGGCGGCACGGTGCCGAGCTCGATGGACGAGCTGGTGGGCTTGCCCGGCGTCGGCCGGAAAACGGCGAACGTCGTCCTCGGGAACGCCTTCGACAAGAACGAGGGCATCGTCGTCGACACCCACGTGACCCGGCTTTCCAAGCGGCTCGGGTTGAGCGCGAATACCGACGCGGTCAAGATCGAGCAGGATCTCATGCCCGTCGTGCCGCGGCGCGATTGGACGATCTTTTCGCATCTCCTCATCTTCCATGGGCGTCGGGTGTGCTTTGCCCGCAAGCCCAACTGTGCGGGGTGCGTTCTGGCCGACATTTGCCCGTCGGCGTTCCGGGTATAGGTTTCGGCCCATGACGAAACACGCAACCATCGAAACCAACCGCGGGACCATCGTGGCCGAGCTGTACGATGCGGACGCGCCGGGGACCGTGGCGAACTTCGAGAAGCTGGCGAATCAAGGATTTTACGACGGCGTGAAGTTTCATCGCGTCGTGCCCAATTTTGTCGTGCAGGGCGGCGATCCGCAGTCGCGCGATCTGCCGGTCGGCGATCCGCGCATTGGCTCGGGCGGGCCCGGATATACCATTAAGTGCGAGACCAAGGACAATCCGCGCACGCATGAAGTCGGCGCACTGTCCATGGCGCATGCCGGGAAGGACACCGGTGGCTCACAGTTCTTCCTGGTGCTCGACGATAGCAGCACGCGGCATCTCAACGGCAAGCACACTGTGTTCGGCAAGATCACGCAAGGACTCGACGTCATGCGGCAGATCAAGCAGAACGATCACATGACCAAGGTACGGGTGGCATGAGCGAACACCACGACGCCGCGCCTAGCGGTGGGCCGGACACGCGGCCGGCATACACGGGCCTCATCCTCGGCGCGATCGTTCTGTTCGCGCTGCTTTACTCCATCGTCGTCGTGACGAATAAGCACTACGAGGCGACAGAGACCCCGCCGGCCGCGACCTCCTGATCGAGCAGTAGCGCCTCAGCACTCCCTATGCCTTGCCTTATCCGCTCAGGGTAATTATAATATGCCTTAGTAAGTAATATTATATTATCTAATAGACAATACTAAATGGCCTGTCGAAGACGCACTCCAGAGTGTTGGGGAGTTGCTCGAAGAAGCAGGCGAAAGATTCGCGATCGTCATCATTGGCGGCGCTGCACTCCAGTTGCTCGGCGTCATCAGTCGCAATACACGAGATGTCGACGTGATCGCCTTCGCAGAACCGCCCACGACCCGTGCTCGACTAGCCCGACCGGCGGCTCACCTACCCGCGCCGCTGCAGCGCGCAATTCTCGCAGTGGCCAAAGACCGAAACCTGCCCGAGAACTGGCTCAACGCAGGGCCGGCCGGCCAGTGGAACTTGCCTTCGCCGCTGCCACCAGGATTCGAGAGTCGAGTTGCGTGGCGATCTTTTGCTGCGCTGGATGTGGGCATCCCTGACCGACTCGATTTCATCGGCTTTAAGCTCGAAGCCGCGGCGGACCAACTGAACACGGAGGAACCTACCAGCAACCGGCACTTCAATGACCTACAGGCACTCGCGCCCACGCCGGATGAGTTCGAAGTTGCAGCACGGTGGGTGAAAGCAAACAACGACGATGGATTTCATCGGAAGGTCGACCATGTCGTCTCGCTCATCACCGAAAAACGCGGTCGTTAGACTTCGAGACGAGCTTACGGGGGCGATTCTCGACGCCATATGGGCGCAGTGGCGCGCAATCGGCGGCTCGGCTAGCAACGCCAAGACCGCGTCGGCCATCGTCGATCCCGAAGCACTGATCCTCGCATCATTAGTTAGCGAACAGTACGAACCACGGGTGAGGGACATCCTCTATGCGTGGGTCGAGCGAAACGCGCCCCTGCTTAGCGTAGGGCGGTTGCGCAAAATAGCCCCCCCTGATCCGTCAGTTGCTGATCGGTTGCGTACGTTTGCCGCGACCGCGGCGAAACTCGCCAAACAACCCCGCTGGACAACTCTGACAGCCGATCACGCTGAACCAGATGCTCGGCTCGAGCATTTCTTGGCCGCTCGCGCCATGAAGCCGGCGCTTGAAGCACCGCCGGCGCTCATGTTGCGCATGCGGGCGGCGCTCGGCGTCGGCGCCAAGGCCGACTCGCTGACTTATCTGCTCGGCCAGGCGGATCGCCCGCACCCTGATCCGACAACGGTGCGCGCCATCGCCAAGGCGCTAGGCTACACACTGGTGGCGACCAGAAGCGCCCTGGAGGACCTCGCGGCAGCAAAGTTCGTGATCGCAAGCAGCGAGCGGCCGGTGTCGTTCGCTGCACCGCAACGAGGATGGCACGACCTCCTGGGCATCGCACGATTGCCTGCGTGGAGGCCATGGCTGGCGGTATACGGCTTCGCCCACCAGTTCCTTTCATGGGCGAAGGGAGTCGGCGAGCGCAACGTATCGGACGCTGTCCTAAGGATTCACCAGCAAGAGATGCTCGAAATGAATCCAGCGGTGCGGGATCTTACATCGTTCTACGCGGTGTCTCACACTGGCTCTTATGCGGGGCCCGTGGAAACCTTGACAAGTTGGCTGAGAACACCTGGCACTTTATAGCTGGCGGCATCGCTGTCACCGCGATCTCGCGAGAGACGGACCGATAGACCCGAACAGTTCAAATAGTCGGGCTGACGAGCGATAGCTCGGCAGCCCTACCAGGGGCGGGCGACGAGGGAACTTCTCCTCCTCTGACCGTACTAACTGACCCGTCGGTCACTACGGTCTCTAGGCCCCCACATTGACACTCCAAGAACCCAAGTGGCGGCGGCTCCCTGAGGAGCGCCCCCACCAGATCATAGATGCGGCTATCGAGGTCTTCGGCGAGCGCGGGCTGGCGGGCGCGCGGCTGGAGGACATCGCGAAGCGCGCTGGTGTCTCCAAAGGCACCATCTATCTGTATTTCCCTAATAAAGAGGCGCTGTTCAAAGAGATGGTGCGCCTGACGCTCATTACGCGCATTGAGCACGAGGAGCGCACGCTCGAGCAGCACACCGGGACCGCGATCGAGCAGCTCGAGTCGTACATGGCCGAGCACTGGGAATTCGTGCGCCAGCCCGTCGTGCGCACGATCGCGCGGCTGGTGATTGGGGAGCTGCAGCGGTTTCCCGAGCTCGCGCAGTTCTACATGGACGAGGTGGTCCGACGGAAATACGGACTGGTCACGCGACTCATTGGTCGCTGCGTCGAAGCCGGCGAGTTTCGCCAGGTCGACCCGGCGGTCGCGGCACGACTCCTGTTCGCGCTGTTCCACGCCCACGGTGTGTGGTGCGGCATGCGGGACTACGTGCCGGAGATCGCGAAGTACTCCGACGAGCGCGTCACCGCGGAAATCCGCGACTTCTTTTTCCACGCTCTTCGCCCATGCGACGACTAGCTCTCTTTGCGATCCTGGTGGTTGGACCGGCGGTGCGGGCGCAGGATACGACCGCCATTCCGCCGCTGACCTTGGGCGCCGCGGCCCGTCTCGCGGCGCGACACAACGCCGGGCCGTTGGCGGCCGACCAGCGCACGCAGCAGGCGCGCGCCCGCATCGGGGAGTCGCGCGCCGCGCTGCTCCCGTACATCGCGGGCCGCGGCACGCCGCAGAGCGAGCGGACGTACAATACGGCCCCGCTCTTCGGGTTCAACTTCGCGCTCAACGGCAAGAATCTCTTCCCGCCCACGGGCGAGATCGTCGGGCCGGCCCACGATATCACGTACGAAGCGGTCGCGGCTGATACACTATTCAGCTTTGGCGCCATCGCGCGTATCCGGGCGACACAGGCGAGCGAGAAAGCCGCCGAGGCGGACGCGTCGGATCAGGCCGACTCCGCCGCGAACGTCGCTGCCGATACGTATCTGCGCACGCAGGCCGCCGAGGCCATTGTCGGCGCGCGATTCGCCGACTCGGTGCTGGCCGCTGATCTGCTCGGCATTGCGCAGGACCAGTTGCGCGCCGGTGTCGGGATCGCGCTCGACGTCACGCGGGCGCAATCGCAGCTGGCCACGGTGCGCGCGCAGCTCATTCAAGCGCGGAACGATTTTGATCGGGCGCAGCTCGATCTCCTGCGCGCATTGGGGCTGTCACTCTCGGCGCGTCTCATGTTGAGCGACTCCCTCGGTACCCTGCCGCTCCTCGATACGTTGCCGCCCGAAACGGCAGCCGTCGAGCAAGCCATTCAGCGGCGGCGGGATTTGAGGACCACGGACTTGAGACTCCAGGCCGCCGAGCGCGAGATATCGGCTATTCGTGCGGAGCGCTTGCCGAGCTTCAGCGCGGCCGGCGCGTATGCCGCGGACGGCACGCGCTATGAGAACCTCCTGCGGACGTACACGTGGGCGCTCCAGATCTCGATGCCGATCTTCGACGGACTCGGGCGCGAGTCGCGCCTCGAGGAGCAGCACGCGGCCGTGCGCGAGATCGAGGTGCGGCGGCGCGACCTCCGGCAGAAGATCGCGATCCAGGTGCGCCAGGCATATCTCGATCTGGCGTCAGCCCGACAGCAAGTCGACGCGGCGAGAGAGCGGCTGCGGTTGGCGCAGCAGGAAGTCGATCAGGCGCGGGAGCGGTTCCGGGCTGGCGTGGCGGGTAACGCCGACGTCATCACGGCATCGCTCGATCTCGATAGTGCGCGCACGGCCGAGATCAATGCGTTGCAAGAGTACCAAAGTGCGCGCGTGGCGCTCGCTAACGCGAGCGGCGCGGTTCAAGACCTTCCTTAACTGGAACAATCAGGATTATGGCTACTGTTGCTCGTCCCGAACCTCGCGTTGAACCGCTGCAGACGGCTCCGTCGGCGCCGCCTGCTGCTCCGCCGAAGAAGAAGCGCAATCTCATGGTGCCGGTCATCGCGGTGCTGGCCGTGATTGGCATCGTCTGGGGTGTGCGCGCATTTGCGTACTCACGCGCCCATGAGACGACCGATGACGCGCAAGTCGACGGTCACATCATTCCGGTGCTCGCGAAGGTCGGCGGGTATATCGACGGCGTGCACATGGAAGAGAACGTGCACTTGACCGAAGGCACGCTCGCCGTGTCGATCGATTCCTCCGAGTACAAGGCGAGGATCGCGCAGGCGCTGGCCGACTACGCGGGGGCGCTGGCCGCGTCCGGAACGCGTGGGGTCACGGGCGCCGCGTTGGCGAACGTGCAGACGGCGCAGCAGCAGAGCGCGGCGAGCGACGCCGAGATCGTGGCCGCGAAGGCGAACTACGACAAGGCGAAGTCCGATCTGGCGCGGTTCCAGAGTCTCGCCGACAAGCAGATCGTGTCCCGCCAGGCGCTGGACGGGGCGCAGGCGGCCGCGGATGCCGCCGAGGCAACGTGGCTCGCGGCGCAGAAGCAGTCAGCCGCCGGCATTTCGACCGTGTCGAACGCCCAGGCCGGTGTGCGGCTGGCCGACGCCCGGTTGGCGGCGGCGAAGGCCGCGCTCGACTATGCGCAGCTTCAGTTGTTCTACACCAAGATCGTGGCGCCGGCGAATGGCGTCGTGCGCAATAAGAGCGTCGAGTCCGGGCAGCTCGTTCAGCCCGGACAGTCGCTGTTCGCGCTCGTCACCGATACGGGGGCGTTCGTGACCGCGAACTTCAAGGAGACGCAGCTCGATCACATTCGCATCGGGCAAGCGGTCGACTTCGACGTCGACGCGTACGGTGGCGCGACGGCGCACGGTGTCGTCGAGAGCCTCGCCGGGACCACCGGGGCGAAGACCGCGCTGCTTCCGCCGGATAACGCGACCGGGAACTTCACGAAAGTCGTGCAGCGCATACCCGTGCGCATTCGCATCACGCAGGGACTCGGCGCCGACCGTCCCCTGCGTCCCGGGATGTCAGTGACCGTTCACGTCACGACGAAGGGCTAGCGCGGGAAGCGCACGCCGAGCTGGAGGCTCAGGATCGCCACCTCCTCGGCGTGCGCGCCCAAGGACGTGCTCGGGAAGCTGTAGCGCTCGAGTGAGAAGAGGACGGCGCCCTGGAGCTTCTTGCGCTCGAAGCGCAGGCCGGTTGCCGCCGAGACGGCGAAGTCCGGGTTCGTGTGGTTACTGACGCTGACCAAGGGCAGGAAGCTCGCCCTGAAAATCGCTTGCGCCGCGTTGTCGAACAGCGGCGCGCGGGCTTCGGCGCCCGCCGAGAGCGAGAGCCAGCGTTGATCGCCGATCGTCGTCGAGTAGCCGCGGGCGTCGGCGCCGAGTTGGAACGCGAGCCAGTTGGTGGCGAAGACGCTGCCGCCGAGTTGGAGGTCCGTCCAGCCACGGCTGTCGGTCGCGGGCGTGTCGTTGCTCAAGTGGCCAGCCGAGATCTGGGCGCGGAACTCCGTCATGCGGAGTGGGACGGCGACGAGCTCGGCGCCGACGGCTACGCCCGTCTCTCGCTGGTTCGGGAGTCCGCCGAACTCTACTTCGTCTGAGACGACCATCACGACGCCCGAGGCGGTCCATTGGATCTGCGCGGCTGCCGCCGCTGGCAGCGCGCACACGAGGCCGAGCGCCAGGACTACTCTCCTCGCGCTTCGCGCTCGTCGCATCGCTTGATGGGGGCGTTCCTGACTGACGGCGATGGCACGACTGCATTCCAGACTGGCCGTGATGCACGTCATGGTCCGACGCCCGCGGCGGGGGTGATGATCAGCGCGGTGATGGCGATGCGCTGTTCGTTCCGCCGCTCGATGTCGCCGTTCTTGGCGTCGCGCTCGGCCTTGCGCCGGGTGTTCTCGGCGATGTTCGCCGCGATCTCGTTGTGCTGGCGCCGCCAGACGAATCCGCCGACGCCGACGGCGATTCCGCCGGCGGCCATGACGCCGGCGAGACCGCGGGCGCCGGTGCCGAGGTGGTTGTCGCCGACGGCTAGCGGGATGGCGAGCGCGGTGACGGCGATGCCGAGGCCCTTGGCGAGCTCAATGCTGGAGGCTGAGGCGGGATAGTGCTCCGGCAGCAAGTCGGCGGCGCCGAGTGACGGCAGCGTGTCTTCGAGCGGCGGGCGGTCGAGGGCGACATCGAGAAAGAGGCGCGCCGAGTCGACGTTGTCGGTGAGGTGGCTCTGGCCACGAATCACGAGCTCATAGCGCCCGGCCGGCGCCACGTGACCGTCGGCGAGCAACCCGTCCCACTGGATCTCGCGCACCCCCTCGTTCTCCGACTCGAAGATCGGCGTGACGACTCCCTTCGCGTCGCGGAGCTCGGCGTGCAGCAGGCACGCGTGCGTCGACAGCAGGACGAACGTCATGCGCTCGGTGCGCGGATCGATGCGCGTCCGGACGATGGGGCGCACGGCGACCGCGAAGGTCCGTTGGCGCGCCTCGGCAAAGGCGGCGCGCTCGACCGTGGTAAAGGCTTGGGCGTCGAGATCGACGAACGGATCGCGCTCGATGGCGGCGCGAAAGTAGACGGAGGCCGAGTCGGACTGGCCGAGGATCGCGTGGGCGGCGCCCAAGTACTTGTAGGCCTCGACGCGCTGGGCGCTCGAGACCACGAATGGCGAGCTCGGTGAGATCACCTGGCGGAGGAGCACGAGCGCGCGCTCGACTTGGAGCTCCTCGTAGAGCTGAACGGCCTTCTTGAGGGTCTCGTCGGTGTTGCCTTGTGCCTGAACCAGAGCGGGCGTCGCGAGCGCGACTAGGACTGCGCAGGCGGCGGAGCTCACCCTCACGGTTTGGCGCCTGCGTCCTTCAGCGTGATCGTGCCCAGGTTGATCGTCTGGCCCGGCACGACGGTGAGCACCGTGTCGAACTCCTGGTAGCCCTGGCCGACGACGCGCAATGTGCGGTGACCCGGCGGGATTGGGGCGTCAATGACAACGCCGGTGCCGAGCTGGCGGCCATCGACGTAGAGGACGGCGTCGAGCGGGAGGACGCGGATGCGCATCTTGCCCGGCGTCGTATCGACTGGCGCGACGGCCGCCGCCGCAATGGAATCGGCCCGCCGGTGCGCGGCGCGCGCACGGCGCGATTGCGCATCGTCGCCGGCGCCCGGCGCGGGTTTGGTCGCGGCGGGCTGCGTGATCGCCGGCGGCGACGGAGGCGTGACGGGGGGAGTCGTCGCGACCGTCACCGGCGGCAGAGTAGGTTGGGATCGAGGGACAGCGTTGGCGCGAGTACGAAGGGCCATATACAGCACCAGCACGACGACGGTCGCGGCGGCGACGATGTAGCGGCGCTGGCGATTGCGGCGGGCGCGCTCGGTCGACCGCAGGAGCGCATCATGCGCGGCCACGATCCCCATGGTGTCGGCCAACGGCGGCAGCTTTTGCGTCGCGATCGAGCCGACCGAGCTGCCTTGCGCCAGCTCGCGCAGAACGGCCTCGCCCTCGGCGCGCTCCATCTCGGTGAGCGGAATCGCGTCAACGGCCACGAGCAGCTCCCGCGTCGTGCCGTAGCGCTGCGCGGGATCCTTCATGAGCATGCGCTTGAGCACGGCGACGAGCGGGGCCGGGACGTCCTTGCGGACGCCGGTGATGTCGGGGACGGGCGTGATCAAGTGGTGATTCATGATCGCCGCCAGCGTGTCCGCGTGGAACGGCACCGCGCCGGTGAGCATCTGAAACACGACGACGCCGAGCGAGTACTGGTCGCTCTGCGGACCGGCGACCTTGCCCGCGCACGCCTCGGGGCTCATGAAGTACGGCGTGCCGATGACCGACCCGGTCGTCGTCATCGACGCATTCTCGATGGCGCGCGCGACGCCGAAGTCGGTCACGATCACGCGCCCCGACGTGTCGATCAAGATGTTCGCGCCCTTGATATCCCGGTGGATGATCCCGTGCTCGTGCGCGTAGGCCAGCGCCGCGACCGCGGAGCGCAGGACAGCGACGACCGCCGGGATCGCCAGCGCGCCTTGTTGCGCGATGACGCTGTCGAGCGGGCGTCCTTCGACATAGCGCATCGCCAGATACAGCATCGAGGACGTCTGGCCGACGCGGTAGATCGGGATGATGTTCGGGTGGTCGAGCGAGGCGGCCATCTGGGCCTCGCGCTTGAATCGCTCGACGACCGAGGCGCCGAGCGCGAGGCCGGGCGGGAGCACCTTGAGGGCGACGGAGCGGCGCAGGTCGCGCTCGTTGGCGCGATAGACCACGGCCATGCCGCCGCGGCCGATCTCTTTCTCGACATCATAGTCTTCGGCCAATTCCCGGCGCGCGAGGTCGAGCAGCGCTTGGCGCGCCCCATCGTCGACCGGCACCGGGTCGCCCGAGGTCACGAGCGACGCTTCGGCCGGATCGATGAGCTGCGTGGTCTCGGACGGTCCGGCGAGCGCGGCGCCGCAGCGCTCGCAGAAGCGAGCGTCGGACGCGTTCGGCGTCTCACAGGACGGACAGTTGATCACTGACCCGTGGCCGTAAAGACGACGGAGCCCAGCCCTGGCACACTCGCCGTGACCGCGTTGCCACCCGGACTCGCGGCCAGCGTGAGCGTCGCTCGCGCGAGCCCGTCATGCCCCGTCGTGACCATCACGGTGCTCCCGGAGCCATTGAGCGTTCCGGTACCGGTTGTCACCTGGAACGTAACCTGCACATTCGAGACCGGCCTCCCATTCCCATCGACTACGCGGACGTCAAATGGCTCCGGCAACGTTGTCCCCGCGCTCGCCGTTTGGCCATACCCCCACACGCCGCGCATGGCCGCCAACCGCCCGCCGGCGTACGTCGGGAGCGAGTTGAACGGCGTGAACGTTACCGTGCCAACAATGCTATCGCCGGACGCCTGCGGATTGGTCGAAACCCGAGGCCCCAGCGAATCCCCCCAGAAATTATTCGTCGCGTTCACCTGCGACCCTGTGTTGTTGACGATGCCCGCCGTGTCATTGTCAAAAATATCGTTCCCGCTTCCCTCGAAGGTCAGCACGTTCCCGACCGCCACCCCGAGCCCGTCGAGCGTCACCAGGTTACTGTCGACCCGGACCTGCCCCTGATCGACGAACACGCCGGTAAACCCGGACAACCCGTTGATCGTGTTCCCCACCACAGTTGACGAATCAGCGTCCAGATCGAACACTCCACCGTAGTTGCTGCCCGGATAGGTGGGCGTGGTGGTGCTCAACAAGGCGGTATTGCCGCGCAGCACGACGTCATGACCCCCTTTGACATCGACCGCTCGGGCCCAGTCGCCGACGAACGTGACGCCCGTCACACTGATCGACCCCTTGGTCGCGGTCATGGCGATTGCCGGCGCGCCAGTTCTGGCGGGTGCGCAGTCGGTGAAGGTGCTGGACGTGATCGTGAGCGAGCCGGCCGCGCCGGTGAACTGGACGCAGTTGCCGTAGCCGTTGGTGAAGGTGTCGTTGTTGAGCTGGACGGTATCGTTGTTCGTGAGCGCCACCGCGGCGACGGAATTGATCGTTGACGAGGACGACATGGTCCAATCGGATGAGTCGCTCCGCACGTTCCAGTGGCCGCCCTGGAACGTGTTGCTGACGAGCGAGATCGGGGTCCGCGTGTCGATGATCCGAATCTGATCCATGCTGCTCGCCGTCCCGTCGATGAAGCTGTTCACCGAAACGCTCGCCGACGCCGCGTTGTTGAGCTCGAGCCCCGACCGGCCGTCGGTCGTGGAGTTGCCGTTGTACGTCTCGCCCGATTGGAGCTCGGTGTTGAACGTGTTGCCGGTCACCTGTGCGCCGGACGCGCTCAGCACCCGCATCAGCTGCTCTTCGCCGGCGACGTTGTTGGCCGTCACGACGGCCGACGACGACGAATCGATGAAGATCTCCGGCCCACCGGCGATGCGGACGTAGTCGCCATTGACCTGGTCGCCCGAGCCGCCGATGACCGCGATGCCCGCGCCATAGGTGCTGTCGGCGCTCGTCGACAGCGTGACACCGCTCACGGTGGTGGTGCTGATGCGCCCCGTGGTCACGTTGCGGAACGTGACGCCGTACCCGTGGACGGCGTTCACGCCACTGGTATCGATCGTCGCGGAGCTCGTCGACTGGATCAGGATGCCGCGGCCGGCGTTGAACGGGTCGCCGGATGGGTTGACGTAGACCTGGTTGATCTGGATCGCCGCCGTGCTCGTGTTGATCGCCGGTCCGTCGAGGGTGTGGCGTATCGCGAGCGTCCGAATCACCACGCGCGCCGGACTCGTCGCCAGAATGCCCGCGGTGCCGGTATCGTGCGACAGGAGTGGGAGCTTCGTCGGGTCACGTCCGTTGGCCAGATACGCCGTCGGATCGCCGACCAAGATGATCGACTTGTTGACGACGACTTCTTCGCTGTACGCGTGGGCGCCGACGCGCACGAAGACCGTGTCGCCCGGCACCGCGGCATTCACGCCATCGCCGATGCGCAGATACGGCGCCTTGCCCGTCCCGAAGTACGACGTGTCGAGCGTGCTGTTATCGACGATGAGCGTTCCCGGGCTGCGCACGACGACCGTGGCGTTGGCGTGGACCGACCCGGAGGTGGCGGTGATCGTCGTGGTCCCGTTGGTGAGCGCGGTGACGACGCCATTCGCGTTCACCGAGGCGACACCGGCGTTGCTCGAGCTCCACGTGATCGGCGCACCCGTGATGGGATTCCCCGCGCCGTTCGTGAGCTGGGCGGTGTATTGGAGGTTCTGCCCGCGCGCCGTCATCGTGTCCAACGTCGAGTTGAGCACGATCGTCGTGGGATTGTTCGTGACGACGACGATGGCCGAGTCGCGGAGGACGCCGGCGACGGCGTGGATGACGGTCTTGCCGACGGCGACGGAGGTGAGCAGCGCGTTCGAGGTGACCGTCGCGATCGTCGGGTCGTTGCTGCTCCACGTCGCGGCGCTGGCCGGCAACGACTGTCCCCGGGCGTTCAGGATCTGCACGGGGATGGTCATCGTATCGCCGATCGATGGCAGCGTGTCGTTGCGATTCAGAATCGTGAGGGTGGTCGCGCCATTGGTGACGCCGACGACCGCCGTGTCCGAGATGCTGTTGAACACCGCGATCACGCGGCACCCGCCGGTCTTGAGGGCGATGACGCGGCCGTTCTGCAAGACCGTCACGACCGTCGAGTCGGTCGTGTACCAGAACGCGTTGAGCCCCTGAATCACCTGCCCCGCGCCGTTGTAGATCGTCGCGGTGAGTTGGATCGTGTCGCCGACCGCTCCAATGGTGGTCGTATCGACATTGAGGACCAGCTTCGCCGGCGTGTTGTTGACCGTCACCTGGACCGTGTCCGCGACGCCGTCGAGCGTCGCCACGATCCGCGCGATGCCCGTCCCGAGGCCGGTGACGACGCGCGTCGCCGTCTGGACTTGCGCGATCGCGGGGTCCAGCGAGACGAGGGTCGCTTGGTCGTTCGTGACGGGATTGTTGAGTCGATCGAACGCGGCAACGCTCAGCGTGTCCACGCCCCCCACCGCTCCGATCGAGAAACCCTTCGGCGCGGTCACGAGGAGGCGCGTCGCTTGCTGGATGACGTTGGCTTGGATGCTGTCGCGCGCCAGTCCATGCGTGGCGTAGACATACGCCGTGCCGTTGGCGATGGCCGTGAGCTGGCCGCTCTGGTTGATCGAGACGACATTCGCGGACTGCACGACCCAGAGCGGCGTGCCGCTCGGCCCGACGATCGGCGATCCGAGCGAGTCGCGCCCCGCGGCGACCAGCGTCGTGTCGGCATTGATCGCGTTGAGCGTCACCTCGAGCGGCGGCGTGATCGCGAAGTGCACGAGCAGCTGCCGGACGGTGACGCCGAGCGACGCCGTGTCACCTTCCACGATCGCCCGCAGCACACCCTGCCCATTGGCCACCGTGGTGATCTGACCGCGGTTCGAGACCTTGAAGAGGGTCGTGTCCGATGACTTCCAGGTGTACGAAACGCCGGGGATCGAGTCGCCTTTCGCGTCGAGCGCGGTGATGGACGGCGTGAACGTCTCGCCGAGCGAGTGGAGGGTGTCGGCGGTCCGGGAGAACTTCACGGATTGGGGAGCGACGAGCAGTGTCTGCTTAAGGACCGGCGCGTTTCCGGTCAGGATCACGTTGACGAGCTGGACCGTGACGGTCACACTGCCCAGGCGGACGGCCTTGAGGGAGTCCGCACCCGTGACCCGGACGATAGTCGTGTCGGACGAGGTAACGGCGAACCGTGGGTTATTGTAGACGTTTCCGCCCACGGTCACGGTGACGGAGAGCGGAACCGTGAGGCCAGCGGTGACGGTCGTGTCGCCGACCCAGGTTATGGAGACAGCATCCGTCTTTGGCGCCGTGAGTGCGTCACACGTCGCCAGCGTCTGGACCACGAGACCCGCGGTAACCACGCGGAGGAGGCCCGAGCGGACGGGACGGAAATCGGCCATATTGCTCCTGTAACGAAGGACGACGAGATGACGTCCCACGTTTCGGCCAACGATCCGTCGTCTCAACGCGTTATCGAATCAGAGACCATGATGTCGATCCCATGGGATGAAGGGGCGCTCATTCGGGCGGCGCAAAGCGGTGATACCGCGGCTTTCGGGGCGCTGGTTCGCGCGCACCAGCGGCGCGCGTACGCGGTCGCCCGATCCGTCGTCTCTACTCACGAGGATGCCGAAGATGCGGTGCAAGAGGGATTTCTGCACGCGTATCGTGCGCTGGATCGTTTCAGACCAGATCAGGCGTTTGGAGCCTGGTTGCACCGTATAGTAGCCAATGCGGCGCTCGACATTACGCGCCGCCGCAAGGTGCGAGACGCGGACGAGCTGACGGAGAGTCTGGCGTCGCAGTTCCGCGATCCTGGGGAGACCGCTGATTTGCGCGCTCGCCTCAGATTGGCTCTATCGCAGCTTACCCCGCGCCAACGATCCGTCATCCTCCTGCATGACGTGGAAGGCTTCCGGCATGGGGAGATCGGGTTGCTCCTCGGCATCCCCGAGGGGACTGCACGCTCGGACCTCCATCACGCGAGACGGGCGCTGCGCACGGTACTCTTGAGTCTCTGGACGGCAGCATGAGACAGATCCTCGATCGGCGAATCCTGCGCGCGCTCAAGGCCGAGTATGCGGGGCCGAGTGATCCCGGGTATTGGGCGGGGCTCGAGGCGAAGATCATGGCGCGCGTGAGCAGCGAAGACGACTGGTCGTGGGCGTTTCGCACGTGGGGACGGACCTGGTTGGCCGCGGCCGCGGTCGCGCTCATTGCGCTCGGCGTTACCGCGTGGCGCGAGCGGGTGACCGAGCGGCAGTTGGCGTACGAGACCGTCGTCGAGTCACGGCCGTCGCTGCCCGTGCAGCTGCGCAATCGGCTCGTGGACGGGACCGTGCACGACGCCACCCTTCGTTATGTCTACGGGTACTAACCGCTCCCGGCAGGCGTTCGCCTTTCTCCTCGGCGCGACGCTGGTCGGCGGCGTGCTCGGGTTCACCGCCGATCGCTTAGTGGCGCGGGACCGGTGTCTCGTTTGGGGGGACGTCGCGGCTATGCGACGGGTGTTCGGCGACGAGCTCGATCTCAATGGCGAGCAGCGGGCGGCTGTCGACTCGATCCTCGATGCGAAGCACCGACAGATTGCGACGCTCGTCAAGCCCGTGCAGCCGCAGATCGATTCAGTGAGCAACCACGCGACGGATCTTATCCGGACGTTGCTCACGAACAACGATCAGCGGCGCACGTTCGACGAGATGCAAGCGCGCAATAAAGCGTCGCAGGCGAAGTACGACACCAAGTAGCGCCGCGAAGTACGCAGCGCCTGCGGCGACCGCGCTTCAGATCCTGTGAACGCCGTAGTCGATGATCTCGACCGGTCGCACACGGGGCCGCATCTCCAACTTGATCTTTTGTAGGTCGCTCGGGAGTCGCTCGAGCCTGGGCATATCGAGGTGCATGTCTTCGAGCATCCGCCCGGCGCGAATCTGGGGCAGGTTCTCCATATCCCCGCCGAACATGACGTCGTCATCCATCGAGAGATCGGATGCCTTGACGGTCGTGACCTTCACCGTCTTGTACTGCCCGTTGTGATAGACGCGAAGCTCGACAGGGTCGCCGGCTTTGACCTTTTGCACAGCGCGGGCGAGGCGGCGCGACATGAGGCCGCGCATCTCGGTATCGGTCGCGTCGGCCGCCGTCAGACGTAAGTCGATGCTGTTCGCCGAGGCGATCCGATCGCCTTCCTCGATGCCGGCTTTGTCCGCCGGACCATCGGTGGTCACGCCGATGACCAGGACGCCAAGGGTGTCACGGACACTCCCGGATCGCGTCTCGACGCCGATCGCCGGGCCATCGCCCCGGTCTCGTCCGAGGTAGAAGACGTTCGCTTTCTGTGCCTGCGCAGCCAGTGGGAGGGGGGCTAAGATCAGGAGCGCGGCGGACAGGGCAGCACGCACGGCGGGGTACCTCCGGAATTGGGGAATTTTATTGTTGGACCCGGACCCGAGAGCCGGGGTTGCCTCTCATATTTCGGACATGTCCGACGCCGCTCCGCGGCGCGTCGATGCAAGCGCTACCGCGCTTGCTCGACTGGTCGGTTCGCCTCCGGGGGGCAAACCCCAACCCCCCAAACCTTCCATATTTCGGGAATGTCCGACATCCACACGTTCGAGCACCATTGGCAGGACGAGGCCGACGCGGCGTATCTGTACCGGCTCTTAGCTGAGATCGAGAAGGACGCGGCCAAGCGGGATGTTTATGCCCGGCTGGCCGAGGTCGAAGACCGACACGTTGCGATCTGGGGCAAGCTGCTGACTGAGCAGGGGCACCCGCCGCGGCCGTTCCAGCCGAGCACGCGGACGCGGATGTTGGCGAGGCTGGGGCGGATGATGGGGCCCGGGTTTCTGCTGCCGATGCTGCTCGAGGAGGAGGGGCGCGAGGTGAAAGGGTACCTCGACCTCCACCGGTCTACGGCCCAGGGCGCGCCGGGGAGTGGCGAGGCGCTACTCCTGGCGCGGGAGAGCGCGGACCATGCGTCGACGCTCGCCGGGCTGGCCGGGCGGAGCGCCGAGCCGTGGCACCGTACGGGTGCCGGCGGGCTGCTGCGCAATGTCGTGTATGGGTTCAACGACGGGCTCACGGCCAACTTCGGGCTCGTGGCCGGCGTCATCGGCGCCTCGGCCGCGCAGCAGCACTCGGCGGTCGTTGTCGCCGGTGTCGCCGGGCTCATCGCCGATGCGCTGTCGATGGGATCGAGTGGGTACCTGGCGGCGAAAAGCGAGCAGGAGGTGTACGCGCACGAGATCGCGATGGAGCGCGATGAGGTCGCGCTCATGCCCGAGGTCGAGCGCGACGAGTTGGCGCTCATTTATGAAGCGAAAGGCATGAGTCGCGAGGCGGCCGAATCGCTCGCGACGAATGTCATGGGCGATCCGCATCGCATGCTCCAAGAGCAAGTGCGGGAGGAGCTCAAGATCGGCGAGCCCGACATGTCGCCCATGCGCGAGGCTTGGGTGACCGGGCTCGCGACCGCGTTCGGGGCCATCATCCCCGTGGCCCCCTTCTTTTTCTGGTCTGGCGGCGCCGCCATCATCACCGCGTTTACGCTCGCGATGCTATCTCATTTCTTAGTGGGAGCTGCGCGGTCCATCTTCACCGGGCGCGGGGTGTTCCGGTCCGGGCTCGACATGTTCGTCATCGGCCTCGGGGTCGCCGTCGTCGGCTACTACGTCGGCAACTGGCTCGGGAAATTGTTGTAGACAGGCGCTTCGCGCACTGCTTACAGCTACTTCACGACGAGATTCAGCAAGCGATTCGCCACGAAGACGGGTTCCCGCGTTTTCGTCTTGCCGTCCAAGTGCCGAGCGATGTCGGGGTTAGCGCGCGCGAACGACTCGGTCGCTTCGGCCGTGAGACCAGGCTGCAGCATCAGCGTCGCCCGTGTCTTGCCATTGATCTGGATGACGTAGGGAATCTCGGCCGAGGCGATCAACGCCGGATCATACTTCGGCCAACCGGCGTCGAACACACTCCCCGTGTGCCCCAGCCGCTCCCACAGCTCTTCGGCGATGTGCGGCGCGAATGGCGAGGTGAGCTGCACCAACGGCTCGACCTCCGCGCGATGGGGATGGCGCTCGCCTTCGCGGAGTGTGTTCATGTACTCCATGAGCGCCGCGATCGCGGTGTTGTAGCCGAGTTTCGGAATGTCGTCGCCGACTTTCTTGATGGTGCGGTGGAGCCCCGACATGACGGCCGGGTCGGGCTCCCCGTCGGTCTTGTGGTCCGCGACTGATGACCACAGGCGGTTCAGGTAGCGGTTGACGCCCGAGATGCTCGCATCGCGGAAGTCCCCGCCCTGCAGGTAATCGCCGAGGAACATCAAGTACATCCGGAACGTGTCGGCGCCCCAGGCGTTGATGTACTCGTCCGGATTGATGATGTTGCCTTTCGTCTTGGACATCTTGGCGCCGTCCTTGACGATCAGCCCGTGCGCTCGAAAGCGCGCGAACGGCTCCTCGAAGGAGAGATGTCCCAGATCGTGCAGCACCATTGTGATGAACCGCGAGTACATGAGGTGCAGCACGGCGTGCTCGTTGCCACCGATGTACGAGTTCACGGGCAGCCACTTTTTCGTCAGCGCCGGGTCGAACGGGACGTCGTCCCGATCCGTGCTCGGATAGCGCAGGAAGTACCAGCTGTTGTCGAGGAAGTTGTCCGAGACGTCGGTCTCACGGCGCGCTTCGCCGCCGCATTTTGGACACGCGACACGGTACCACTCTTCGTGGCGAGCCAGCGGGGACGTGCCGGAATCATCCGGACGGAAATCCTGGATGTACGGGAGGACGACCGGCAGGTCGCGCTCCGGCACCGGGACTATGCCGCATTTCGCGCAGTAGATAATGGGGATGGGCGGGCCCCAGTAGCGCTGGCGCGAGATCGTCCAGTCGTGCAGGCGATAGTTCTCTACGCGCTTGGCTGCGCCCTTGTCCGCCAACCAATCGACTATACGGCCCTTCGCGTCTTCGACGCTCAGGCCGTTGAATTGGGCCGAGTTTACGAGCACCTCATCGTGCACGACTTCCAAGACCGGGATGTTGTGTGCCGAAGCAAAATCCAAATCCCGTTCGTCATGACCGGGCACGCCCATGATTGCACCGGTGCCATAGTCCATCAGGACGTAATCAGCCACCCAGATGGGAATCGGGACACCGGTGGCGGGGTTTGTGGCGAATGCGCCGGTGAACACGCCCGTCTTGTCTTTCGTGATCTTCCGGCTGACCACGTCCTGTTGGGCGGCACGCGCCAGGTACGAGTCGACGGCGGCGCGATGCTCCGGCGTCGGCAGCGTGCGCGCCAACGGGTGCTCTGGCGCCAGCACCAGATAGGTCGCGCCGAAGATCGTGTCCGGCCGCGTGGTGAACACGGTGATCCCCGGTGATTCAGGCGAATCAAACGTGAGCTCGGCCCCGCTCGACTTCCCGATCCAGTTGCGTTGGGCGGTCTTCGTCGACTCTGACCAATCGAGCCAGTCGAGATTTCTGAGCAGGCGCTCCGACATGCGCGAGATCGCGAAGAACCACTGGTCGAGGTACCGCTGCTCGACCGCCGTGCCGCAGCGCTCGCAGTGGCCATCGATGACCTGCTCGTTCGCCAACACCGTCTTGTCGGCCGGACACCAGTTGACCGCGCCCTGGGATTTGTACGCCAGACCGGCTTTGTACAGCTGCAAGAAGATCCACTGGGTCCACTTGTAGTATCGCGGGTCGGTGGTGTCGACCTGGTACCGCCAGTCGACCATGAGGCCCGTGCGGTCCAACTGCCGGCGGAAGTTGGCGATGTTCCGCGGGATCAGGACCGTCGGATGGACGCCGATTCTGAGCGCGTAGTTCTCGCTATGGATCCCAAACGCGTCGTAGCCCAGCGGCTCGAACACCGTGTGCCCCTTGAGGCGCTGGTACCGCGCGTAGATATCGTTCCCGGTGAACGCGAAGAGATTCCCGACGTGCAAGCCTTCGGCTGACGGGTATGGGAACATCATGAGGGCGTAAAAAGGGTCCGCCCCCGCGTCCACATCCGTGTGATTCGTGCCCAGGTCGCGCCACCGGTCCTGCCACTTTCGCTCGATCGCGGCGGGCTGGTAGACGTCTGCCGATAGCCCCGTCATAAGACCTAAAGTTACCTTTCCGCCCAAGCATGCCGCCACGACGAAGAAAGCGCCTCGACCCGGCGTCCTTCAACCTCCCGGTTGAGCGGCTGCGTCTAGGGCATTCTACCGACAAGTCGGCCGCGCGTGTGCGCGAGATCTTGCTCGCTGAGGGTCGCTCCCCTCAGGTCTGTGTCCAGGTAAGCGCCGAGCGAACGTGCCTCATGGGTGGGACGGACGAGTCGATTGCGTTACTGAAATTGTGCATCGACGACTGGGCGTCCGTCACCGTGCATTCGCTGTACGACGGCGATCGCGCGGAGGCCGGCGAGACCGTCATGACGATCGAGGGGCCGTATGAGCGGTTCGCGCACCTGGAGCCACTCGTCCTCGGCACGCTCGCGCGGCGGACGCGGGTGAGTACGAACGCGAGAGCTTTTGTGGACGCGGCACGGCCCAAGCCGATCATGGCTTTCCCCGCACGGCACGACCATTGGCTGACGCAGACTGGCGACGTCCTCGCGGCCCACATTGCCGGGGCGCTCACTATCTCGGCCGATCCACCAATGCCGGTCCCGCGGGGTATGCCAGCCCTTGCTCTGGTGCCGCATGCGTTCATCGCGGCGTTCGGTGGTGACACGCCGTTGGCGGCCAAGACCTTCGCTCAGCACATTGACGCCGCGGTTCAGATCATAGTCCCCGTCGATTACGAGGACGACTCGGTGCGTACGGCGCTCGATGCCGCGCATGCGCTCGAGGCAGGTCGGCTGTGGGGCGTCCAGCTCGCCACGTCGGAGAACCTGGTTGATACATCCATCATCTCGGCGATGGGAGCATTCGACCCCACGGGGGTGAACCCGCAGCTCGTCTGGAATGTCCGGAACGCTCTCGACGGCGAGGGACTAGGTGAGATCAAGATCCTCGCGTCGAGCGGGTTTACGGTCGAGCGCATCCGGGCGTTCGAGGAGGAAGGCGTGCCGGTCGACGCCTACGGGATCGGGGCCGCTCTGCTGGCGGGGCGAACCGGATTCCGGGCGGCGCTCGTCAAGTTGGACGGGCCGCTGCGGATGAGAGCAGGCAGTGAATCGCGGCCGAACCCTCGAATGGAACGGGTGCGATAATGGCTGGCGCGAAGATGGATGGAGCGGGGATCGAGAAGATGAAGACGCTGGAGACGGCGCAGAGCCAGCTGCAGCGTGTGCATGGGCTCGTCGAGCAGTTCGCGATGGCGGTCAAGAATGACCAGCCGACGGCGATCTGGGGCGGGCAGATCCGCCGAGCCGGGTCGCCGCTGGTCGGACTCCTCAAGGGGCAGTTCGGGATGATCTCGGATCAGCTGGCCGCGATGATGGTCGTCGCGGGACGGACCGGGAGCGACAAAGTGCGTTTGCGGAGCCTTCGCGAGACCGTGGCGCAGGCGCGCACGGCGCTGGAGATAGCCGTCGCCAAGACCATCGAGCTGCACACAGCCGAAGACGAGCACTGAGTAGCGACATGGTGACAGGGGGGCGCGGGACTGATTAGTTTGTTGGCGGCACGTGGCACGGGTGGACCTCCTCTCCTTTCTCATGCGTTCATTCTCAGGTAAGCGCTGGTGGCTGGCGACGTTGGCGATTGGCGTCGTTGGGCTCGCAGCATGCGGCGTCGATCAGTACCCCAACACGACGTTCGCGCCGCACAGCGAATTCGGCCGGGAAATCGACCACATCTGGAACATCCTGCTCTATTTGGGCATCGCGGTGTTCATTCTCGTCGAGTCCCTGCTGGTCTACACGATCATCCGGTATCGGCACCGCGATGGCGGCCCGGAGCCCGAGCATGTGCACGGCAACACGGCGCTCGAGATTACGTGGACCGCGATACCCGCGGTGATCTTGGCGCTCATCGCCGTGCCCACCGTGAAGACCATCTTCTCGACGCAGGCGAAGGCCGAGGCCAGTGCGTTGCAGGTCGAGGTGTATGGGCACCAGTGGTGGTGGGAGTTTCGGTATCCGCAGTACAACGTCGTGACCGCGAACGAGCTGTATCTGCCGAATGGGCGAAAGGTGAACTTCGCGCTGCGCACCGTTGATGTGCTGCACAGCTTCTGGATACCGCAGCTCGGTGGGAAGCGGGACGTCATCTCGAATCACACGAACTATCTGTGGTTTACGCCGGATTCCAATCTCGGCGAGCAGGCTTGGAATGGGACGTGTAACGAATACTGCGGATCATCGCATGCGGAGATGCGGTTCCGGGTGTTCACTGTGCCGCCGGCCGACTTCGAGAGTTGGGCTCGGCATCAGGCTGGGGCGGCCGTCTACCCCATCGCGAATAGCACAGCGCCTTCGGCGACTGCTCCCGGTGCACCGGCAGCTCCTGCTAAGACCAGCGATGCATCAGGTTCGGGGTCACTTGTGCGTCCTGTTGCCGAGGTGCACGGTCAGCCGGCGCAGCCGGCTGCTGTGCAGGTGCCAGTGGATACGGGCTACGTGTTCCCGAAAGACAAGCTGCCGCCGAACTTCACGCCCGAGACGCCGCTGCCGACGGAAGAGACGTTCGACATGAGCATCAAGGGCGACCCGGTCGCGGGCTTCAAGACGTACAGCAGTCAGGCGTGCATCGGCTGCCACACGGTCAAGGGCAATCCGGCATCGGTCGGCATTGTCGGCCCGAACCTGACGCACGTCGGGTCGCGCTACACGATCGCGGCGGCGCTCTACCCGAACGACACGCAGCATCTGCGTTACTGGGTCAAGAACACGCACATGGACAAGCCCGATGTGCTCATGCCCGTCCTGGGCAAAGGTCAGATGGACCCACAGACGGGCCACGTGTCGCCGCTGGGTACGCTGACGGACCAGCAGATCGCCGACATCGTGGCGTATCTGCAGGAACTCAAGTAGGAGACTAAGGCAGATATGGCAACGATTGCCGCGCCGCTGGTCGTTCCGCGAACGGCCGACGAGCCGTATGGGGTCTGGAGCTGGCTCGCCACGACGGACCACAAGCGCATCGGCACGCTGTACCTCTTCACGGCGCTGACGTTCATGCTGATCGGCGGCCTCGAGGCCGAGATCATGCGGACGCAGCTGATGCGTCCGAACCAGCACATCGTCTCGGCCGAGCTGTACAATCAGCTGTTCACGATGCACGGCACGACCATGATCTTCCTCGTGATCATGCCGTTGTCGGCGGCGTTCTTCAATCTGCTGATTCCATTGCAGATCGGCGCCCGCGACGTCGCGTTCCCGCGGCTCAATGCATTCAGCTACTGGGTGTATCTCTTCGGCGGCATCTTCATTACGCTGCCGATCCTGTTCGGCGCCGCGCCGAACGGTGGGTGGTTCGGCTACGCGCCGCTCACGACCAAGACGTACTCGCCCGGCCTGAACATCGACTTCTGGGTGATCGGTCTCCAGATCCTCGGCATCTCGTCGCTGGCCGCCGGGTTCAACTTCATCACGACGATCATCAACATGCGGGCGCCCGGCATGAATCTCATGCGGATGCCGCTGTTCACGTGGATGTCGTTCGTGGTGCAGTTCCTGATTATTCTGGCCTTCCCCGTGATCACGATCGCGTTGGTTTTCCTGCTGTTCGATCGGTTCTTCGGGACGAACTTCTACGAGATTGCTCGCGGCGCTGATCCGCTACTCTGGCAGCACCTCTTCTGGATCTTCGGACATCCCGAGGTCTACATCTTGGTGTTGCCGGCGTTCGGGTTGGTGTCCGAGGTCATGCCGACGTTTGCCCGCAAGCCGTTGTTCGGGTATCCCGTCATGGTCTATTCCGGCATTCTTATTGGAATGCTCGGCTTTGGAGTGTGGGCCCATCACATGTTCGCGGTAGGCATGGGCCCGATCGCGGACTCGTTCTTCGCCGTGACGACGATGCTCATCGCCATTCCGACCGGCGTGAAAATTTTCAACTGGATTTTCACGCTCTGGGGCGGCTCGATCCGGTTTACCACGGCCGCCATGTTCGCCATTGGTATGGTGGCCATGTTCACGATTGGTGGAATTTCCGGCGTCATGCACTCGTCGCCACCGGCCGACTTGCAACAGACGGACACCTACTTCGTCGTCGGACACTTCCACTACGTGATCTTCGGCGGCTCTCTCATGGGCCTGTTCGCCGGGCTCTATACGTACTTCCCGAAATTCACCGGGCGTCTCTTGGATGAGCGGCTCGGCAAGTGGCACTTCTGGGTGAACTTCTTCGGGTCCAACCTGGTGTTCTTCCCGATGCACTTCTCGGGTCTGCTCGGCATGCCGCGGCGGATCTGGACGTACGACGGCGGCCAGGGATGGGACACGTTCAACTTCCTGTCGACGATGGGCGCGTACCTGCTCATCCCGGCGACGTTGATCCTCGTCTACAACATCTGGAAGAGCACGAAGTCGGGACGGATCGCCGGCAATGATCCATGGGGCGCAGGCACGCTCGAGTGGTCGATCCCCTCGCCGCCGCCGCCGTACAACTTCGCGGTGATTCCGAAGGTGACCTCGCGCTATCCTTTGTGGGACGTCAAGCCGCCGCTCGCCTCGACGCCGGTTCCGAATACACCGACGCACAGTGAGGCGCCGGCGCCGACCGCGGCCGAGCTCGGGATTCCGATGCCGTACCACACGCTCAAGCCGTTCCTCACGGCGCTGGCGCTGCCCATCATGTTCGGTGGGCTCATGTTGATGCACCTCGAAAACAAGTTGCCCCATTACGTCTTTATGTACGGTGGCGCCGCGATGCTGGTCGGGTGCCTGTACTGGTGGCTCACCACCCCACTCGAACCGGAGCATCACCACGCATGACCGCCACCGCCGCTGACGTCGGTCACGGGTATACCACCACGGGGCTGCCGCACCGGAAGATCGCCATCTGGGCGTTCATCGGGTCGGAGTGCATGCTCTTCGCGTCGTTGATCTCGACGTATCTCATCTACAAGGGGCGGTCGATCGCTGGACCGTTCCCGCATGAGGCGTGGACTGATCCGTCGACGCATCACGTCTACAAGGCGATCCTGAACATTCCCGTGACGTCGTGCTCGACGTTCGTGCTGCTCATGTCGTCGTTGGCCATGGTGCTGGCACTCGCCGCCGTGGAGAATCGCGATGTGCCGAAGCACACGCTCGGCGATCGTATCCTCGGCAGCTCGAAGCTCTGGCTCTTTACGACCGCGGCGCTCGGCGCGACGTTCCTCTCGTTTCAGGCGTACGAGTTTACGTCCTTCGTGCATGAAGGGCTGACGATCAGGACGAACCTCTTCGGGTCGTCCTTCTTTACACTCACCGGGTTCCACGGGGCGCACGTCACCGCCGGCGTGCTGTGGCTGCTCACCATGCTCGGCATCGATTTCAAGCGCGGACTTGGGCCCAAGGACGCGCTCAACGTCGATATCATGGCGCTGTACTGGCACTTCGTTGACGTCGTCTGGATCGCGATCTTCACCCTCATTTACCTCATCAAATGAGCGACGCACACGCGGAACACGCGGAGCATCATCCGACTTGGTCGACGTATTGGAAGGTGGCGCTCATCCTGACCGTCATCACGGTCATCGAGGTGTGGTGCTATTACCTTCCGGCGTTTGTCGCGACTCCGTACTTCGTGCCGACCCTGCTCATCTTGTCGGCGGTCAAGTTCGCCATCGTCGTATTGTTTTATATGCACCTCAAGTATGACGCGAAGCTGTACCGCGTGCTGTTTACCGGGCCATTTTTGGTTGCCATGGCGACCATCATCGTGCTCATGTTCCTGTTCGGGAAATTCGCGATTCACCTGAGCCTTCTGACGTAACTCGTGCTGCTACACCCGGCCGGGCCGATCCCAACGGCTGGCTTTTCTGTCCATTGGAGTACCGTCGTTGGCATAGCGGGACTGGGGACGCTCTACGCCTGGCGGTCGCGGGTCGAGGGAAAGCGGCCGACCAGGGGACAAGGGATCGCGTTCGCCGGCGGACTGCTGGCGATGTTCCTGGCGCTGAACGGCCCGCTGCACGACCTGTCGGACTACGACCTGTTCTCGGCCCACATGGTCCAGCACCTGGTGCTGATCTTTGTGGTGGCGCCGCTCTTGGTAGCAGGCACGCCGGGCTGGATGTTGCGGCCGGCGCTCGGGATCGCCGGTGTAGGACCCGTCGCCCGGTGGCTCACGGGGCCCAAGCAGGCGTTCGTCATCTTCAATCTCATGATGATCGGCTGGCACCTTCCAGGCCCCTACAACCTGGCGATGGCCGTTCATCCAGTGCACATTGTCGAGCACTTGATGTTCCTGGCCTCCGCGGTGCTCATGTGGTGGCCATTCCTGAGCCCTTTGCCGGAGCTGCCCCGGCTCGCATACCCCGGGCAGATGCTCTATTGCTTCCTCCTGAGCATTCCCATGTCGATCGTCGCGATCTACATCACGATGGCCGAACATGTCCTCTATCCGGCGTACGAAGCGGCGCCGAGGGTCTGGGGACTGAGCCCGCTCGACGATCAAAAGTTGGGTGGTCTCATTATGTGGATCCCCGGCGGGATCGTGTTCTACATCATCATGAGCATCGTGTTCTTCAAATGGGCGCAACGCGGCGAGGATCACGCGGCGGCCGCCCAGGTCGGCTGGCGGCCCAGCTGATCGGCGTCGCGGTACTGACCGCGGCGTGCGCGGAGTCGGGCGCCGTGGCGCGGTATGCCCGCGACGCGTGCCGGCTCGCCCCGGACAGCGCGGTCGTGTTCAAGGGGGTCCGCGACTACATCACGAGCGCGGCCGATCCCACGCCGCAACGCTTCCTGTACGTCCCGGGCACCGACACCACGCCGCCCGACGCCGCCATCCTGGCGCTGCAGGACAAAGGGCCGACGTACATGTATGCCGCCTCGGGCCCCCAGCAGGCGATCGTGAAGACCAAGCTCACGTCGGTCGGCGACTTCGCGTCGCTCCTCGTCGCGTATCACGGGTTCAAGCGGACCGACGCGGAGCACGCGACGATCCGTCTCAGCGGCACGTACATCAGCGGCAAAGCGGACGGGCATACGGTGCCGCCAACGGATTACCCGCTCGCGTGCGACAGCTCCGGATGGCATGGTCCGCGGGCGACCGTCAAGTTGGTCGGGCCACCAGTCCCACCGAGTGGCAAGCCCTAAGGAGCGGCTCGTCTCGCTGGACGTGTTCCGGGGGATCACCGTTGCCGGCATGCTGCTGGTGAACGATCCGGGAAGCTGGGGGCATATCTATCCACCACTCGAGCACGCGGCGTGGAACGGGTGGACACCCACGGATCTGGTCTTTCCCTTCTTTCTGTTCATCGTCGGGATTACCACCCACTTGTCGGCCACTGCCCGGCGGGCTCGCGGTGCCACTGACACTGAGCTCACGCGACAGATCCTGCGACGCGGTGCGCTGATTTTTCTGTTCGGGCTTTTGGTGAATTGGCTGCCGTTCTATACCTGGAGCGGCGACTTTCCCTCGTTCGGGGCGCGGATCGTCGACCGCCTGTACCATGTTCGCATCATGGGCGTGTTGCAGCGCATTGGGCTGGCGTACGTCGCCGGGGCGCTCATCGCGCTTCGTGCGAATACGCGCACGATGATTGTCGTGATCGCCGTCATTCTCTTCGGGTACTGGGGAGTTATGGCCACGGGACCACTGGAGCCCGCGGCAGCAACCGTTGCGGCGAGCGTCGATCGCGCGTGGCTCGATTGGGGGGCCCTCGGCAATCACATCTGGGCTCAGAGTGAGACATGGGACCCCGAGGGTCCGCTATCGACTATCCCGGCCGTCGCGACCGTACTGATTGGTGTCCTGGCTGGGCGATGGATTGGTGGGGGGCGGCTCCTTTCGGACAGACTTAATGGGCTGTTTGCGGCCGGCGCCATGGGGATGTGCGCCGGACTCGTCTGGAACTGGGTGTTCCCGATCAACAAGAATCTCTGGACCAGCTCGTACGTAGTATTCACGGCTGGGATGGCGGCCGTGACGCTGGCGGTATGCATCTGGCTGATTGAGAATGAGAACGTCCGTTGGTGGACGCCACCCTTCCTGGCGTTCGGGATGAACCCGATCGTCGCGTTCGTCGGTTCGGCCGCAATGGAACGACTGATCTATTCGGTGATTACTCTCAACGTCGGCGGGAAAACCGTGTCGCTCGAGACCGCGTTGTACAACGCGACCCTCGGCGCCTGGCTCCCACCGCAGTTGGCTTCGCTTACCTTCGCCGTGTGTTTCGTCCTGCTCTGGCTGGGCGTCCTCACGGTGTTATATCGTCGCCAGATTTTCCTGAAGATTTGATGCTCTCTCGTCTGTTTCTGCTCGCGCTGACGCTCGCGCCGCTCCGCCCGCCGCACCGGCATCGACGGAGCGTGTCCGCCGCCGTGCCGGCCGTCCGCTACGACGCCCCCCGCTCGGGCGCCGCACTGGCCGGCGACCTCGCCAGTCAGCTGTCGAGCCGTGTCAGAAGCGGCCACTGGGGCGTAATCGTCGTCTCGCTCACCCGCGGCGACACCCTCTACGAGGTGAACGCGGATCAGCCGCTCCAGCCCGCGTCGACGATGAAGCTCTTCACGTCGGCGCTCGCATTGGAGCGTTTTGGGCCCGAGTTCCAGTTCAGCACCGACGTCCTGCGCGACGGCCCCGTCGACTCCGCCGGCACGCTCCACGGCAATCTCATCCTGCGCGGCGATGGCGACCCGTCGCTGTCGAATCGCTTCCTCCGCGGCGAGCCGGACGCGCCAATGCAACTGCTGGCGCGTTACATCAAGGCCGCGGGCATTAAACGCATCGACGGCGACATCATCGGCGACGCGACCGCGTTCGTCGATCAGCCCGTCCCACTCGGCTGGAAACCGCGCTGGTTGACCGCCGGGTACGCGCCACGCATCTCGGCGCTGTCGCTCAACGACAACCTCGCATGGGTCGCTGTCTCGCCCGGCGCTCCTGACCGCGCGGCCGTCGGGCTCCTTCCCTCATCGAGCGCGATCCCGATTGCCAATACGGTCAAGACCGTCGAAGGGAGCTACGGGACACACGTGGTCGTGCTGGCGCGCGCCGATGGCGGCGTCGATGCGCGCGGATGGATCGGGTCGCGGGCGCCGACGCATACGGTGGAATTGGTCATCGAAGATCCGGCGTTGTTCACCACCGGGGCGCTGCGCGACGCACTGGCGTCGCAAGGCGTCGGTATCCAGGGTTCCGTGCGACTCGGGCAGACAACGGCTGGTGCGATCGGCGTGGCGTCGTTGCCGTCGCCTCCGTTGGCCCGGATCATCGCCGCCATGAATCGGGAGAGCATCAACTGCTACGCCGAGCTCCTATTCCGCGACGCCGTGCGGGGGCCGGAGCGAAAAGAATCGGGGTCCGCGGATCTCGGGGCCGCCATGCTCAGGGATTTCCTGAACGAGAAAGTCGATGCCCCGCGCGACGCCGTGACGGTGACCGATGGCAGCGGGCTCTCGACGCTCGATCGCATTACGCCTCGGGCCATGGTCGATCTCCTGGCATATGCGCACAAAGCACCGTGGGCGCCGGCGTTTCACGCATCGCTGCCCGTCGCTGGCGAATCGGAGCTGTTGAGAAATCGAATGCGATTCACGCCGGCCCAGGGCAACCTGCACGCCAAGACCGGCACCACCAACGACGTGATCTCCCTCGGCGGCTACGTCACCGCGATGGACGGCGAAGTGCTCGCGTTCAGCTTCATCTACAACGGCTACGACCGGTGGAACGCGAAGTCGACCATCGACGGCATGGGCGCGACGCTCGCGTCGTTCATCCGCCCGTAGGCGCGCAGCCGATCGGCTGCGTGCTGACGACGAAGTTGTCGATGTAGCGATCTTCGCTCCGCGGCGCGCCCTTGTTCCAGTAATTTTCCAGCATCACGACATTGAAACCGTAGGCGGTGAAGTCGCCGACCCAGTTCATCCGCGTGTCCTGGGCCTGGAGTGCGCCGTTGATGTAGAGCTGCATGACGCCGTTCGAGCGATGCGGGTCGTTCAGCTTCGCGTGCACCTCGATGCAGTACCAGGGGCCGATGTGGGTCGAGTCGAACAACGCGAGCGTCGAGCCCCGGGCGCCGAGCCAGCGCATGTGCGCGAAGTCGTTGTAGCCGACCGCGATCACGTTGCCTCTGGTGTCGGTGCCCGAGGCGGGATCGATGTAGAGCTGGTTCGCGCCTGCCGTCCCGTCCTTGCCGCTCCAGACATGGGCGAATGCGGCCTCCGAGAGGTCGGCCTTCGCCATCGACACCGCGCGCGTCAGCTTGTTGCCACCGCCGCCGACCCAGCCCGGGGCGTAGCGCACGTATAAGCGCCAATAGAGCTCGCGATACGTCGCGGTGCCCGCGTCGACCGGGCGCATGTGTGACGACGGCGTCTTACCGATCGCCAGGTGCAGATAGCCGAAGTCGGGGCCGCCGCCGGCGACGTAGTGCGCGTGCATCGCGGTCGAGCCGTTGATGCCGACGCCCGCTTCGCGGACGAAGTTGCCGCGGGCGCTGTCGTACTCGTAGTACGAGGCCATGCGGTTCGTCTCGAAGTCATCGCACCAGATCCAAGCCGCTCGAGGCGTCGCGCACTCCCGGCTGAGAACAGCGGCGACGATAGTCGTGACGAGACGATGATACACATGTTGTATACTGGGATCCATGAGTGCACCCGGCAAGATCGTCGGCGTTGGCGGCAACTTCCTCATGCTGCACTTCAACAAGCCGAAGATTACACGCGCGTTCCGGATCCCCATGCCTGGACCGAGGCTGTTCATCGCGCCGCGCATGTCCGATGCGACGCTGTCGCACTACTTCGCCCGACTGGAGAGCGAGATGATGCTCTTCATGTACGCCAAGATGCTGCACGAGACGGGGAAGTCCTCGAGGTACCCGGTGTTCTCCGCGGGCGGCGCCCAGGTTCAGCGCGTCAAGTCCACGCAGGTCAAGGACTCGCTGCCCGACTGGATGCCGGTCATCGATGACAAGCCCGCGTTCGCGTTGGCGCACCAGGCGCACTGCCAGCTGCTGGTGGATGCCCAGCCTCTCCAGGCGATGGTACCCGCCGAGGTCCAGCCGCTGGTGGAAGAGCAGTTCTCCAGCGTGAGCCTCGTCACCCGCATGCACAACTACGTGGACTCGGGGACGGACAAGTACCTGATCCCGAAGTTCGTGCACATGAACAACGCGCTCGGGTCGACCGAATCACCGCTGACCTACGAGCAGGTCGTCGCTGCCCTGCAGTACATGAACCGGGCCCAACATACGGCGCTCCTGCAGGTCCTGAAGCGGATCGAGGAAGCCTTGGTCAAGAAAGAGGGGAGCGAAGAAGAGTGGACGTGGCGGCGCGACATCGCCAAGCAAGTCTTGAAGCTCAACGAAGACGCTCCGCTCCCGGAAGGACTCACCCCGGGCGTCATCGCCGATACCCGCGACGCGTTTCACGCCGCCACGGTCAGCGCCGCCGGCGCCGCTTCGGATGCCGATTCGATTGCCCCGAGTGCTTCGAGTGCTTCGCGTGCTTCGAGTGGTGCTTCGGGCGCTCTCTTGTAGGCTCCCACGGCTCGGCCAGGAGGTCCTGCAGCTGGTCGAGCGTGTCGGCATGGACCGCGCTCTGCTGGCCCCGCAGTACCGTGAATCGCACCGGGCGATCGAGCGCCGGCACTTCGGCCTCGGTCAACGTCCGCGCGAGCTTCGCTGGCAGGCGTAAGCGCGCGATCCCCTTCGAGTCCTGGACATCGTACTCGATCGGCACGGACTGCCCACGGATCATCGTCTCGGACGGCAGGTGGTCATAGGCGTGCCGTGCGTCTGGACTGAGTACCGCGTTCAGGTCGATCGGCAACGGTGCCGAGCGGAACTCGGTGAACGAGCTCACCTGCGCGAGCGGCAGGCGATAGAGCGCGGCCAGATCTGCCTCGCTGAGACGCGGTGTGCGCCCGCCCGAGCGACGGTACGCGGCGCGGATCTCGTGGATCGCGGCGCTGTCACGACGAACCGCATGGTGGCGTGCCTCGCCTGACGCCAATGCGTCGGCGAGCGCGTCCCGCGCGGCGTCGGCGAGATCTGGTGGGAAGACGTCGATCGGCTCGGATTCGCGATCCAATTCAAAACCAAAATACTCGAGCCGGCGACGCACTTTGAGCACCCGGTCGTAGACGACTTCCGGAGCCAGCCGAAGGGCGTACCGGCGGATGACGTCCATCGGGATTTGCGTGCCTTCGATCGCGGCGCGAGAGACCCCGAAGCGGTCGGCAAAATACCGGATGGTCCCCGCGATCGCGCCCCAACTCCCGGCGACGCTGGACCGCGAGACGCGCGCCGACTGTCCGTCCGCGGTCTCCTCGTCGATCACGAGATCAAACGGCATGTAGCGCGCGATGAGATCGGCCAGCTTCTTGTACGTCGCGTCGCGGGCGAGCACGAGCTGGGATGGCAGCGGAAGGCCGACGCTCCGATAGATGCTGGCGACGGCGAGCGCCGCATCCTCGATCGCCTTGACGAGCACGCCGCGGCGTTCGGCCCACTCCTCGAGCTCCGGCGCGAACACGTGGCGTGGGAGGCCATACACCTCGCCTACGGATCCATGGAGGCGATAGGCCTCGGCGTAGACGTTATACGCCGTGAGATGGTCGCTGCCCGAGACGAGCAAGCCCGCAAGATCGCGCTCCTCGCGCGTCATCCGGTGCAGGGATTCGATTGCGCTCATCACGGCCACCACCGGCAACAAATCATCGTCGGCATTGACGATCAGCTCGGCCCATGGGCGATCGACGGGCATGGCCTCGATGGCGCGGCCATAGGCGGTCAGGTGGCCGTGCTCGACGATGCCGCGGCGTTCCAGCAAGGCGACGGCCCGCCGATATGCGGGGCGATCGAGTGGCACCGGGAGGTCGAGCTCATCGGCTCTCACTCCGAGCGCGGCACACGTGATCGCGACGCGCTCGGAGTCACCGGCCAGTTGGAACTCGGGCTCCTGTGGCACGAGCGAGCGGAAGTCGATGTCCCGATCCGACAGAATGAACACCCGGCCGCCCGCGACGCGACCGTGCACGCGGCCAGCCATCTGCAAAATCTCGTTCGCGCCGAGATGGAGACGCGTCAGGACATTGCGGCCGCGCTCGATCACGTTCGTGAATCGCGTGTCGTCAATGACGACCGTGTCCAGCCCGCGAACGTTGAGCGCGCTTTGTCCCGCCGCGGTCATGGCGAGAACGTAGGGCCGGACATCATCCGCTTCGAGAAATGGGCGAATGACCCGTATCGGCTCTCCGCCGTGATAATAGGCCGAGGTGATGCGTGGGAATCGGGTACCGACATCGGCGGCAACGGATTCGACCGCGGCACGCGTGGGCAGGAAGACGCCGACGCCGTGGCGGTCACGGGTGACATCTTTTAGGAACCGGTCATCGAGAAACTCGGTCGGCTCTTTTTGAACGACCGTGACCTTGGCCGCGCGAGACGGATCGAACACCGAGCTCTCGATCACTTCAGCCGAGCCCAAGTAGCGGGCGTAGAATCGCGGGTCGACCGTCGCCGACAGCCAGATGAACCGGCAACCCGCGCGGAGGCCGAGCGCCAGGCACAGCTCGAGCTCGGCCGAGGTCTGGTGGATCTCGTCGACGATCAGCGTGTCGGTGCGGAGGATGTCACCGGCCTGGAACCACCGGCGGGCAATGCCGGTGGTGACAATGATGACGTTCCACGTCGGCGTCTCGGGCGTTGCTTCGCGCTCGCGGTTGACGACTCCGACCTTGAGCGGAGAGCGCAGGATCGTCTCGGCGATCGGACGGATTGCGAGCGTCTTGCCGGTGCCGGTGCCGGCGACGATGCCGAACCCGCGACCTGACGCCGCCAGGCGACGGACATCATCGCCGTGCTGGCGTTCCAGGAATGTGTCCAGATGCAAGCCGACGGCGAGCTCGATCGTCTCGCACGCCGCGCGCGTCGGCGCGATGACAATGACGCGGCCGGTCGGCGGCTCTGCGGCAATGAACGCATCCCGGTCCGGCGGGAGGGACCGGTCAACCGGGGTGCGTGGGGGTGCTATTCGCGAAACGGTGATTCTGGGCTCTGCTGCGATTCAGTCGGAGTCGCGGGAGGCACGCGCGTCGCGGTCGGCCGGCCACCATCCTCGCCGAAGATCACGTGACCGTTGGCCGGATGCGTCTGGATAGCCTTGGCGCAGGACGTCGGCGCTGGCTGGCTGCTGGCTGGCACCTTGTCCAGCCACACGCGGCACATGCCCGGCGGCGGGCGTTCGGACGCTGGGATATCGGCGTTCCGCTGCTCCCACGGGCGAACCGGGGGATGCGGCACGCCCGTGCCCGTGTTTACTCGCGTGCCGACCGGCGGCTGGTCGACTTGCGGCCGAGCCTCGACCGTCGCAGGCGCGTGGGGGACCTCTTTCTGCGGAGCCGGTTTGACGACCTGTCGCTGCGGAGGCGGAGGCTGCCGGTGCGCCGGTGGCCGCGGTGGTGGGGGCGGCGGCGGGTTGTGCGTCGGATGCTGGCTCAACGCCGGATGGGCGCAGCTCGCCATCCCGACCGCTATGAAAAGAGCGGCCAGGAGGAAGCCCCAGACCCTCCCCCGGCGTGCAAACATGGATACGGGTACCCCGAAAGTTCCTGACGGTGCCAACTACTGAACTAGTCGTTACTGCCTACCTGAACGAATAGCCGTTAATGCGTCATCTATCGCCGTTAGCACGAATCCGGAAGCCTCGACCCGCTTTCGCGATTCGAGAGCCGGGGCGCTCGACGGCACCGCCAAGGTCCCCAGCGACCGGGCAACAGCTTCCCGGACAAAGAGATCCGGGTCGTCGAGGTCCGGCGACAGCTCCTTGGCGGCGCTGTCCTTGAGACTCGTCTCGCGACCGGACGCCACGAGCGTCTCGATCGCCGCCAGCCGGGCGAATCGCGACGCGGTCGGCACAACGAAACGTGAAGCCAACGTGAATGCGTCGGGTGAATGGGTGAGTGCCAGCGCTTGCAGCGCGGCCGACCGCTCGACGTCCGTCCAGGAATCCATGGTCAGCATCGAACGGATCATCGGCAGCGCGGCCGCGGTGTCGAGTCGGGCCAGCGCCACGAGCGCGGTCCCGCGGACGAACAGAGACGAATCGCCGCTCACGACTTCTTTGAGACTGACGATCACGTCTTGCCCCGACAATCCTGCCACGGCCATCGCCTTTGCTGCCGCGGACCGCACGCGAGAGTCGTGGTCGTGCAGCACGGCAACGAGACTCTTGGCGTCCGTCAGCTCGGCCGCGGCCGCCGCGCGCACGCCCCAATCAAGATCGTTTCGGGCTGCAATCGCGACGGCTGGATCTGCGTGCAAGAGTTTGACCGCTTCCAGCCGTCCGGCGACGTCGGTGTCGTGCTGCAACTGGTACGTGAGCATCGACGTCGAGCGCGGGAAATCGTAGACCTCGAGGAGCCAGTGGCCGACGTCCCAGCGATAGGCCTTCGGCGGGCCATCGACTGCGATGATACCGGTTGATTGGTCTCCGTGCACGTTCACGATGCCGTGTGTTACGCCGTGGTCCGTGAAGATGGCGACATCGACCGGTGCATCGAAGAAATCCGTGAGACTGTCGCGCGGCTGCACCTGGCGCGCGGTGAACGTCACTTGCTTGGCGACGGTGTCGTACGTGGCCGAGACGCGAAATGCGGGCATGCCGGCGTTGTAGACCCATTGCTTAAAGAACAAAGAGAAGTCGCGACCCGTGGATTGCTCGAAGGCGTGCTCGAGGTCTGGAGTCGTCACCTCGCCATAGGCGTGATCGACCGTGTACCTGTGCATCGCGGCCCAGAACACGGAGTCGCCGAGCTGGTGCCGGAGCATCTGTAAGACCGCGGCGCCCTTGGGGTAGATGACCGTGAACAGCTCCAGCGGGTCGTTGACCCAACGGTCATACACGAGCGGCCGCCGCGCCTCGCGGTCGAACTGGACGACCTGGCGGTTGCCGCCGAGGCGATCGCGTGTGCCTTCGTCGACGCCGTGCGCGATCTCGGTATAGTACTGCTCCATGAACGTCGCGAACCCTTCGGAGAGCCACGCGTCCGTCCACCACTGCATGGTGAGGTAGTCGCCGAACCATTCGTGGCCGAGCTCGTGCGCCATCAAGCCCGCGGCGTTTGCCTCCGGCTCGGCCCAGGCGGGATGGAGGATGCCATCATCGCTCTGCGTCGTGGCCGTGACGTTTTCCATGCCGCCGAAGATGAAATCGGGGGCGACGATCTGGTCGTATTTCGCCCATGGGAAGTCGACGCCCGTCTTCGTGGAAAAGAGCTCGACTGCACGGGGCGTCTCCCCGAATCCGCGCCAGGCTGCTTGAACCGAGTCGGGGTACGTCCAGTAACCGAGAGGCACCGTACGCCACTTGTCCTGGACGACGACGTAGTCGCCGGTGACGACCGTCATGAGATACGTTGACGCGGGGCGGTCGAGCGACCAATGCCACTCCGTCTCGCCGTCGACGTCGCGAGACCCCACCAGCCGCCCGTTCGACAACGCCTTCTCGCCATGCGGGGTACGAACAAAAAATTCCCACGTGGTCTTGTCGTTCAACTCGTCGTACGTCGGTATCCAGTAGCGCGTGTCCTCCATGTCGCCTTGCGTCCACACGACGTGGCGGCGGTCGATGAAGTACGCGCCCTTTTTGGGGTGCACGGATTCGTAGGCGACCGTGAACGTTGCCGGTACGCGCACGTGGACGGTCAGCGTGCGGCCATCGTACGTGTGCTGAAGCGCGGCGCCGGCGGCCGAGGTGACGCTCACGATCCGCATGTCGACGGCATCGAGTGGCACTTCGCGCACGTTCGAATGGCCCGCGAGAACGCCTATCGTCAGCGTCGTCGAGGCGACCACGGCGTGGCGGGGCCAGTCGAATCGTACATGTACGATCTGGTGCTTCAGATCATACGTCCGGAGTCGCTCGGCATGCGGCGTCCCCGGCGGCAGAGCGCCCCACGTAATCAGCGTATCACTCGGCGGCGGCGCTTGCGCGCCTGCCAGCCGAACCGCGAAGACTGAGGCAGCGAGGAGCGAAGCGAGGCGCACGCGCGGGTTAGTCGGCTGCGACGGTCCCGAAGTCGTACCCCGGCACAGAGATCCGCGGGATCTGCTGCGCGATGATGCGCTCGATCGTGCGGACCATCGCGATCTCGTCCGCCGACATGAACGTGTAGGCGTCGCCGGTGGCGGCGGCGCGGCCGGTCCGGCCAATGCGGTGCACATAGTCTTCCGGTTGCTGCGGCACGTCATAGTTGATGACGTGGGAGATACCGGAGATGTCGAGTCCGCGTTGGGCAATGTCGGTCGCGACCAGAACACGGACGCGGCCGCTCTTGAAGTCCTCGAGCGCCTTGGTGCGCTGCCCTTGCGACTTGTCCGCGTGCATGGCCACCGCGTTGACGTTTGCGCGCTCGAGGTGCCGGACCACGCGGTCCGCGCCGTGCTTGGTGCGGGTGAACACGAGCACCGAGTCCATCTCGGGCTTGTTCAACAGCTCGATGAGCAGAGCCGACTTCTTGTCCTTCGGCACGGGATAGACCGCATGGGTGACCGTGCTGGCCGCTTCCGAGCGCCGGCCGACCTGAACGACCAGCGGCTTGCGCAAGTATTTCCGCGCGAGCGCCTCGACCTCCGGCGGCATGGTCGCGCTGAAGAGCAGGGTCTGCCGATAGGGCGGGATCTGCGCGACGATCCGATTGATCTGCGGCGCGAATCCCATGTCGAGCATGCGATCGGCCTCGTCGAGCACCAGCACTTCGAGGTTCTCGAACGACACGTTGTGGCGCTCGAGGTGGTCGATCAGGCGGCCGGGAGTGGCCACGACGACGTCGACCCCGCGACGCAGGGCCTTCTCTTGCGGCTCGAGCCCGACGCCGCCGTAGACGGCGACGACCGAGAGCCCGCTGCCCTTGCTGTACTTCGTGAAGCTCTCATCGACCTGCGCGGCGAGCTCGCGCGTCGGCGTCAGGATCAGCACGCGCGTGCGGCGCGGGCCGTCGAGAAGGCGGTCGATAATGGGGAGCGTGAACGCGGCGGTCTTGCCGGTGCCGGTCTGGGCCAGGCCAATCAAGTCGCGCCCGCGGAGTGCGAGCGGTATGGCCTCTTGTTGAATCGGGGTTGGGTGCGTATACCCAGCTTCACGCACCGCGACGAGCACCTCGGGCTTGAGCCCGAGTTCATCAAACGCTACTTCAGTTTTTATCAAAATTCTTCGATTGCTATGAGTTATTTAAGTTTAAGCGACTAGGAACGATAGCACCAGGCTGTTTACCTCATCTGGGGCCTGTTCCTGCACATTATGCCCAGCCCCACGCACAACGTGGTACGTCGACTTGGGCTCGGCGTGGACCAGACGATCCCCGCCCGCGAGTATGACGAGCGTTCGCGTCGTTATGGCACTGGCGTCGGGCTCCCAGCTGAATGCGTGGAGCATGCGGACGGCCGCCATGGTCATCTCGGGGAACTGCGTCGGCGCCCAATACTCATCTACTTCTCGTGCGCTCAGGGCCGTTTTTCCCGCCCGCGAGAGCCAGAGGCCCGTCGCAATGGTCCACCTGAAGGTAAGATAGGGGATGACAGCCTCGAGCCATCGCGGCGAGATCGTCCTCGCGAGCGGCACGATGGGCACGCGTCCAATACTCACCGGCGCCAATAGCACCAGCGCGCTGACGCGATCCGGCGCGCGCACCGCCACTCGGCGCGCCACGACGGAGCCGAGCGAATGTGCGACGATCGCCGCGCGTTCGAGACCGAGTGCATCGAGGGTTGCGAGTACGACATCGGCCATGGCCTCCGCCGTGTAGTACTCGGTGCCGGATGGCTTGTCGGAGAGGCCATGACCGGGGAGATCCATGGCGAACGCGCGAATGCCACGCTCGGCGAGCACTGGCAGGTTGCGGCGCCAGACGAAGCACGAGCATCCCCAGCCGTGAATAAAGAGAGCTGGGACCGTGCCGGGGCCGAGCGCTTCGATGACTCGGACGTTGAGGGCCCCGCTGGCTCTCACGAATCGGGTCGAGTAGCCCGGCAGCCCTGCCGGGAACATCTCGGCCGGATCGAGCCGGCCGTGCAGCCGCGCCGTCAGATTAGCTCGATGGGGCGGCCGGATAGCCGGGCGATGAGCCCTAAGCGGAACGTGACGTCGGCCCATCGGTCCTCGCCCTCGGCCGTCTCCTCGACGAGCGGATAGCTCGCCCACGCGACCGGGTGCTCGGTCTTTGGACTCGCGAGACCCTTGTGCGGATGCCAGACGCCGTTGCGATCGCGGTCGTCGAGGAAGCGCTCGAACAAGCGCGACCAGTTGTCATTGCGCCGCAAGAATCCCAGGCGCGCGAGCAACTCCATCCACATCAGCGCGAACGGCACGTCGGCGTCGACGGCATTGCGATGGGGAAGCAGGTCGCCCAGGACGAAGTGAGGCTGCATCACGGGCATCGTGCCGACGAGCTGCGCGGACTCTTGTCGTGGCTGTGGCTGCGTCAAGAATTGGTAGAGACGCTCCACGTGCTCGTGATACTCGCTCCGAAATTGCGGCATGAACGCGAGCATCATGATCGCGTGCACCGAGGGCGGCGCCGCCTCTGGCGGGAGCACCTGGCGGTTGCCGACGCGCACCCATATGGGTCGCATGCCGTTCACGGGGAGCGACTTCAAATACGCGTTGATCCGCTCGATGATCCGGCGCGCGGCACCCCGGAGCCTCGGGTCGCCCTCATATCCCGCCTGCGCCAATGCAGCCGCCGCGGCCTCGCGCAGGATCGCTCTCCCCCTGCGGGCCATCTCCTCTTCCTCGGGGCTACCTGCGAACTCGAACAGAAAGGCCGGATCTTCGTCTTCGGCTAGCAGCCTGAACAATAAGCGCCGAACCTTGGCGAGCGGCGGAGATTCGCGATCCCAGCCGTACTCCACGAGCCGGCGGACCGCGTTGATCGTACCGATGCCATCAAATGCAGCGTTACGAGGCAACCCCAGCATTGTCGGACCCCACTCGCCGTCAGCGCGCTGGCTCAACGCGAGCCGCACCGCCGGGAGATGGGCGTACGGGAGTGCGGAGATTGGATCGCTTATCGCCCCGGGGAGTCGCGCAACTTCTGCTATGGCGCGATACTGAATGGGTGGTGCGCCATGGTCCAGCAGCCAGCTGAGCGGGAATTTGACGGGTGGGGCCGGGGCCCCCGCCGCGCTGGGCGGCGTCGGAGCGGGCTGGAGCGGCACGGTCACGCGTAACGTTAGGCACCTTTGACGCAAATCGCTAGACGCCGCGAGCAATTCCGGCTCGAAGGCAAAGTTCTGTTTCTCGTCGATGATGCAGCGCTTATGGCGCGGCAGCTGGCCGGCGAGGAGCTCGAGGCGCCCGGACCGCTGCGGGACGACATCTCGACCGATGAGATCACGCCCGCGTCCATCTGCTATTACCACGATAAGACCCTGGGGGAGTTCGCCTACCTCGGGCTCCGGGCGGGCGGACAGTTCCCCGTGACCCGTGGCGCGGTCGCCCGAGGCGGATTTGCGGCGTCCGTCGCCGGACGACGGCGAGGCAAGGGCTCATCTCGGGAAGCATCCCCATACGCTGAGTTGGCCGCCGGCATTCGCGTCGTGTTTGCCGAGAGCTTCGAGCGCATCTATCGCGAGAACTGCGAGAATCTCGGCCTCTTGACCTCGACGGATTTTACACTGCTCGCCCGGCTGCGCCGGGGTGAGACCGTGCACATCGCCGAGTTCACGCGGCACGTCGATGCGATCAGCCGCGACATCATCGAGTCCGGCGGACTTGGCTACTTCAATCTGAAGCCCAAGACTCTGGCCGAGAAGATCATCGATCGGCACTGGGTGCGTGAGGGGTTCGTTCGCGCGGATCTCCGGTTCAGCCATGAGTATGTCACGCCGATGGCGGCGAGCATCTTCTATGAGCACTTCGGAAGAGACGCGAGAGTAAAAGACCCCCAGAGCGTTCTGTGTTTCCGCGATCATCTGACCTTTCTCGCCGAAACGAACATCGCGCCGGATCTGCTCGACGTGGCGTTGGCGTTGGAAAAGACGCAGCGAGAGTTTGCCGCCGAGCAGGGCATCCGACTCCATGGCGAGGTTCCGCGTGGCGGGTCTGAGGCGATCTGCCACAGCAAAATTCTCGAAGACTATGCCCTGCCCGGCCAGATCATCGTCGGGTCCGATTCTCATACGTCGCACGCTGGCGCGCTGGGCTGCCTGGCGTTCGGCATCGGGACGACCGCGGTCGCCAATGCCTGGTACACCGGCGACGTCCGCGTCATCGTGCCTCCCATCGTCCGCGTGCTGATCTCTGGGCGTCCGCCGGCAAACGTCACGGCGAAGGACGCGATGCTGGAGTTGCTGCGGCATCCGTTCGTGCGGTCCGGCGGCGCGATCGGAGCCATTGTCGAGTATGCCGGCGACGCGGTCGCCTCATGGTCCGTCGAGAGCCGAGCAACGCTCACCAACATGGCGGCCGAAGTAGGCGCGTTCTCGGGCATTGTCGCCCCGGACGACGTTACGCGCGACTTTCTCGTCACTCGGCGCGCGGCGGGGATTCCGGCGTTCGATGATCTCGCCTCGGACCCGAATGCGACGTACGCGACGACTATCGAAATCGACGCCGGTGCGTTGAGGCCGATGGTCGCGCTACCGGGCGATCCAGGGAATGGCCGTCGCGTCGACGAGGTCGGCGATGTGGCGATCGACATCGCGTACGCCGGCTCGTGCACCGCGGGCAAGCGCGACGACATGGACATGTACGCGCGCGTCCTTGCTGGCCGCACCGTGGCGCCAGGTGTGCGATGTTATATCCAATGTGGCTCACAGAGTGTCTACGCGTACTGTGTCGAGCAGGGTTATGATCGCGTGTTCGCCGACGCGGGCGCGACACTCATCGCGCCCTCGTGCGGCGCGTGCATCAATGCGGGCCCGGGCGTATCGCGCCGGGCCGACGAGGTGACCATCTCGGCCATCAACCGCAACTTCCCGGGGCGGTCGGGACCGGGCCAGCTCTATTTGGCGTCACCGTACACTGTCGCCGCCTCGGCGATCGCCGGCCGCATTGTCGCCGCCGAGATCGCATGAGAGGCGAGTTTGTCGATGTCGGAGGCGCACGGCTGTACTACTACGCGGCCGGGACGCGAGGCGCGGGCGAGCCGCTGGTGCTCATCCACGGGTGTCTCACGTCCTCGCACCTGTGGTCATGCGTGGTCCCGTGCTTGCCGGAGGGGCACCGCACGGTCGTCGTCGACCTGCTGGGACACGGGCGAAGCGATCCGCCTTCCGGACAGCCGCTCACGGCTCGGGCGCACGCCAAACGGCTCGTGCGGCTACTCGATGCGTTGTGCATCGACCGCGCGTGCCTCGTTGGCCATGGGTTCGGCGCCACCGTCGCCAATCTGGTCGCCACTGACGATTCCGCGCGGGCCTCGCGATTGTGCTTCGTGAATGCCACGCTCCGCGCGGGCCGATCATGGTCGTTGCTCAAGGGCGCCCGATACGTTCCGACGCCGCTGCTCTTGAGCGCCGTGCGGTCGCGCATTCGTCGCGGGTACGTCGACGCCGAGAGAGCGAATCGATCGCTCGAGCATTTCCTGCGACCCTTCGCCACGCCAGAGGGACATACGGTCCTCGGTGCACAGTTGGCGGCGCTGCCCGGCGACGAAAATCTCGCTGCTTGCCTGACGAAGCCGACGGCGCTGGTCGCGGGGGAGAATGATCCGTTCGAGTCAGTCGCAACGGCGCGGGCGGTGCAGGCGCTCAATCCCAGCGCGACGCTGGACGTGCTGTCCGATGCGCACTACTCGCCCGAGGAATCGCCTGAGCGCGTAGCGCGCGTGATTACCGACCTCTTGGCCCGATGACCAATCCCCGGCTCGACACGTTTAGACGCATGATCGCGAAGGATCCCGCGAATCTCCTCGCGCATTACGGCCTGGCGAATGAGGCGCTCAAAGAAGGCCTGTGGGACGAGGCCCGAGCGCACCTCGAGACGTACCTCGGCGGGTACGACGACGAGGGCAATGGCTACGGGCGGCTCGCCGCGGCGCTCGAATCGCTCGGGCGCACCGACGAGGCGCGAGTGGCGCTGCGCAAAGGCATCGAGTCCGCGCAGCGGTTTGGGCACGCCGGGATGGCCGCTGAGCTGGAGGAACGCCTCGACTCGTTGTAATCGCCCAGGGCATCGGTCGAGTACCGGCTCCCCGGGTTCCACAGAATCCAAGACTCGACGCCGTTGTCGTAGCCGGCCTTGATCTGGTCGCGGACCTGGGCCGCTCCGTAGTGCGGCGGCCCTAGCGTGAAGTCCTGATACCACGGTCGCACGACGACCGGGTGCGGCAGCGCCGCCGAGCGGCGTTTGGCGTCCTTCAGCGTGTGATCGATCACTGCGTACGGGTGCGCGTTCGGCACGGAGAAACCGTAGGTGCCCGGCGCGTAGTGCGACGGGTAGCTCATCGGCAATACGACGTCGACCTGGTCGGCGAACATCTCCCAGCGCTGGCCGATGCCCATATCCGTGGTGTCCGTGGCCGTGAGGCCGAAGACATCGGCAGTGATCGGTACGCTCAGCGGCGCGAGGAGGGTATGTACCCGGCCGAGTTGTTCGCGAATGACTTGGGCGCGAAGACGGCCGTTGGCGAGGGGGAACGCGGCCTCGCGCATCAAGTGCTTGTCGTCGGGGAATCTGACGTAATCGAATTGGATCTCGCTGAACCCGAGGTCGACGGCTTCGCGCGCGAGATCGGCTGCGTATTCCCAGACCGGCCATTGGTGCGCGTCGAGCCACGCGCGACCTTGTTTGTCCCGCCACGCCCGACTCGTGTCGGCCCGAGAGCGGATCGCCCACTCCGGGTGCGCCTCGGCCAACAGCGGATCTTTCGCGACGACGATCCGGGCGATCGGATAAATGCCGTGCGTGCGCATGGTATCGAGCACCGCGCGGACGTGTGCCGCGGTCATCGGGCGCATCGTGTCCGCCCCAATCGCATGGGCGAGCGCCACGCGGCTCCGGTACAGCACGAATCCACGATCGTCCTTCACGTCGATGACGAGCGCGTTGATTTCGCTGTGCTCGGCGACTCCGATCAGCTCCCACATCTTCTTGCCGAGTGCCGCCCAGCGGTTCACGTACAGGCCGCGCACGATCGGCGGCGTCGCGACGAGCGGCGCCTTCGGCACGATGACGCTGACCTGTAGCGCGAAAATAAGGGGAACCAGCACCGCTTAAATCGCCTTCAGCTCCTGCGCAACGTTGAGGACGTTGCCGATTTCGCGGGAGAGCGCCCGAGCCTCCTGGGTCGCGCTGGTGACGTCGTCGATCGCCGACTGGACGCCGGCCGAGCGGAGCTTGAGGAGGTCGAAGCGAATGTTCTGCAGAACGAGCCCCGCGTTCTCGAACTGCGCATAGAGCGCGGCCCGGCGGTCGGCGAGGTCACCGAGCGTCGCGCGCTGCCGCTTGAGCAGCGTCAGCTTGCGTTCGCGCTCAGGCGACTCAGGCTCAGTCTCGCAGTCAGCGATGCGTTTGTCGAGCGCCGGCAGTGCGTCCGGTTGGACGTCACCGTCCAGGCGTTGGAGCGCGGTGGCCAGCGACGCGATGCGCTCGACGAGATTGCCGACCGTCTGGACGACGTCGGGCAAGAGCGCGCGATCGGCGGGGCCGAGTTTATCGACGATCTCTTTTACGGCGATACGGTCCTTGACCGCACGCAACACCATCTGACCGTGCGGACCGAAAAGCACGTCGTGCGGGACGAGCGCCGCCGCCTCCTTCGAGACGACGTCGACGGGGACAGCCCCAGTCTGGCCCGGCAACGGCGAGGGAGGCGCTGTCATGACTGGCCGCGAGCGGCCAGAGCGCTGATCGCGGCGCTCGGACCGCCGCTCCTCGCGCGCAGCCCGGCGCGAGGACTCGAGCTCGGGATCGACCGGCTCGGGCGCGGGGCGCGGTATCGGCGCCCGCCCCGATCGCGGCGCGGGGGGGACGAGCGCGTACGGCACCGCGTCCGGCGTCGAAAGCCGCGTCTGCCGCGCTTTCTCCCGGAGCTCGGCCCGCTTGTTCTTGTCGAATATCGCCTTGGTGCCGTCGATGGCCTCGGCTGCCACGTCGAAGAACAACCGGTCGCGTGGCTGCTTGAACACGTCGTGCCAGTCGAATCCGTCCGCCCAGAGTTTCGCGTACCAGTACGCCATCAGCACAGACCAGAACGCGGTGATCCCGAAGAGGTTGGAGTCGCTCACGATCGCCAGGACGATGATCACCGCATTGATGATCGTATACGTCTTCAGGCGGCGCCTGAACTTATTCACCGGCGCCGCCGACCAACGGGCGAGCTCCTCCTGAGTGAAAGCGCTCACATACGCCGGCGACGGTGCGGGCATAGCGACCGGCGCCTGAAATGGCGCGGGCGTCGGCGGTGCGGGGAACGACGGTTGGGCGGCGCTTGGGGCGCTGGCCCGCGACGGCATCGGATCGGCGACCGGCGCGCCATCGAGAGCGGCCACCAACGCGGTGGCATCGGCGAAGCGGTCCTGCGGCGCCTTCGCCAAGAGCTTCATGATGACGCGAGCGAGCTGCTCGGGCACATCCGCGCGACGATCACGGAGCGGGACTGGCGCTTCCGAGATCTGCTTGACGAGAAGCGCCGGGGTGCTGGACCCGGTAAACGGCGGCGCGCCGGACAGCATTTGATAGCCGACGACGCCGAGCGCGTAGAGATCGCTCCGGCCGTCGATGGCGCGATCGCCCGCGCACTGCTCGGGCGACATGTACGCCGGGGTGCCGATGGCGACGCCGGTCGCCGTGAGACGGGTGCCGGTTGTCTCGTCGACGGCGCGCGCGATACCGAAGTCGGTGACGAGCGCCCTGCCGTCGCCGGCGTCCAGCAGAATGTTGTCAGGCTTGATATCGCGGTGGATGACGCCGCGGGCGTGGGCGAAAGCGAGCGCCTGAGCGACTTCCTTGAGGACGCGCTTGGTGGGCTCGGCCGCCATGGGTCCCGATGCGCGGAGCTTCGCGCCGAGGTTGTCGCCGTCCACGAAGGCCATGACGAAGTACACGAGGCCGTCGCGCTCGTCGACCGTATAGATGGGGACGATGTTCGGGTGCGACAGCTGGGCAGCTGTTTCCGCTTCCTGGAGGAACCGCGTCCGGATCTCGGTCCGGTATGCCAGCTCTGGCGGGAGGAGCTTAACCGCCACCACGCGTTTCAGGCGAACATCTTTCGCGCGGTACACGATACCCATGCCACCGCGCCCAACCTCGCGCTCGACGACGTACGCCGGGGCAAGGACATTGGCGACACGGGCTTGCAGTTCCTGGTCGGCGGATTCTGAAGTGTTTGGTGGCACAGCCTTCCTAGTGTAGCACCAATGCGTACTGCCCGAAAGGAGACGCGCTCAGCCGTGTCAAGGTAAGGAGCGCGAACCAGTCACGACGGCAGGGGGTAAGTGGGGAAAGTGTCACGAAGGCGGGGGCGTGTTGCGGATCGCGCCGGGTTGGCGTAACTCGGATAGCACCGATTGTGCGGATGGTAAGCCGATCGCCGCTCCGCGGCGCGTCGATGCGGCAAAGGACGCCGCTCGACTGGTCGGTTAAGAAGCTCGGCTGCGCCGAGCAGGCTTTTAGAGTAGGGGTACTTCAATGGCACAACGTCAGACACTCCCCGTTCTGCCTCTCCGCGGAACGGTGATCTTTCCCGGCCTGACCCAGCCGATCGCGGCGGGACGACCGGGCACGCTGCGCGCGATCGAGGCGGCCCTCAAGGGCGACCGACTCGTGTTCGCGGTCGCGCAGCGCGATAACACCGACGAGCCGGCACCAGAGATTCTGTATACGATGGGCGTCATCGCGCGCATCGGACAGATTCAGCGCGGGCTCGGGGGCGTGCAACTGCTCTTGCAGGGAGAGCAGCGAGCGACCGCCCTCCAATACCAAACCATCGACAATTATCTCGCCGCGGTCGTGATCCCGGTCGAGGAAATGACGCCGATCAATGAGCACGACGCGGCGTTCGAGGCCCTGCATAAGGAAATTCGGGAGCGGGCCGCCGAGCTCGGCGAGCGTCGGGGGCTGCCCGAAGAGGTCGTCCATCAAGTGCTGGACTCGGTCACCGAGCCGGGCAAGTTCGCCGACTTGGTCGCGGGCTATATCGAGCTGAGTGTCGCCGAGAAACAGGGTTTGCTCGAAACGCTGAGCGTCGAAGAGCGCCTCCGCCGCGTGCTCGTGGCCGTGCAGCGGCAGATCGGGCTGCTCGAGGCGCAGGAAGAGATCAAGTCGCAAGTCCAGGAGGAGCTGGGCGAGCGTCAGCGCGAGATGTATCTGCGCGAGCAGATGAAAGCGATCCAAAAGGAGCTCGGCGACGACGACTCTGCACGCGAGATCAATGATCTCCGGGATAAGCTGAACAAGCTGGAGCTGCCGAAAGAGGCGCGGGCCGAGGTCGAGCGCGAGCTCGGTCGCTTGGAGCGGGCGGGACGCGAGTCCATGGAAGCGCAGGTGATCCGGACGTATCTGGAATGGATCGCTGAGCTGCCGTGGAATACGCGGTCGGACGACAAGCTGGAGCTCGGGCGGGCCGAGTCGGTGCTAGACGAGGACCACTACGGGCTCAAGGACGTGAAGGATCGCGTCTTGGAGTTCTTGGCGGTGCGTCAACTGCGTGCGCAGCAACTCGCGGACGAAGTCGAGACCACCGGCGAGGTCCCCGCGGCCAAGCTCAAGGCGCGGAAAGAGGACGCGACGCCGGCGCTCAAGTCGGGTGACGACGAGGATCGTCGGATCTCCGACTCGAAAGAGGCGAAGGCGCGCGCGATGGCCAAGGGGCCGATCCTTTTGTTCGTCGGTCCGCCAGGCGTTGGCAAGACCTCGATCGCGAAATCGATCGCCCGGTCGCTCGGCCGCGAGTACGTTCGGGTGTCCCTCGGCGGCACGCGAGACGAGGCTGACATTCGTGGCCACCGCCGCACCTACGTCGGCGCGATGCCCGGCCGGATCATCCAGGGGATGAAGCAGGCGGGCACGAAGAACCCTGTGTTCTTGCTCGACGAGGTCGACAAGCTGGGAACGTCCTATCAGGGCGATCCAGCGTCGGCGCTGCTCGAGGTGCTCGATCCGGCTCAGAACGACACGTTCACGGATCACTATCTCGGCATCCCGTTCGACCTGAGCGAGGTGTTGTTCATCGCGACGGCGAACTTCATCCAGAACATCCCCGGCCCGCTGCTCGACCGTATGGAAGTCGTCGACTTCGCGGGGTACACCGAGAGAGAGAAGGCGGAGATCGCCAAGAAGTACTTGATTCCGAGACAGCTCGAGGAGTCGGGGCTCAACGCCGGTGGGCGTACGGTCAAGTTCGATGACGAGGCCGTGATGCGCATCGTCTCCGAGTACACCCGGGAAGCCGGGGTCCGGCAGCTCGAGCGGCAGATCGGTGCGGTGGCTCGCAAGATCGCGCGCCGGTTGGCCAGCGGAGGCACGGATGATCTGCAGATCACCGCGGACGACGTGCGCGAGCTCCTCGGCCGTCCACGCGTTCATCCGGAGCGGGCGAACGAGCAGAACGAAGTGGGCGTCGCCACGGGGATGTTCTATACCCCGATGGGTGGTGACATCATGTTCGTCGAAGCCGCGATACGTCGGTTGGGCTCGGCGCCGCGGACCGACGATGAGAAGGTTCAGGTCAGCGGCGGCGGGAATGTCTCGTTGATCCTGACGGGGCAGCTCGGCGACGTGATGAAGGAGTCGGCTCGGGCCGCGCTCACGTATGCGGCAACGCATGCGTCGCGATTGCAGATTCCCGAGGAGCGGCTCGGCTCGATGGAGGTCCACGTCCACGTGCCCGCGGGTGCCATTCCGAAGGACGGACCGTCGGCCGGAGTTACCATGGCGACGGCACTGGTCAGTGCGATGTCTGGAAGACCGGTAAGAAGGGATGTCGCGATGACTGGTGAGATCACGCTGCGTGGGCGCGTGTTGCCGATCGGTGGGTTGAAGGAGAAAGTGTTGGGCGCCCATCGCGCCGGCATTGGCGTCATCGTCCTGCCGAAGGCGAACGAGGCGGATATGGAGGACATCCCGGAGGAAGTCCGGAATGTGCTCACGTTCTATCCGGTCGAGACGCTCGACGAGGTCTTCGCAGTCGCGTTGCTGCCGGCGACCAAGCCGGTCAGCACGCGGAAGACCGAGATGGAGGAAGCCGAAGAGGAAGCCGCTATCGCTGGCTGATTGCTCCGGCATCAGGGTCTGAGAGGCGCTTCGCGGCGGTCGCGGGGCGCTTCTCATTTTTTATTGGATCGGCCCGCCACTGAAAATGCTGGTAATGTCGAATCGCAGCGCCTGTGGCTCTGTGCCGGGTAGGAAGTACTCGGTGTACCGCTGGTCAGGCGGCGTTGTCGAATCGGCGAGCGTGCCGGTGCGACGGTCCAACTCGGCGGTAATCAACGTCGCCGGCGGTGTCCACGCGCCCGGCTGATGCCCGGCGCCGGCGGCGTAGTACTGAGCCATGAGGTGCGCCCAGATCGGCGCGGCGAGCGAACCGCCCGCGGCGCCGGCGGCGATCGGGCGCGGATGGTCGAACCCGAGCCACACGCCCGTGACGAGATCCGGCGTCATGCCGATGAACCATACGTCGGTGTCGTCGTTCGTCGTGCCGGTCTTGCCCGCCGCCGGGAGCGTGGCGCCGATCAGCTTGCGCACGCCCATGGCCGTGCCGCGATCGATGACATCCCGCATCATGTCCCGCACGATGTAGGCGACGTTCGAGTCGAGCGCGGGCACCGTGGGGCCGCCCTGGCCAGCCCACACGAGGTGACCGGAGCGGTCGTCGACGTGCAGGATCGTACGCGGCTGGATCGCCGTGCCGCCGTTCGCGAACGGCGCATAGGCCGTGACGAGCTCGATCGGACGGACTTCTGAGGCGCCGATCGCGGAAGCCGGATACGGGGCGATGGGCGTCGTGATTCCTAAGCGCTGCGCGAGCGCGATGACCGTGTCGATGCCCACGGCGAGTCCTAACTGTACGGCTATCGTGTTGCGCGAGCGGGCGAGCGCCTCTCTCAGGGTCAAAGGGCCGAGAAACTGGTGGTCCGAGTCCTCGGGCTTGTAAGTGGTTCCGTCATCGAGCGGGATCGCTATCGCCGTGTCATAGACGATCGTGTTCGCCGCGATGCTGTCGGCGATGGCGGCGGCGTAGACAACGGGCTTGAATGCCGATCCCGGCTGGCGGAGGGCCGAGAGTGCGCGGTCGTACGGAGAGTCTTGATAATCGCGGCCACCGACCAGCGCACGCACCTCGCCAGTTGCGGGGTCGATCGAGATCAAGAGACCCTGCAAATAGTCTTTCGATGCGCCGCCGTATGTCGGATTCGCATAGCCAGGCCGACCTTCGACTGCCTTTGCGCCATCGCGGACCGCGGTGATCGCGGCCCGCTGGAGGGTCGCGTCGAGGGTCGTGTACAGTCGATAGCCGCCGCTGTCGACGGGAATGCCCGCGTGCTCGGCGTCCGCGCGAACGGCATCGACGAAGTACGGAGCCAACCCGTGGACCTCGGGACTCACAATCAACGGATCCCGCTTCGCTCGATCCGCCACCGCGCGGGAGACGAGGTCCTGATCCGCCATCAGGCGGAGAACCAGGTCGCGGCGGGCCGTTGCACGGTCCGGGTGGCGGATGGGGTCGTAGTACGGCGGGCTGCGTGGGAGGGCAGCGAGGGTGGCGGCCTGCGAGAGCGTCAGGTGTGCGGCGTCCGTACCGAAGTAGTGGCGAGCGGCCGCGTCGATCCCGTACCAGCCGTGCCCGAGCTCGATCTGGTTGAGGTACGCTTCCAGGATCTGCTTTTTCGAGTAGTGGCGCTCCATCTCGCGGGCAGCGTCCTGCTCGCGGAGCTTGCGGTCGATGCTCTTGTCGCGCCGGCTGACGACGTCGGGGTGCATGTTCCCGACGAGCTGCATGGTAATCGTGCTGCCGCCGCGGGCGTGGCCCTTGAGCGCGTCTTTCAGGACGCCGAAAATGCCGGCGACATCTACGCCGTCGTGGTGGTAGAATCGGCGATCCTCGACGGCGATGAACGCCTCGGGCACATACGCCGGGAGCGAACCAAGTGGCACGCTCGTACGGATTTGGCGCCCCAGCTCGCCAATCACCGTCCCGTCCTTGGCGTAGACCACCGACGACTGCGGTGCGTCGATGATCTGCCAGGGCTGCGACGGGGGTTGTGCTAGGAGCCAGAGTGCGCAGATCAAGTGCATATTTAGAGTATGCCGCCGTATCTCAACGTCGCCATCGGACAGATCTCGCCCCGCAAAGCTGACTACGCGCTCAATCTCCAGCAACTTGGGGCGCTGTTCGAGCGCGTCGACCGGATGACGCCGCGCCCGCAAGTCTTGCACCTGCCGGAGACGGCACTCACCGGGTACTTCCTCGAAGGTGGCACCGAAGAGGTCGCGCTGACGGCCGGCACCCTCGCCGCCGACCTCCAGCGCATCTACACCGCCGCGGCGTCGGCGTTGCCGTTGGACGTCGTCCTTGGATTCTACGAGCGGTGGCAAGGCATTCTGTACAACAGCGCGATGTACGTCACGCTGGGTCCCAACGGGCCGACCATTCGCCATGTGCATCGCAAAACGTTCTTGCCCACGTACGGGCTATTTGATGAGGAGCGATTTGTCGAGCGGGGTCACGATATTCGCGCGTTCGACACCCCATGGGGTCGGGCGGGAATACTGGTTTGCGAGGACCTCTGGCACGGCCTTCCGGCGACGATCGAGGCGCTCGATGGTGCGCAGATTCTCTTCGTTCCCTCCGCGGCGCCGGCCCGCGGGATCTGGCCGCGCGACGACGGGGTGCCGGGACCAGCCACGGTGTCGCGATGGGAGCGGCTGGTGCGCGGGACGGCCGAGGAGCATGGCATTTATGTCCTCTACACGAACCTCGTCGGCATGGAGGGCGGGAAGGCGTTCATCGGCGACTCGCTCATCGTTGGTCCGGCGGGCGATGTCCGTGCGCGGGCGCCATTGTTTCAACCGGCGCTGATCACGCAGACGATCGACCTGGCGGACATCGGCCGCGCGCGGGCCGATACGCCACTGCTCGCGGATCTGCGCACTGCCCTTCCCTATTTGCGCGATGCATTGACGCGCGTGGGCGGGTCACGGGCGGCCGTGTCATACGATCCAGCGGCAACAGAATCGCAGGGCGACGTGTGTCGGCCCAGCGGCGGGCCGCCACCACTGGCGATCGATGCGGCGCTCGTCGAGCGGTGGCTCACGACGTTTATACGTGAGGAACTCGGGCGTCGAGGTTTCCAGCGCGCTGTCGTGGGACTCTCCGGTGGCGTCGACTCGGCGGTCACCGCGTTCTTGGCTGCGAAAGCACTGGGACCCGAGAACGTCATCGGTGTTCGGATGCCGTATCGCACGTCGAACCCCGAAAGCCTGGAACACGCCGAGCTCGTGATCGACGCGCTGGGCATTGAGTCGAGGACCATCGACATTTCACCCGCTGTCGATGGGTACCTTCAGGGCGAGCCCGATGCGGATCCCGCGCGACGCGGGAACGTGATGGCGCGCCAACGCATGATCGTGCTGTTCGATCTCTCCGCGCGATATGATGCGTTGCCGCTGGGGACCGGCAATAAGACCGAGCGGTTATTCGGCTACTTTACCTGGCACGCTGACGACTCCCCGCCGATCAATCCGCTCGGAGATTTGTTCAAGACCCAGGTGTGGGCGCTTGCCCGGAACTTGGGGGTGCCGGATGTGATCGTGCACAAGCCGGCGTCGGCCGATCTGATTCGTGGCCAGACGGACGAAGCGGATTTCGGGATCAGCTATGGCAAGGCCGACGCGATCTTGAATTGGCTGCTCGCGGGCTACTCGCCGGCCGAGCTCACGACGCGGGGGTTTGTCCCTGAGGAAGTCGACCTCGTGTACAAACGACTCTCGGGCACGCATTGGAAGCGCCGGCTCCCGACGGTCGCGCTGCTCAGTCAGTCCGGGATCGGCGAGAGCTATTTGCGTCCGGTCGACTATTAGCCGCTTCGGCGAGCTCGCGGAGTAGCTTCGTCACGGCGCGCTGCCGGCGGCCGCTCAGTCCCGAGGCCGCTTTGCGGATGGCGCGCACGTGCTTCGGCCGAATGCGCGTGAGGACGCGTACGCCTTTCGCCGTGAGCTCCGCGAACGTCGCCCGCCGGTCGTCGGCGCAACTCTTCCGGCGAACGAGCCCTTTGCCTTCCAGGCGATCGACCAGAAAGGTCGCGCCGCCGCTGGAGACCGACACGTGGCGCTGGAGCTCACCCAGGAGCATGGGCCCGCGCTCGTGCAGGACATCGAGTACCGCCAGCTCGGCCAAGCTGAAGCCGTGCCGCGCGGCGTCGGCTGTCGCGTGCGCGGCCATTGCCGCGTAGGCGTCGCCGAGCGCCGCCCACAAGGTGCTCGCGATGTCGCTCGCCGCTTTGGTCGTCACGCGACGCGCACGGGATCGCGGAGCGCCGTCGTGATGCGGGCCGCCATCGCATCGAGCAACGTGCGGTCGGGCATGAGCGAGCGGTCGAACGGGAGCGGGATGTCGAACCCGTCGGTGTTCGTCCGCGGGATGAGATGCACGTGGTAGTGGAAGACGTTCTGTCCCGCGTTCGGGCCGCTATTCACCACGATGTTCATGTCGCGCGCACCCGCCATGCGCCGAATGACCGGCGCGAGGCGCATCGAGACATCGAACAGATGCATCGCCACGTCGTGGGGGACGTCGACCAAGGTTTCGTAATGGGCTTTAGGGACGACCAATACATGGCCGGGATTGACCGGCTGAATGTCCATGAACGCGAGGGCCGTCGCGTCCTCGTAACATATGGACACTTCCGCTGCACCCCGGATGAGGTCGCAGAAGATGCAGTGCGGGCTTGGCTTGGTCATTGAAATCCCTCACCAATGTTCCTCACATCCCCAGCGCTGTCAAGAAATCCCGGCGTCGGCTATTTTATCGCGATGGCTGCACATACCGACCTTGAAGGCGCGGTGGCCGGTGGTCTCCGCCGCGACCAACTGATTGCCGCGTATCGCACCATGTATCTGGCGCGGCGCATTGATGATAAAGAGATCCAGCTCAAGGGTCAGAACAAGATCTTCTTTCAGATCTCCGGGGCTGGCCACGAAGCCATATTGGTCGCCGCGGGGCTCGCCCTGCGCTCGGGCTCCGACTGGTTCTATACCTACTACCGCGACCGGGCGCTCTGCTTGATGCTCGGCGTAACGCCGGCCGACATGCTTTACGAGGCTGTGGGCGCGGCGATCGACCCCGCTTCTGGCGGGCGTCAAATGCCGAGCCACTGGGGCGCTAAGGCATATAACATCACATCGTCTTCGTCCCCTACGGGGACTCAGTTTCTCCAGGCGGTCGGTTGCGCTGAGGCGTACCTCCGGGGAAATGAGCTTGGGAGTACAGATGAAGTCGTGTACGTCTCGACCGGCGACGGGGCGACGAGCGAAGGGGAATTTTGGGAATCGTTGAGTACTGCGACCAATCTCAAATTGCCCGTCGTGTACCTCGTCGAAGACAACGGGTATGCGATCTCGGTCCCGGTCGAGGTCAATACGCCCGGCGGGTCGATTTCGAAGTTGGTACGATCGTTTCCGGGTTTGTATGTAGAAGATGTTGACGGCTGCGACGTGATCGCGAGCTATGGGGCCATGTCGCGCGCCGTGCAGTACGCGAGAGAGCGAAAGGGTCCGGCGCTCGTGCGGGCCACCGTTATCCGGCCGTATTCGCACTCGCTCTCCGACGACGAGAAGCTGTATCGGCCACCGGCCGAGCGCGACGCCGATGCGCAACGCGACCCGCTGCGCACGTTCCCGGCGTGGCTCGTTGCCGAAGGGCTGGCCACCGAGGAAGAGTTGGTCGCGATCCGCGAGGCTGCGGACGCCGAGATTCAGGCGGCGACCGATGATGCGCTCGCGCAGCCGCAGCCCGAGGGCTCGACCGCCTTGTACGCGGTGTACTCGCCGGATGTCGATCCGACTGGTGAGCAGTTCGACACCGAGGATGATCCGCAGCTGAGTGGTGAGCCGACGACCATGGTCGATCTGCTCAATGTGTGCTTGCGCGACGAGATGCGGCGCGATCCGAAGATTTTGGTCTTCGGTGAGGACGTGGCCGATGCATCGCGCGAAGAGGTGTTGGATCAGGTGAAAGGCAAAGGTGGCGTGTTCAAGGTCACCTGGGGGTTGCAGCGCGAGTTCGGCGCGAACCGCGTGTACAACTCGCCGTTGGCCGAGGCGAACATCGTCGGGCGGGCCATTGGGTTGGCGACGCGCGGGTTCAAGCCGGTCGTCGAGATTCAGTTCTTCGATTACATCTGGACCGCGTACATGCAGCTCCGCGACGAGCTGGCGACGATGCGGTGGCGGTCGAATAACGCGTTCAGCGCGCCGGTCGTCGTGCGGGTGACGTACGGCGGCTACATCCGCGGGGCCATCTACCACTCTCAGACGGGTGCGTCGCTCTTTACGCACTGCCCCGGGCTGCGTGTGGTGTGCCCATCGACGGCCCTCGACGCGAACGGGTTGTTGCGCACGGCCATTCGGTGCGACGATCCCGTGATTTTCCTCGAGCACAAGCATCTGTATCGGCAGACGTACAATAAGGGGCGCTCGCCTGGCTCCAACTTCATGATTCCGTTCGGCAAGGCGCGCGTCGTCCGGCCCGGCCGCGACATCACAGTCGTCACCTACGGTGCCACGGTACAACGTGCCATCGTCGCGGCGAATGATGTTGCGGATAGGGGAGACAAGTCCATCGACGTCGAGATTATCGATTTACGCACGCTGTCGCCTTGGGATCGCGAGGCGGTGTTCGCATCCGTGAAGAAGACCTCGCGCGTCATCGTCGCATACGAAGATTCGATCTCGTGGGGATATGGCGCGGAGATCTCGGCGGCGATCGCCGATGAGTGCTTTGCGTGGCTCGACGCGCCGGTCAGGCGGGTGGCGTCACTCGATGCTTTTGTCGGGTATGCGCCGCGCCTCGAGGATGCGACGCTCCCGCAAGTATCTGACTTTGTTCGCGCCTACGAGGAGCTGGCGGCGTTCTAACGACCTGGGTCGGGTTCCATGTCGTCGTATTAGCCGCCCTCGGCCTGGACCTGATCTTCGGCGGCAAGGGCGGACGCCGAGGGGCGGCAATATGGACGGCCGTCTGGGTTGCGCTTGCCCTGGCGTTCGCCGTGTGGGTCCGGCAGACCATGGGCAACGCGGCGGCCGTGGCGTTCATCACGTGCTATCTGATCGAGTTCTCCCTCTCGGCGGATAACATCGTGGTCATGCTGTACATCTTCACGTCGCGGCACGTGTCCGAGCCCGATCAGCATCGCATGCTGCTGTGGGGTGTGCTCGGCGCGGTCGTCATGCGCGCCGCGTTCATTCTGGCTGGGACGACGTTGCTCGCGCGCCTCGAGTGGGTCTCCTACGTGTTCGCCGCGCTCCTCGTGTGGGCTGGCATCCGATTGGCTATTGGCAAGCCGCACCGGCCGCCCGCGAAGACGATGACTGGCGTGTCGGCATTCCTTGCGACGCTGCTCATGGTCGAGACGGCGGACGTGGTGTTCGCCATCGATTCCGTGCCGGCGGCTTTCGCGGTCACGCGGGACCCGTTTCTTATTTACACCGCGAATATTTTGGCGGTGATCGGACTCCGATCACTGTATGCGCTCGTGGCGTCGTCGATCAGCCGGATCACGTATCTCGACCGTGGGCTCGCGGCCATTCTCATCTTCGTCGCCGTCGGCCTCGTGGTGCCCATGCCACCCGCCGTGACCCTCGGCGTGGTCCTGGGTATCCTCGGCCTGACCATCGCGCTGTCGGCGCTTAAGTTGCGGCGCCCCGATGTCTGACCCACTCACTCCACGGGGATTCCTGCGTGAGGCAGCCCGGCGACTGCTGGATGTCGCCGAGCGGGTCACGCCCCCGCCGGAAGACCTTCCGTTCGTTCCACCGCGTCTCACCTTTCCTCAACCCATCATGTCCCGTCCACGCGACCGCGTACTCAACAATCTCGACGAGATGTACCGCGAGGCCTTCGACCGCGCGAAGATCAGCGGCGATCAGAATCAGATGACGACCTTGGACTTTGCGTATCGGAGAGAGCAGCTCTACTTCGAGATTCTGCTCGACATCAGGGATGCGATGGAGCGTCGCTAGCCTGTTCCATCCGATGAAACACGGCATCCTCGACGATGCGCCCGTGCTTCAAGTGCTCGACGACGATGCGCTCGAGGAGCGCGGGGGTCACGTGCGCGTACCAGATGCCTTCGGGGTACACCACCACGATCGGACCACCCGCGCAGACGCCGAGGCATGGCGTTTCGCCACGCTTGACCCGCGTGGGCCCGAACAAGAGACCCTCTCGCTCCAGCAGCTTCGCCAGTTCGGCATAGATCGCGCGGCCTTTTCGATCCGGCGAACAAAACCCGCCCGTGCAGACGAGCACGTGGCGGGTGTAGGGATACAGAATTGGCTCGGGCACAAACGGAACTTAACCGAGCGCGGAGGCGACCGTGGGTGACAGCACACCAGCCAAAGAGACCCGAATTGTCATACTCGGCTTCATCGGCCTCGCCGTTCTGATCGTGGGGTATTGCGGAGTCAAAGCGGTGCAGTTCGGGCGCACGGCATATGGCCTCGCGCGCCGCGAAGGCGCCTCCCTCAAGAGCCGAATGGACACCACGTTCCACGTGCAAGACGGATCGGCGGTGTATCTGGACAACACCTCCATCGCACCCATCGCCAAGGTGGTCCTCATACACGGCGACACCGGGTTGACGTCACAAAACACGGGCGCCGTCGAAAGCACGATGGTGGCCGCCCTCCGCCACGAGATGGTGATGTACACTGCCGGTGTTCCGACCGATTCCGCGGCGGCGGCGCGGGTCGCGGCCATGCGACCGGTATATGGCCTGATGCACGGGCGGTACGATGGCGCCGACCCAGTGCGCGTCGATATCACGTCGGGGGTGTTCCCCGCGGTGGGCAAGTTGCCCGACGGGATGCTCATGATCCAGCGGCGCCGGGAGGGGATCCCGCTGTACCTGACCCCCACACCGCACTGAGCAACGTCGAGCCGACCGGGACGCCGAGTCCCGTGCATGGATCCCAGCCCGCGCCGGCGTTGTAGCCACCGTTGCCGCCCTGGGTGATGTCGCGGAATCCTCCGTTCGCCGAATACAGACGCGATACGAGATCGGTCAGGTGTTGGCCGCTCGCTTGCTGACAGCACGCGATGAGCGCGGCCCAGAGTGGCGCGACGGCGCTCGTGCCGCCGAGCACGAATGACGAGCCATCGACGACGACGTTGTAGCCCGTCTCGGGGTCCGCGTCGGCGCTGACATCGGGCACGCCGCGGCCAGTGTGCTTGAAGGACGCGGTGGCTTTCGATTGCCATGAGGGTGTCGGGAATGTTGTCGAAAAGCCTCCGCCGGTCGCGCCCTCGTCGCTCGCGAGGTCATTCCAGACTGTCTCGGCGGGCGAGCCGTTTGATACGACCAAGCTCGTGCCACCGCAGCCGATCGCATTGGGGCTCGACGCGGGGAAGTCGACGTGGAGCGCGCCGTCGGTCACGCCATCAGTCGCGCCGCTGTCGCCAGCGGCAACGCAGACCGAGACGCCAATGGCGACGGCTTCGGCGAACGCTTCGTCCATCGCCTGCTGCGCTTGCGCTGTCCAGGTGGACTCCGGGCCGCCCCAGCTGATCGAGATCACGGTGGGCGTGTGCGTCGTGTCGTGCACGGCGGTCGTGACCGCGTCGAGAAATCCCTGGTCGGTGTTCGGCGCGAAGTACACGGCGATCGTCGCGGCGGGAGCGAGCGCGCCGGCGACTTCGATGTCGAGCATCACCTCGCCATCCGGGCCGTTGGCGTCGCCCGTCGGCGAGTTCGCTCCGCCGTCAACGCCGACCGGGACGACGGTTGGCTCGGCGATCGACAGGCCGTTGAAGTACGACTGGAGGTCGGACGCTTGGTAGCCTCCACCGAGCTCGATCAGGCCAATGCATTGGCCGGCGCCGGTGGCTCCGCTCGGAAACTGGTAAACGCCGCCGAGCTTGGGTGCCGAGTAGCTCACTGCCGGCGTCGCGGCCGGTTGGCGGCGGATGCGAAAATGCGTGCGGGCTTGCGGGCGATTGTCTAGCCCGAAGACGCCCGTGACGACATCGGCCAGATTCGTCGGCACAACCACGCTTCCCGTGCGCTGACGGAAGTCGCCTTGGGACGTCGTCACACACTGCAATGTGACGCCGAATGCTTTTTGGACGGCAGGGGCTGAACCGCTTAGAACGACCGTACGGCGAGCCAAGTCGACCTGGACGACCGTGAGCCCCGACGTATGCGCGAACGCCTCCACGGCTTGCGCGTCAGCCGGGCTGGCGCTGACGATCGCCGCGAGGGCGGCGCGGGACAGCGGCTTGGCGCCGCGGCGGCGCGGGCCACGTTTATAAATTCGGTCGGCCTTGTCGGGCGAGGCCGGGCGTAGGCGGACCGTGACCGTGATCGTTTCGCTCGGCACCAGCGGTCGTGGGTTCTGGGCACCCGGAATGGGAGGTCGGTCACTCCCCGGGACCATGTGATTGGGCATTGTACTCCCCTTTACGTTTCGAATATATGAAACCTCCCGTAAACCTCCGCATCACTTGGGCCGGCGGATCGAAATTCGACGGCGGGCGGCCTGGACGGCCGACGGCGCGCATGGATGGCAGCGGCGAGACAGGGCCAAGCCCCGTTGACACGCTGGTGAACGCCTTGGCCGGGTGCTCGGCGGTCGATGTCGTCGATATTCTGACCAAGCGCCGGACGCCGCCCGAAGCGCTCTATATCGACGCGCACGCCGAGCGGGCGGATGCGATCCCGGCACGGGTGACGAGCGCGCGGCTCGATTTTCACATCACGGGAGCGGGAATCGATCGGGAGAACGCGGAACGGGCGATCGAGCTCGCGATCGTCAAGTATTGCTCGGTACGCAACTCGCTAGATCCGGCGATCCCCGTCGAGTTCTCATTGACTCTGAACGGCGAGGCCGGGTCGGTACGGAAGGCGGCCTAGGCCGTCGCCGAAAAACCCGCGGACCGAAGGGCGTTGAGCACGCGGCCCCGGAGCTCATGGGGCGCGCACCGCGTGCACCGGCAATCCGACAGGGCATCGAGAAACGCTTTCTCGAAATCGTATTGCGGGTAGCAGGACGAACACAGCGCGAGGTGCTGGCGGATCAGCACCGTGGTTTCCTCGCTGAGCTCACCGTCGAGGTATTCCCAGAGTTGCTCGAGAACGACCCGGCAGTCGAGCGGGCCGCAGTCGTGGTTGTGGGTGGAAGAATTCTGCTCACTCATGAGTGGCGGGACTGGCGTCCTCCGGACGCGTTTTCGCGGTCGCGAACCCGGCATCGCGCGCGTAATTCGCGAGCATCGATTGCAAGAGTCGACGCCCACGAAAGAGGCGGGATCGGACCGTGCCGATGGGCACACCGAGAATTGCCGATGCGGCTTCGTAGGATTGGTCTTCGACGTCGACGAGCATCACGGCCGACCGGAATGGCTCCTGGAGCCTGTCGAGGGCATTCGAGAGCGCCGGCGCGAGGTCGAGGCGGGTCAGAATGCGCTCGTCGCCGCTGACGGCGCCGTCATTCTGGCCGACGTTATGGGCCACCGCTTCCACGTCGCCATCCTCCAGTTCGACCTGGTGGCGGGCGCGTTCGCGGGTGCGCAGGAAGGCGTTACGACAGATGGTGAAGAGCCAGCGGCGGGCGTCGCTTCCGCGCTCGAACGTGTGCCACGAGCGATACGCGCGGAGAAAGGTTTCCTGAACGACGTCGTCGGCATCGGCTTCATTTCGGGTCAGGGACAGCGCGAATCGGTAGACGTCGTCGAGCCACGGCAGGGCCTCCTGCTCGAAACTACGGTCATATTCGAGCTGTTCCTCGGGCGTCATTCAGCGAAAGCTAGCACGTTTGCAAGTCTTTGGTTCCCGACACGGCTGCGCCGGTCGGGAAAAGGGGGGCGAGCGCCTTCCGGCCACGCCTCCCCGCTTTGTTTCGTAAATGCCGACTTTCGGTCGCTCCGGCTAGTATTGGGTGCAATATGTCCTGTTGCTCGGCTCCCAGATGAGAGTTGTCCTGCTCGGCACGGCCGCGGGCGGTGGGTTTCCTCAATGGAATTGCTTCTGCCCGACGTGCCGGGTCGCGCGGGAGACGCCGGCGCGGGCGCACCCGCGATCGCAGTCGTCGATGGCGGTGAGTGCTGACGGCGAGCGGTGGTATCTGTGTAATGCGTCGCCGGACGTCAGGGATCAGCTCCGGTGGCTCACGCGGGGCGTAATGCCGGCCAAAGGAACGTACCGCCACGTTCCGATCGAGGCCGTCATACTGACAGACGCCGAGCTCGACCATACGCTGGGTGTGGCGCTGCTACGCGAGGCGCGGAAACTCACGGTGTATTCGACCGAGGCGGTCGAGGACGTTCTCACACACGACTCTTGTCTCTTGCCGACGACTCGCGCGTTCGCCGACGTCACCGTTTCGCGATTGGCCCTCGGCACGGAGGTACCGCTCGATGGTGGTCTCACCGTCGAGGCGTTCTCTGTGCCCGGTGATCCGCCACGATTCGCGCGAGAGTCGCGTGCGGGGCATACCGTAGGACTCGTCGTGCGGGAAACGGCGACGAAGAAGAGCGTCGCGTTTGCGCCCGGGTGTGGGGCGATCGATGACGACGTGCGGAAGCGAGTGGCAAGCGCCGATCTCGTGTTGTTCGACGGCACGTTCTGGACGGACGACGAATTGATCGCGCTCGGCATCTCATCGTCGACAGCACGAGCCATGGGGCACGTGCCGATTTCAGGGTCCGGTGGAAGCCTCGAAGCGCTGAGCGCGCTCACCGCGGCGCGGCGCGTCTATACGCATATCAATAACTCGAACCCGATCCTGATAGAGGATTCCCCTGAGCGACGCGCCGTCATTGATGCGGGCTTGATCGTCGGAACCGACGGGGCAGAGTTCCTGGTCTAAAGGGTATATTTCAGAAATGGCGACCCTCTCGGCGCCACCGCCGCCGCCGATCCCATCTCTGGACCGCCCGCTCGCGCCCGACGAGCTGTGCAACGCCATGCGAGCGTTCAGCACGTCGTACTACCGCGTGCACCCGTTCCACCAGATGATGTCGGCGGGCACGCTCTCCAAGCGCCAACTCCAGGGTTGGGTCGCGAATCGGCTCGCCTATCAGCGCGCGATCCCTCGCAAGGACGCGGCGATCATCTCGAATTGTCCCGACGGCGACGTGCGCCGCATGTGGATGCAGCGCATCGTCGATCACGACGGAACGACGCCGGGATCGGGCGGCATCGAGCTCTGGATCACGCTCGGCGAAGCGCTCGGCGTGCCCCGCGACGAGATGGACGATGAGCGGCACGTGCTTCCCGGCGTGCGCATGGCGGCCGAAGCGTACGTGACATTTTGCAAGACGCACCATTGGGTCGAGTCCGTGGCGAGCTCGCTCACGGAGCTCTTCGCGCCGTCGCTCATGAACGAGCGGCTGGCGGCGTTCCCCAAGCACTATCCGTGGGTCGATCAGACCGGGCTCGAATATTTTCGGGGCCGGCTGGTGCAGGCGCCGCGCGACAGCGCGCAGGGACTCGACATCGTGACGCAGCATTGCACGACGGTCGAATGGCAACGGCGTGCGTTTCAGGCGCTCGCGTTCAAGATCGAGATGCTGTGGGTCATGATCGACACGATCCACCATGCGTACGCGTGAACGACGTGAAGCCGAGATTGTGGCGACTGGCCAGGGTCGATTTCGATCCCGTGCGACAGCGACCCGTTCTGCTGTATCCGGAGGGCGCTATGCTCCTCAATGAGACTGGCGCGGAGATCCTCTCGCTGTGCGATGGGCAAAGAACCGTCGACGACATCGGCGCGGTGTTGAGCGCGAAGTATGGCGCCGACGTGACCAAAGACGTCGCGGACTACCTCTCGGCGCTCGTCGAGCGGGAGCTGGTGGTCGATGCCTAAGCCGCCCACCACGCTCTTGGCGGAGCTGACGTATCGGTGTCCGCTCCACTGCCCCTATTGCTCGAATCCCGTCGACTTGGCCCGCGCCGCGGCCGAGCTCTCGACGGACGATTGGAAGCGCGTGCTGTCGGAGGCACGGGCGCTGGGCGTGTTGCAGCTCGGACTCTCTGGTGGCGAGCCGATGCTGCGCAAAGACCTCGAGGAGATTATCGAGCACGCGCACGGCGTTGGGCTCTATTCGACGCTCGTGACGTCGGGCCTTGGGCTGACCCCGCCCAGGGCAAGACGACTACGAGACGCCGGTCTCGAGCACGTGCAGATCTCGTTTCAGGATTCGGATCCTGGAGTGGCCGAGCATATCGCTGGCATCAAGTCGGTCGACAAGAAGCGGGCGGCGGCGGCCCTCGTCAAAGACCTCGGCTTTGCGTTCACCGTGAACGTCGTGCTCCATCGCGCGAATCTCGATCATATCGGTGAGATCATCGAGCTCGCGGCCTCGCTCGGCGCTGACCGGCTGGAGTTGGCGAACACGCAATACTATGGCTGGGCCTACGAGAATCGCGCGGCGTTGATCCCGACGAAGGAGCAGCTCGACGCGGCCGAGCCGATGGTCGATGCGGCTGTGCGCCGCTATCGCGGGCGCATGCAGATTGTGTATGTCTTGCCGGACTACTATCAGCAGTATCCCAAACCCTGCATGGGCGGATGGGGCAACGTGTATATCGTCGTGGCCCCCGACGGGCGCGTGTTGCCTTGTCAGGCAGCGTGGCAGATCGAGTCGCTCGCGTTCGATAACGTGCGGGAGAAGTCGCTCCAGTGGATTTGGGAGCAGTCGGAGGCGTTCCGGGCGTTTCGCGGGGACGAGTGGATGCGTGAACCCTGCCGGAGTTGCGAGCGGAAGCATCTCGACTTCGGCGGTTGCCGCTGTCAGGCGTTCCAACTGACCGGGGATGCCCGTAACGCGGACCCCGTGTGCATCAAGAGCCCCCAGCATCACCTGATCGATATCTCGGCAGGCGATGTCCCGTATCGGTATCGCGTATTCGAACATGAAGCCGCCCGCACCTGACGACCGTTATCACCGGCTGATCGACAAAAGCGCGTTCGGCGTGTTCCGCTCCACGCTCGACGGCCGCTTCCTCGAGGTCAACCAGGCGCTCGTCGACATGCTCGGCTACGACACGCCGGAGGAACTGCTGACGGCCGATGCGGCGCAGGATATCTATCGCGAGGCCGAGCATCGGGATGCGCTGATCGATGATATCCGGAAGGGGCGATCGCTCGGCTGGCTGGAGTTGCCGTGGCGCAGGAAAAGCGGCGTGCCGATCACGGTGCGCGTCGCGGTCGATCCCGCGCGCGATGACGACGGGACGATCTGCTGGCTCGATGGCCTCGTCGAGGACCTGACCGAGCAACGACGGCGCGACGAGATCGTGCGCCGCAACGAGCGTATGGCGAGCCTCGGCAAGATGCTGGCGGGCGTCGCGCACGAGCTCAACAACCCGTTGGCCGCGATCGGCGGGTTCGCGCAGATCGTCGTCAAGGCGAAAGGCCTCGCCCCCGAGGATCGCCAGGCACTCTCGACCATCCACCGCGAGTCGGTGCGCGCCGCGAAGATCGTGAAGAGTCTCCTCGACTTCGCCCGGCGCCCGGAGGCCGAGCGAGCCGTGCCGGTCGACGTCAACGCGGTGGCCCGGTACGCGATGGATTCGGCGCAGCCCCAGTTGGAGGCGAAGCAGATCCAGGGCGCGCTCGATCTGGCGTCCGAGCTGTCGACCGTGCGCGCGCAGGTGTCGCAGATCGAGCAGGTGGTCGTGAACCTGGTATCGAACGCGAGCCAGGCCCTGGAGACGTGGAAGCGCGAGGATGGTCTGCATCACGCGCTTGGCATCCGGACGCGCGAGAAAGACGGATGGGTGGTCATCGAGGTCTGGGACAATGGGCCGGGCATCCGCGCCGATCATCGATCGCGGATTTGGGATCCGTTCTGGACGACGTCCACGGACCGCCAAGGCGGGTCCGGCCTCGGGCTCTCGGTCGTCCATGGCATCGTCACCGCGTACGGTGGCACCATCGACGTCGAGACGCTCATCGGGCAAGGCACACGATTCGTGGTGAAGCTGCCGGCCGGGGAGCCGCTGCCGGCTGTCGCGTCCGGATCGTGAGCGCCAGCACCACTGCTTCATCGTTGGACTCGGCGTTGGCCGCGGATCTCGCGACGCTCGATCGCGCGGGACTCCGGCGTGTGCTGCGGCCCCTGGTCCGCCGCCATGGCGCGCACGTTGTCATCGATGGGCGAGACGCCATCGACTTCTCGTCCAACGACTATCTGGGCCTTGCCTCTGATCCTCGCCTGGCGATCGCGGTGACCGACGCGCTGCGCGAGAACGCGCTCGGCGCTGGAGCAGCCAGGCTCATCTCCGGCGATCATCCGTTGCATGAGGCACTCGAGCGGGAGCTCGCCGAGTTCAAGAAGGCTGAAGCGGCGCTCTTGTTCGGCAGTGGATACTTGGCGAACGTCGGCACCATTCCGGCCTTGGCCGGGCGGCGCGATGTCATCTATGCGGATGCATTGAATCATGCGTCGCTGATCGATGCGTGTCGGCTGTCGCGCGCGGAGGTCCGCACATTCCCGCACCTGGATCTGGCGGGACTCGCGGATCTGCTCGATGCCGATCGCGGGCGATTTCGACGGCGACTCATCGTCGTCGACGGTGTGTTCTCCATGGACGGGGACCTCTTCCCGCTCTGCGAGTTGACCAACATCGCGCAAGCGTACGATGCGTGGACGTACGTCGATGACGCGCACGGCACCGGGGTCCTCGGCGAGAACGGCCGCGGCTCAGCGGAGCATTGGAGGATCGAAGGTCAGATCGATGTCATCATGGGAACGCTGGGCAAGGCGTTCGGTGTCGCCGGGGCATATGTCACCGGCTCTCGCGTGCTCATCGATTACCTGCTCAACCGCGCGCGCGCGTTTGTGTTTACAACTGCTCAACCTCCCGCGCTCGCCGCGGCCGCCTTGGCTGCACTCCACGTGGTAAAGTCGGAACCCGAATTACGCATGCGCCTTCGGCGCAACGCTTCGCGCGTCCGATCGGCATTGGGTGTCCCGGGACCCACCAACGGGCACATCATTCCGGTGCTCATCGGCGAGAGCGAAGCGACCATGCAGGTGGGCGCCGCGTTGCGCGAGCGGGGGATCCTCATTGGCGCCGTCCGGCCACCGACTGTTCCTCTGGGTACTTCGCGGCTGCGTATCACCGTGAGCGCCGCGCACAGCGACGACGACATCGAACGGTTGCTCGCCGCATTAGCCGAGGTGCTGCCGCGATCGTGAGCGTACGAGAGTTGGATCGCCAGTATCTCTGGCATCCGTATACCCAGCACGCGATCGCGCCGGCGCCGATCCCCATAGCTCGCGCCGAAGGGGCCGTGCTTATCGACGTCGACGGTCGGGAGATCATCGATGCGATCTCGTCGTGGTGGGTCACGCTGCACGGCCATGCGCAGCCCGAGATCGCCGAGGCGATCGGGCGGCAGGCGCGAGTACTCGAGCAGGTCATCTTCGCGGGGTTTACCCACGAGCCGGCGGCCGCCTTGGCGGCGGCGCTCGCCGAGAAGTTGCCGCGGGGGCTGACGCGGGTGTTCTTCTCGGACAACGGCTCGACCGCGGTCGAAGTGGCGATCAAGATCGCGCTCCAGTACTGGCAGAATCGCGGGCAACCGCGAGCGCGGATCGCGGCGCTGGAGCATGCCTATCATGGGGATACGTTCGGCGCGATGTCGGCGAGTGCGCGCGGGCTCTTCACGGAGCCATTTGGCGCGCACCTCTTCGAGGTGCTCCGCTTGGCCGAGAGCGAACCGGACGTGGCATTGGAGCGCGCGATTTCGGGGCAGCAAGCCCCAATCGCCGCGGTCATCGTCGAGCCGCTGTTGCAGGGCGCTGGCGGCATGCGCATGTGGAGCGAAGCGACACTGCGCACCATACGGGAGCTGACGGCCTCCCACGGCGTGCTCCTGATTGCCGACGAAGTCCTCACGGGGTTCGGGCGAACGGGGCCACTGTTCGCGTGCGAGAAAGCGGGCATCGTCCCGGACATTATTTGTTTGTCGAAAGGCCTGACCGGCGGCTTTCTTCCCCTCGGCGCCACGGCAGCGCGAGAGGAGATTTTCGAGGCGTTTCTGAGTACAGATCGTCGCCATACGCTGTTTCACGGCCACAGCTTCACCGCCAACCCCATTGCCTGCGCGGCGGCCCAGGCGAGCCTGGCTCTATTGAACGATGCGTCCGCCGCTCGCCGAGCCGCGATCGAGCGCGCCCATCGCTCGCATCTCTCGAAGATCGCCGCGCATCCGTGCGTTTCGGCGCCACGTGTTCTCGGCACCGTCGCGGCGTTCAATCTGGGCAGTGCGGGCTACTTAGACCCCGTCGGCGCGGACCTGTCACACTTCGCGCTCGAGCGCGGCGTCCTCCTGCGGCCCCTCGGCGATGTGGTATACGTTCTGCCTCCCTACTGCACGACGGACGCACAACTCGATCAGATTTACGGTGTGATCACAGAATTTCTGGACGCCAAAGGGTGATTCGCTACGGCATTACCGGAACGGACACGGGCGTCGGCAAGACGGTCGTTGCCTGCGCGCTCATCTCGGCGCTCCGCGACCGCGGGCTGTCGGTCGCGGCCATGAAGCCGGTCGAGACGGGTGTCGAGGGCGAGCCCGCCGATGCGCGCCGGCTGTGCGAAGCGGCCGGCGGCCAGGATGCGCTGGACGACGTCTGTCCGGAGCGGTTCGACGAGCCGCTCGCGCCGTGGGTCGCGGCCCGTCGCGCGGGTCGCCCGATTGCGATCTCGGCCCTCGAAGCGGCGCGCACGCGCCTCGAGTCCGGACGCGACGCGCTCATTGTCGAAGGCGCCGGCGGACTGCTGGTGCCGATCACCGATGGCGTGGCGTACGACACGCTGTTCCGCCGCTGGAATCTCGATTGCATTATCGTCGCGGCGAACCGCCTCGGCGCCGTCAATCACACGCTGCTCACGCTCCGCGCGGCGCAAGCCGCTGGACTTCGCGTGCGGGCGGTCGTGCTGAATACCCTGTGTCCCGGGGAAGCGACGATCGCCGAGCAGACCAATTTTGACACCTTGCGCCGACTGGTGCCGGAAGCCACCGTGCTTTCGTTTCCCTATCACGGAGGCGGCGGCTCGCTCGCGCCATTGCTATGAACTATGAGACTTTTGCGGGCCATGCGCTCGCGGGGACCAGCTTGTCGCGTGACGAGGCGCACCACGTCTTATCGTCGCCGGACGAAGACCTGCTGCAGGTGCTCGCGGCGGCCTATCGCGTGCGGCGGCAGTATTGGGGCAATCGCGTCCGCCTGCATTTTCTGCTGAACGCGCAGAGCGGTCTGTGCCCCGAAGATTGCCATTACTGCACCCAGTCGAGCGTGTCGACCAGCGAGATCGAGAAGTATCCGATGCTCGCCCGCGACAAGATCCTCGCCGCGGCAGGGCGTGCAGCGTCGCTCAAGGCTGGGACGTTCTGTCTCGTTATCTCCGGCCGCTCGCCTGGCGAGCGCGTCTTCGGCAAGGTACTCGACGCCGTTCGCGACATTCGGTCCCAGTACGATCTCAAGGTTTGCGCGTGTCTCGGGTTGCTGAGCGCCGAGCAAACGCTGCGGCTCAAAGACGCGGGCGTCGAGACCGTCAATCACAATCTCAATACCTCGGCCAACTTTCATGGCGAGGTGTGCACGACGCATACGTTCGATGATCGCGTTGCAACCGTCGAGCATGTCAAAGCTGCCGGCATCAAGACGTGCTCCGGGGGTATCATCGGGATGGGTGAGTCGGACGATGACGTTATTGACCTGGCGATGAGCTTGCGTGAGCTCGACGTCCGGAGCGTCCCCGTGAACTTCCTGCTGCCACTCGACGGAACACCGTTCGCCGAGCGACGGCTGTTGGATCCGCGGCATTGCCTGCGGGTGCTCGCGCTCTATCGGTTCCTTCTCCCGAGCCAAGAGATTCGCATTGCCGGGGGGAGAGAGGCCCATCTGAGATCGTTGCAGCCGCTCGGATTGTATCCCGCCAATTCGATCTTTATCGGCGACTATCTCACCTCGCGCGGACAGCCGGCGAGCGCGGATTACGCCATGATCCGCGATGCCGGATTCGTGCTGGAGACACCGGACGGTGAGCCGTTCGAGGTCCCCGAGCGCGTCGAGGTCGAGTATCCGCGGGCGCCGCTCGCGATGCCGACGGTGTGACATGGACGCCGACCCGATCCGGCAGTTCGAGCGCTGGTTCGCCGATGCTCACGGCGAGAACGCGATGACGTTAGCGACGACGACGCCGGACGGCGCGCCTTCGGCTCGCATCGTCCTGCTCAAGGGCGTTGACGAGCGGGGATTCGTGTTCTACACGGACTATCGCAGCCGCAAGGGCGGCGAGATCGAGGAGAACCCCAGAGTCGCGCTCGTTTTCCACTGGCCGCCGCTGGAGCGCCAAGTGCGCATCGAGGGCCGCGCGGCGCGCGTGGATCGCCTGGAATCTCAGGAGTACTTCGACTCGCGCCCGTTCGGCAGCCGCATCAGCGCGTCGGTCTCGCACCAATCGCAGCCCGTCGACAGTCGCGAGTCACTGGAGCAGCGGCACCACGAGCTGACCGCGCGATATGCCGACGGCAAAGTCCCGTTGCCGTCGTACTGGGGCGGCTATCGCGTCACGCCGAGCGCGATCGAGTTCTGGCAGGGGCGGCCGGATCGCCTGCATGACCGGATCCGGTACGTTCGCGACGGCGACGCCTGGAAGCAGGAACGGCTTTCACCGTAGCGGGACGAAGTCGCTGACTGAATCGGTGACGTCGCCATCGACTCCTACCGGGGACAGTTCCGCTACCACCGCCGGGTATGGTCGGCTGGTATCGTACACAATTCTGAGTGAGAGACCGGGTTCCGCCAGTATCGCGCGAGCTTGGGCGAACACGGTGTCGATCGTGATCGCGAGAGGCGGGTTCGGTCGCGGAAGGCTGTCCAGCACGACAACCGATTCGACCGTGTCAGAGCGGATGACATATCGAACGTGGGCACGGAACCAACAACAGGTCATCCAGTAGTCGAAGCTATAGTCGTGGATGCCGAGTGATTGCCACCGCGCCTGATACTGCTGAAGCTGGCGCCGTTGATCCATTCGACGTTCCGGAGCTGTTACGCCCCGGCAGGCGAGAAGCACGCCGGCCAAGACCACGACTCGTGCCCACATACCAATGTGACCTCGGGATGGTGGGCGCCCGTCACTGATGCTATCATCGCGGCATGAAACACGCGCTCCGTTCGCTCGCCCGTCAGCCGGCGTTCACGACGGTGGCCGTCGTGACGCTGGCGGTGGGGATCAGTGCCGCAACGGCCATGTTCAGTGTCGTTCGTGGTGTGCTGCTCCGGCCGTTGCCCATCGCCGATCAAGATCGCGTGGTCGTCGTGCACAAAGCGATGGGCAGCGACAACCAGCTTGGCGCGTTCACCGGCGTCGACGTGGACGATCTGCGGGCGCATCCGGGCGTGTTCGCGGATGTCGCCGCCAATGGATATGATGGCGCGTGGCCGTACGTCGCGAAGATCGGCGACCGCGCGCTGACCATGAGCACGAATGTCGCGACCGCCGAGTTCTTCACCGTGCTCGGTGCGCGACCGGCGGCTGGGCGACTCTTCGTCCGCGAGGATGGAGAGCGGGGCGGCCCGGAGGTCGTGGTGCTGAGCTACGGCTTCTGGCGGAAGCAGTTCGGCGGTGACCCGGCGGTGGTTGGCACGCACCTCACGATGGGCGGAGAGCATATGACCATCGTCGGCGTTGCACCCGAGGGATTCGATTTTCCGTCGGGCGTCGAGGCGTGGCTCAATATTCTCCCCGATTCGGTCGGGATGAGTCCCAAGACGATGGCGTACGGGATCATCGGCCGACTGCGGCCGGATGTGACGATCCATCAGGCCACGAGCGCGATGGCGGGGTTCATGCGCCGTCCCGGCGATTGGGATCCACACGGAACCGATCGTGTCTCCAGACCGGTCGTCCTCCCGCTCGACGAGGCAATCGTCGGCGAGATCCGGCCGTCGATCGTGATCTTGGGCGTTGCGGTCGGGCTCGTGTTCCTGATCGCGACCGTGAACGTCGCGAACCTGCTCCTCATCCGCGCGACTTCGCGCGCACGTGAGCTCGCCGTTCGCGCCGCGCTCGGCGCGGGACGTTGGCGGATCGGGGTGGAGCTGCTCTCGGAGAGTGTCGTGTTGGCCGCGCTGAGCGCCGCGCTCGGACTGCTGCTCGCCGTGGTCGCGATTCGCGCGCTGGTCGCGTTGGCGCCGCACGAGCTGCCGCGGGTGGGCGAGATTCGGGTCGATGGCGCGGCGTTCGGCGTGGCATTCGCCGCCGCGGCGCTCGCCACCGTGATCTTTGGATTCGCGCCGGTCTGGTGGACTGGAGGCGCGGCGCTCACGCGCTCGCTGCGCACCGGCACGCGTGGCGGACGGGACACCCGTGGCGCACGGTTCCTCAAGCAGACGCTCGTGGTCGGACAGGTCGCGCTCGCGCTCATCGTCGCCGGCGGCGCCGCGCTCTTGACGCGCAGTCTCGTGGCCTTGCAGCGCGTCGACATGGGATTCACGGCGCCGGAGGTGACCATGGTGCAGATCAGCGCACCCGAGACCGACACGTCGCTGGCCGGATATCTGAGTCTCTATGAGCGACTCGCCGATCGCGTCGGTGGCACCCCTGTCGTCATCGGACCTTTCTCCGGTGAAGGCGGGTGGACGGCCGCATACGTCCCCGAGGGCCGCGATGCCGCGAACGACGCCGAGCACCCCGATGTCAATCTCGAGGTCATCGCGGCGAACTACTTTCACACGATCGGCGTTCCGCTCGTGCGCGGCCGATCGTTCGCGGCCGGTGCGACCGACGAAGCCGTCGTCAGCCAGGCACTCGCGCGTCGATTCTGGCCGGGACAGGACCCCATCGGCAAGCGCCTTCGACGCTATCTGCGCGATGGGAGTGACCCGTGGTCGACCGTCGTCGGAGTCGCGGGGGAGACCCGATATCGCGATCTGGCCAAGACGTGGCCAACCGTCTACGTGCCGATCGCGCGCGGCGCCGCCATGAACATCTTCCCAGGTCGGGTGGCGGTGCGAACGACGATGCGCCCGGATGCGCTCCTCGGTGTGGTCCGGCGGGCATTGCCGGAGATCGACCCGACGGTGTCGGTCGTCGAGGTCGATCCCGTCGAGCGCTTGGCCGCCGGGCCGCTCGCACGTCCGCGGTTCAACAGCGTGCTGCTGGTGACCTTCGCCGTCGTCGCGATGCTTCTCGCCGCGGTAGGCCTCTATGGCGTCATGGCATCGATCGTCTCGCAGCGCGCGCACGAGCTGGGACTGCGCATGGCGCTCGGCGCGACGACCGGGGATGTCGGCCGACTGGTGCTGCGGCAGGGCATGCGGCTCGCAGTGGCGGGCATCGCGGCGGGCCTCGTCGGATCGCTCATCACCGCCGGCGCGCTGCGCGGACTCCTGTACGGCATCGGTCCGACCGACCCGGGCCCCCTCGGTGTGGCGGTGGCGGTACTCCTTGGCGTCGTCTGGCTCGCGTGCTATGTGCCGGCGAGACGAGCCGTTCGCGTCAGTCCGCTGGTCGCGTTACGGGCCGAGTCTTAGGGCCGCTGATAGATACGCACCCACTCGTATTGCGAGCGGACGGGGAGCGCCGACGGATTGATTGGGCCTGCCCAGGAGGCCGTCGTCGACAGCCACAAATTCAGCATCGGCCGCATCTCACGCGTGGGTACTTGCGAGGCGTTTGTCGTGCGGGCGACGAGAATCGTGTCCGCGTACCAGCGGAGCTCGTGCGGTTCCCATTCGAAAGCGTAGGTGTGGAAGCCGGCGGTCGCGTCGAATGGCAGCGTGCGAAGAATGGGGAACGGCGGGATCAGCGTCGGGTTGGCGTCGGGGGAGTTGTAGACGTTCGATTGCACCGCCGTCGGGTGGTCGCCGAGGAACTCGATGTCGATCTCTCGCCACGGGGGCTCGGCGTAGCCGAACCAGCTGGAAATGACCGCGCTGCCCTTGGCCGCGCGCATGCGGACCTCGAAGCGGCCGTACTTGTACTGCTGACGAAGCTCCAGCTCGGCGCCTGAGTACTCTCGGTCCTCGAAGTGATCGGGGTGCAAGGTCAATTCCAGATGGCCATGGCGGATCTTGGCGTTGTACGGCCTGAATTGCGCGGCATTGCCATCGAATGTGTGCGTGCCCAGGGACCACACGGTCGTGTCGAGGTGGTCGAACGTATAGGAAAACGCGAGTTGCCATCCGGCGGGCGCTGGCGTCTCGGCTGGCCGCTGCGCACACGAGGCGACGAGCGCGAGCGAAGCGAGCGCGAGGAGTATCCTCACTGCAGCTCGTGCCGCAGCCGCACATAGCTATCGTATCGGTTTGCGCTGAGCTCCCCGGCAGCGATGGCGGCACGGACCGCGCAATCGGGTTCGACGACGTGATGGCAGTCGGCGAACCGACAGTGGCCGAGGTGGGCGACGAACTCGGGGAAGCAGCGGTCGAGCGCGTCGGCCGAGAGGCCCCAGATGCCGACTTCGCGCAAACCCGGCGTGTCGGCGACGTAGCCGCCGTCCGGCAGCGGATGCAGCAAGGCCCCCACGGTAGTGTGGCGGCCCTTGTTCACCGATTGACTGATCTCACCGACGCGGAGGTTGAGTCCGGGATAGAGCGCATTCAAGAGAGACGACTTCCCCACACCGGATGGGCCGGAGAGCGCGGACGTGCGGCCCTTGAGCGCGGCCGCCAACTCGTCGAGGCCAACGCGGGTCACCGTGCTCGTGTAGTGGATGGGATATCCAGCGAGCGGATAATCGGCGAACCGTGCACGTGCGGCGGCGGCGTCGACGAGGTCGACTTTGTTCACGACGATGTGCGCCTGCAGCCCGTTCGATTCGGCAATCACGAGAAACCGATCGAGCATGCGCGGATGCGGCTCGGGATTCGCGGCCGCGAAAACGACGATGACCTGGTCGACGTTGGCGGCGACGATCCGCTCACCATAGGCGCCGCTCGGTGACCGGCGCGCCAGGACCGAGCGGCGTGGCAGGATCTCGGCGATCGTCCACGCGCCGCCCGCGTCCTCGAGGATGACCTCGTCGCCGACCGCCAGCTTGTCGGCCGAGATCTTGAGACGTCCACGAAGGGACACGTCCCGCGTGGCGCCGTCGGACGTCCGGACAGACCACACGCCACCGGTGCCTTGGAGCACGACTCCCTGCTCGGTCATCGGGCGCGGATCAAGGCGTCGAGCGTCGTCTTCACGTCGAGCAACGAGAGGCGATCGAGCGCCGCGCGGACCATGGACTCATCGGTGCCGCGCACGAGATACTCCGACTCGAGGTGTCCCTTGATCGTCGGCGGCTCACCATCCCACCGAAGAAAGAGCAGGTAGCCGCCGGTCTCGTCGACCGCGACGTCGACGGTGTAGGCACCACCATCCACGCCGGTGAACCCCGGCGGGCGTGTGTGGACAGCGATGTAGCCGCCCAACGTCGACTCATCCGTCACCGGTGCCCGCTCATCAACTCCCGCAACACGTTGCCGGTGATGAATGCGACATTCGCCGGCCGCTCGGCCAGCCGGCGCATGAGGTACGGATACCACTGCGTGCCGAACGGGACGTACACGCGGACGCGATATCCCGCGCGCACGAGCGACTCCTGCAGGTCGCGCCGGACCCCGTAGAGCATCTGGAACTCGTAGCGATCGGTCGCGATCTGCTCCGTGGCGGCGAACTGTTTCGCGGTTTCGATGATGCGCTCATCGTGGGTCGCAATGCCTGGATAGTTTCCCTCTTTCATGAGGCGCTTCATGCACCGCACGTAGTTGTCATCGACGTCCTTCTTGGCCGGGAACGCGACGGCCGGCGGCTCACGATAGGCCCCCTTGCAGAGTCGGACACGGCAACCGGCGGCGATGGCCCGTGCGACGTCAGACTCGGTGCGACGGAGCGCGCTTTGCAACACGATCCCGACGTGATTCCCGAAGACGGGATAGAGGCGATCGTAGAAGAGATGCAGGGTGCGGTCCGTGTACGCGCTCGATTCCATATCGAGACGTACGAATGTCCGGTAGTCGCGCGCCCGCCCGACGATGTCGTGGAGAATCTCGACGCAGAGATCCTCGGACAGATCGAGACCCATCGCGGTGAGCTTGACCGATACGTTCGCGTCGAGCCCCCGCTCGCGAATCCGGTCGAGCATGTGCAGGTACTCACGCCCCCCGGCCCGCGCTTCGGACTCGGCGTGAATGCTCTCGCCGAGAAGATCGAGCGAGGCCGAGATCCCTTTGGCGTTGAGCGCGACGACCGCGTCGAGCACCTGCTCCAGCGTCTCGCCGGCGACGAATCGCTCGGCGAACTTGCGGGCCAGCGTGTTGTGACGAACGAACTTGAATACCTGCGGTTGATTCGACAAATACAGCAGCGCGCTACGCAGCATGATCGCGTCAGGGGGCGAGTCGTCTGATTGGAGTCCCGGAGACGATGTTCCACGTCACGAATCCATCGTCGCTCTGGGGCTCCAAAAGATACACGGCCAGGACACCGAGGCGTTGGTGCGTGGACACCTCGTAGCACGGGCCCTGCACCGGGTCGGCGGTCGTCGACCAGTGGCCGAACTGGTGCGCTTGGCGATGACCCTGGAACACGGTCGTATCCTGCGTGGCGCTATCCAGGGCGAATGCCTGAGCCGGGCCGCACGTTGCCTGCGGGCCGGTCAGCTCGATCCCGTGCCACCGGAGGAGGCGCACCGCCACGGTTTGATTGGCGGGTACCACGTAGCCTCGCGGCATCGGCACCTTGAGCGTCGGCGAGAAGCGGTCGTAGACGTCCATCGTGACCGTATCGAAGTGGCCGGCACGGCGATAGCCTCGAGGCACGCCCGGTTGCGTCACCGACGAATCTCCGGTGGCGAGGAGCGATTCGGCCACCACTGGTAGTGACAAGGGCGTTGGCATCAAAGCCGAGCGAATCGGGACGCTGTCGGTCTTGGGATCCGGCAGGCGAATTATCTGCGACTTCTTCTCGGCCACGAGTGACAGGATCTCGCGCACGAAAGCGTAGGTCGCGTGCACCCGTTTCTCAAACGGGTCATGCGAGTACGCTTCGCTCAGGATCGCTATGCGTCCACGAATACCAAAATAGTTCGTGCCGAACCTCGGACGATTATCGTACGTCTTCCAGGCACGCGGCTGACCCTCGAAATTCCCATAGTCGAAAATGGCAAAGCCATCGCGCTTGGCGACGCGGCGACGGAGCTCCGGGAGCAGCGAGTCGCGGGTATAGGCGCCGGCCCAGAGTGAGGCGGGAGAGAGCGAGGGAGCGTAGGTCAGGGCATACCCGTGAAAGCTGCCGTCGGTCGTGTGCAGATCCACGAACACGTCGGGATTCCACGTGTTGAACGCAAACAACGACGCCCGGGTCTCGGGCGCCTCGGCCTTGACGTAATCTCGATTGAGATCCAGCCCCATGCCGTTCGGGCGTTGCCCGACCTGCTCCGGACCGTTTTGCTCGGTGCGATTCACCGACTGCGGCGCGAACTTCTCGTTCCCGTCAGCGTTGTAGATCGGCACCGCGATGAGCGTGATCGAGTCCAGCACGCTCGGACCGTGGTGCGTGCCGAGGTCGCGAATCAACGCCAGGAGGGCTTCTTTTCCCTCGACTTCCCCGGCGTGGATGTTCGCTTGGACGTAGACGATGGGTTTTCGCTTCGGGAGGCCGCGCGACAATTTCACGAATGGGATCGCGCGGCGGTCCGTCGTGTAGCCGAGTGTGCCGAAGACGGCATGGACCGAGGGGTCGATGCGGGTCTTCAGCGTGTCGAGAAACGCGATGACGTCCTCGTAATGGGACGTCTCGGTGTAGTTCGTACGTTCCGCGCGCGTGAGCGGGCCGGAGCCACCGCCCACGAAGGCGAGCAGGACTAGAGCTGCTCGCGGACGAATTGCGTCAGAGACTCGAATAGGTGGGCCTGGGAGTTGCCGCCGCTGATCGCGTGCGTGCGGTTGGGGTAGAGGAGCATGTAGAACGGCTTGCCAGCGGCTTCCAAATCAGCTGCGTACTGAATCGAATTCTGCGGGTGCACGTTGTCGTCGCCCGTCCCGTGCACGAGGAGCAATCGTGCCTGGAGGCCGCCGACATGGCGCTGCACCGAGCTCGAGTCGTAGCCCGCGCCATTCTCCTCGGGCGTCCACATGTAGCGCTCGGTATAAATGCTGTCGTACAATCGCCAGTCGGTCACCGGTGCAACCGCGATCGCCATCTTGAACACTGGCCCGCCACGCTCAGCCGTGAGTGACGTCAGGTATCCGCCGTAGCTCCAGCCCCAGATGCCAATGCGGGTCGCGTCGCCCCACGACTGCGCGCCGATCCATTTCGCGACGTCGATCTGGTCCTGGGACTCGCGCAACCCCAAGTGATACTGCGTCATCTTGCGGAATGTCCGGCCGCGCCAGGCCGCGCCGTGGTTGTCGACGCTGACGACAATGTAGCCCATCTGGGCCAGCATCTCGTGCCAGAGATAGTTCCGGCCGCCCCATTGGTCCACGACCTGCGGCGCCGCCGGGCCTCCGTAGACGAACATCAGGACCGGGTACTTCTTCGTGCTGTCGAACGACGGGGGCGCGAGCCGATAGCCATCGAGTTGCGACCCGTCGGGCAACGGCACATGAATGAAAGCGGGCGCTCGCAAGCCGAGCACACCGAGGCGCGACCGCAGCGCCGCGTTATCGACCGCCGTCCTGACGGTCGTCATCGACGGCAGCTCGTACACGATTGCCGTCGGCGGGTCTCCGAGCGTGGAGTGCACGTCGACCGCGAGCTTGGCGCCCGGGGCGATGGTCATGAAATGCGCACCCGCCGCTTTCGTCACGCGCTCGCCTGGTCCGCCTTTCAACGAATAGCGGTAGATCTGTCGTTGCGTCGCATCCGGGGCGGCGGCGGTGACGTAGATCGTGCCTGCTTTGATGTCCGTGCCCGCCAGCGAGAGGACATCGGCGCCATCGGCCGTCACCTGACGGATGACTTTGCCCGAGCGGTCGTACAGATACACCTGGTGCCAGCCGCTGCGGTCGCTGAACCATAAGAATTGCTTATCGTCGATCCAACGCGGCTCATCGACTGACACGTATGCCGAGTCGCGTTCGCTGAGCAGGGTGCGGCCGGTGCCTGTTGTGGCGCTCAGGACGAGCACATCGAGTTGGTTCTGGCGCCTGGGGAGGCGCTCGACGATCACGCTGTCGGCGGTCAGCCACGAGGCGCGCGCGATATAGATCCCCGTGTCGGGACCCACGTTGAGCCATTTCGTCTGGCCGCTCGCCAGGTCCAGGACACCGAACTTGACTGACGAGTTGTGTTCGCCGGCCTTTGGATAGCGGAGCGACAGGACCCGCGGGTAGAGCGTGCTGTCGTCGAGCAGCGAGTAGGTCGGGATCGCGGATTGGTCGAAACGCCAGTAGGCGATGCGTTTGGAGTCTGGACTCCAACGGAACGCGTCACGGAGTCCCAATTCTTCTTCGTAGACCCAATCGGTGGTGCCATTGATGATGTCCGTCGCGCCATCGGAGGTCAGCTGGCGCTCGTCGCCGCTCGTCAGGTCCGTGACGAACAGATTATTGTCTCGCACAAACGCGACTTGGCGCTCATCGGGCGACAGTTTGGCGAACATCTGCAGCCCGGGGTTCTTCGACACGGGGATCAGCCGCTTGGTGGCGACGTCATAGATGTGATAGACACCGCGCGTGTTCGTGCGCCACACCCGAACCGAGTTATGAAACAGGAGCAGCTTCGACCCGTCGGCATTCGGCGTCACTTCTTCGGTAGCGAAACGCAGCGCCGCGGCGGTGGTCAGGAGCGTCGTGGCACCGGTCGCGACGTCGACGCGCACGATCGAGTCGTTGTGTGTGTCGATGTACGAGTGACCGTCGCTCAACCACCGGACGGTTGGGAGAGCCGCTCCGCGGAAATCCGATCCGTGAAAGATCCGGTCGATCGTGATCTGCGTCTGTGCCGGCTCCTGCGCGCCGCTGGCGTGCGCCAACACCAGCGCGGCGACGACGACGATCGTGTGGTTCACTTGAGAGTGGTGAATGGCAATTTCTTGCGCGCGTGCTCGACGAGGAGCTCGGTCGGCGCGAAGCGCGGGGCATAGCGGTCGTTGAGCTCTTCCAGCTTTTTGACGACGGCGTCGGCCCCCAGGTGGTCGATATAGCGGAACGGGCCACCGCGGAACGGCGGAAACCCGAACCCCATGACGGCCCCGATGTCGCCGTCGCGAGCCGAGCTGATGACGCCGTCTTCGAGGCACCGCACGGCTTCGTTGACCATCGCCAGGACCGCGCGCTGCTGGATGTCGTCGTCCGGGATCGTGCTGCGCTGCGCGCCGGTTGGGAGCAGGGCATAGACCGACGAATCGACGCCCTTCTTCTCGCCGGCATCGTCGTACAGATAGAATCCCTTGCGGTTCTTGCGCCCGAGGCGGCCGGCGGCGATCACGCGTTCGAGTGAGGTCGAGGGCGTGAGGCGCGCACCGAAGCTCGCGCTCATGATCTTGCCGGACTCCCCGGCGATGTCGAGCCCGACCTCGTCGATCAGCGTGATGGGTCCGACCGGGAAGCCGAACGCGACGAGCGCGCGGTCGATCGCGTCGACGGCGGCGCCTTCGTCCAGCATGCGTCCCGCTTCATTGATATACGGGGCGAGTATCCGGTTGACGTAAAAGCCCGGGCTGTCGTGGACGACGATCACCGTTTTGCCGAGCCGCTGGCCCAGTGCGCGTACGGTCGACGTCACCGCCGGGTCGGTCTGCGGGGTGACGATGACCTCGAGCAACGGCATCTTCGCGACCGGCGAGAAGAAGTGCATGCCGATCACGTGCGAGCGGTCCCGGGACGCATCGGCGATCTTCGCGATCGGAATCGTGCTCGTGTTCGAAGCGTAGATGGTCGTGGGTGGCACCACGGCCTCGACTTCTTTCAGCACCGCGTGCTTGACCTCGAGGCTTTCGAAGACCGCCTCGATCACGACCTGCACATTGCCGAAACCCGTGTAGGCTATGGTCCCCTGTGCCAGGGACATCATGTCGTCGAATTGCTGGCGCGTGATCTGCTTGCGGGTCAGCCGTTCTTTGATGACGCCGCGCACCGCCGCCAAGCCTTTCAGGACGCGACCGTACTCGGTGTCCTTGAACCGGACATCGATATTTTGCTGAACGGCGACCGACGCGATCCCCGCGCCCATGAAGCCCGTACCGAGCACCGCGATCTTTTTTATCGGCGCACCCGGCTCCGATTTCTTGAGCGCGTTCTGCGCGAAGAATATGTAGACCAAGTTCTTCGAGACGTCGCTGACCGCGCACGTGCCGAACAATCGGGCTTCGGTCTCGTACCCGTTGCCGGAATAGCCAGCAGCGACGGCTTCGATCGCGGCGATCGGCGCGGGATAATTCCCGTGCGTCTTCGCGCGAATCTGCTCGCGCGCTTGGCGGAAGATGACCGCGCGTCCGACGGGATTGGCCTCCAGCAGCAACCGCTGCGCCGCCGCGCCCTTGGGCTTCCGCCGCACCGGCGGGCGACCGGCCGCAAATGCCTGCGCACGGGCCAGCGCGATCTCGCGCAAGATCGCCGGGTGCACCAGCTCATCGACGAGCGCGGTCGACAGTGCTTTGCGTCCGCGCACGTTGCCGCCGCGCAGAATCATGTCGAGCGCCTGTTGCAGGCCGACGGTGCGCGGCAACCGTTGGGTGCCGCCGGCGCCCGGAATCAGGCCGAGGTTGACCTCGGGCAGCGCGAGGACTGTTTTCGGCGTGTCGGCCGCGATGCGATAGGCGCAGGCGAGCGCGAGCTCGAGGCCGCCGCCTAGGCATGCGCCTTGGATGGCGGCGATGAGCGGCGCGCGGAGCCGCTCGACGCGATCCATGAGCGCGTGGCCCATCTGGCTCAATCGCTCGGCGTCCGGCGCGGTCGGGAGCGACATCAACTCTTCGACGTCGGCACCGGCGATCCAGACATCGGGCTTGCCGGAGAAGAGCACGGCTGCCTTGAGGCTGCTGTCTTTTTCCAGTCGATCGAGCACCGCGATGAACTCGGCCCGCGCCGCTGGCGCGAACGTGTTGACCGGTGAGTTTGGAGTGTCGAACGTGATCAGGGCGATACTGTCGCGGACATCCACCGTGAGGGCGGGAGCCACGCCGACGCTCATGCGGCGCGCTCCACGATCATGGCGTGACCCATCCCGCCGGCGGCGCACACGGTCATCATGCCGAACTGCCCATCGCGGCGCCGCAGCTCGTTGACGAGCGTCGTCAGAATTCTCGCACCGGTCGCACCGAACGGATGGCCAATGGCAATGGACCCGCCCATCACGTTGAGCCTCGCGCGATCCACCGCGCCCAGCGGCTTGGTGAGGCCCGCGCGCTCGGCCCAGTATTGGGACTCGAAGCCGCACAGGTTCGATAGCACTTGGGCCGCAAACGCCTCGTGCATCTCGAAGAGATCGATGTCGGCCAGCGTCAGTCCGGCACGTCGCAACGCATCGGGCGCGGCGAGTACGGGCGCCTGCAAGAGTTGCTCGCCGGGGTCGAGCGCGGCGTACGCGTAGGAGCGAATAAACGCGATGGGCGTGAAGCCGAGAGCCTTGGCGGTGTCTTCGCCCATCAAAATGACGGCGGCGCCGCCGTCGGTGAGCGGCGAGGAGTTGCCAGCGGTGATCGTCCCGTACTTGCGGTCGAAGACGGGCTTGAGCGCCGCGAGCTGCTCGAGGCTCGTGTTCTCCCGGATGCCATTGTCCGACGTGACCACCGTCTCGAACTTGGGGGCCACGTAGACCGGCGCGATCTCGGCGGTCAGGCGCCCGTCGGCCGTGCCGGCGGCCGCCAGCCGATGGGAGCGCAGCGCGAACTGGTCTTGCTCGTCGCGCGGAATATGATTGATCTTGGCCATCTTCTCGGCCGACTGCCCCATGGTCTCGCCAGTCGATGGCTCGGCGATCGCGGGCGTCACAGGCACGAGATCCCGTGGTCGCGTGCGCGCCAGCGCGGCGATCTTGGCCGGAACCGACTTCGCGCGGCTCGTGTCGACCAGGATGTCGGCGAACGCGCGCGAGTGCAGAATCGGCACCGCCGAGAGCGACTCCGCGCCGCCGGCGATCACGACGTTCGCTTGGCCGAGCGCGATCTGGTCGGCGCCGTCGGTGATCGCCTGGTTTGCCGAAGCACACGCGCGGCCGACCGTGAACGCCGGGATCCCCTTGGGGAAAATTGGCAATAACGAGACTTCGCGCGCGATGTTCGGCGCGAGCACGGACGGAACGACCGTGCCGAAGATGAGAGCGTCGACGTCCTCGCGGTCGAGGTTCGATCGCTCGACCAACTCGGTCACGCAGAGGCGGCCGAGCTCGATCGCGCTTACGGTTTTGAAGACCGTCCCTGCTTTGGCGAACGGCGTCCGCAGGCCGGCGACGATCGCCACCCGGCGGCCATTTCCAAAGGTCGGCATCTAACGGAAATTAGACTCGTGCCTTCTCCGCTGCCACTTCGGAGCTTCAGCCAGCTTGGTGCGGCGCCGTTCGATGTGCTGGTCATTGGTGGTGGGATCACGGGCGCCGGCATTGCGAGAGACGCGGCGCTGCGTGGGCTCAAGACCGCGCTCGTCGAGCGCGACGATTTCGCGAGCGGCACGTCGAGCCGCTCGTCCCGGCTCGTGCACGGCGGCGTCCGGTATCTGGAGCACGGGTACCTGCATCTCGTGTTCGAGGCCAGTCGCGAGCGGCGGACGTTGTTGTCGATCGCGCCGCACCTCGTGCACCCGCTCGCGTTCACGTGGCCCGTCTACGCCGGCGCCCGCGTGCCCCGGTGGAAGCTTGGCGCGGGGCTCCTGCTCTACGACGCGCTGGCGCTCTTTCGGAACGTCGGCACGCACCGGCAGCTCTCGGTCGCGCAGGTGCTCGCCAACGAGCCGGCCTTGCGATCTGACGGCCTGCAAGGTGGCGCGCAGTATTGGGACGCGGCAACGGACGACGCGCGGCTGACGTTGGCGAATGCTTTGGCGGCGGCCGAGGCGGGCGCCGTCGTGGTCAATCACGCCGGCGTGTGCGAGCTCGTGCACTCGGGCGAGCGTGTCGTGGGGGCGATTGTCGCTGATGCATTCGGGAGTGGGTCGACGACGATCCGGGCGGCTGTCACGGTAAACGCCGCCGGTCCATGGAGTACCGCTATCCGGCGGATGGATCGGCCCGACGCACCGCCGGCGGTGCAAGGTACGAAAGGAGTGCATCTCGCTGTGCCGGCGGCGCGCGTGGGCAACCATGGCGCGGTCACGTTGCTCTCGGTCGTGGACGGACGCGTCATGTTCGTGCTGCCGTTTGGGGCGCTCACCATCATCGGGACGACCGACACGCAGACGACCGCGACGCCGGACGCGGTCCGGGCTTCGCGGTCGGACATCGCCTATCTGCTCGAATCCGCCAACGCGGCCTTTCCGGCCGCGGGACTGGGAGACAGCGACGTGGTCAGTGCGTGGGCGGGCATCCGGCCGCTCAGCGCCAATGTGCGCGAGGCCGGCACTGATCCGGCGTCTCTGTCGCGCGAGCATTCGATCGACACGAGTGCCGGCGGTGTCATCAGCATCAGTGGCGGAAAGCTCACGACCTACCGGTCGATGGCGGCGGAGGTCGTGGATGCGGTCGAGCGCGCGCTGGGTCGGGGAGTAACGGCGTCGGCGACGCAGTCCCTGCTTCTCCCTGGCGGCGCGCTCGGCGCCACCGCGGATACCATTAGTGCTGCCGCCGCCCGAGTCGGCTCACATGACATCGCCAGCCGGCTCGTGCGGGCGTACGGCGATCGGTGGCCGCTCGTCTGGGCATTCGCCGAGCGCGATCGGGCACTCGCGCAGCCGCTCGTGCCGGGACTGCCGTACATCGGCGCCGAGGTGCTCTATGCGGCGGAGCGGGAGATGGCGTGTACGGTCTCCGACGTGCTCATGCGACGGACGCAGATTGCATTCGAGACACGGGATGCAGGCCGCGCGATTGCGCCTTACGTCGCCGAGCTGCTCGCGCCGATCCGCGGCTGGGACGCTGGCGCCCGAGCCGCCGCGGTTGCGCAGTATGACGCCGACGCGGAGCGCGTGTTCGGCGTCGATCCGTAGCCGCTCCGCGGCTCGTCGATGCAGCGCTAGCGCGCTGCTCGACTGGTCGGTTCGCCTCCGGGGGTCAAACCGCAACTACGCCCCCCGGACCCCCCAACTTCACCGCAGTCGACCAGCAGACGTCTTAGCTGGCCTGGCCGAGGTCGTGGATGGTCAGGAGCTGGACGATCTTCAGGCGGCGCGTCGAGGCCGGCAACTTGAGCACGGTCAGGTCGCCGAGTCCGCGCCCGACGAGGGCGCGACCGATCGGTGACGACATGGAAACATGGCCGTCTTCCAACTCGACGGAGTCGCCAAACACGAGGTTGTAGACCTCGGTCGACTTGGTCGCCTGATCTTCGACCGTCACGCGCGAGCCGAGGCCGACTTTGTCGGCGGGGATCTGGGCGAGGTCGATCGTGGAAAGCTTGCTGAGGCGCTGGCGCAGCTGGCCCAGTCGGGCCTGCACGAACTGCTGCCGCTCAAGGGCGGCCTTGTACTCGCTGTTCTCTCTGAGATCGCCTAGCTCGACCGCTTTGCGTATTTCATTGGGCAGTGTGACGTTCAGCTCGTGTTGGAGCCGCTCGACCTCCTCACCCAGTTTTGCTTTCAGCGCTTCAATCATAAGGCAACATACCGCGCCGCGATCAGCCACCGCAAACGTTGTGGCGAACGGCAAATACATGCGTTTGCTGTGACGATCCTCGCCAGTTTCGCGTCGTTCCGACGAGAGCCTGAAGAGGAGCGTTTTCAGTGAGACGGATCACTGCGGTTACCGTCGCGAGCGCGGCGGTGTTATTCGCGGCATGTGAAGGAAGCGGGAGCGGGCTGACCAACACCACTGGTCCGCAGTGCACCGTTCTTCAGGGTGGTCAGAACGTCAACAACTGGTCGAACTGCCAGAACTTTCTCGGCGGTGGCGGCGGCAGCGGCGGCGGGAACACCGCCGGTCTCGCGCCCGCTGCCCTGTATCGACTGATCGACGTGAACGGGAAGCCACTCCCCTTCAATTTCGGCGGTACGGAAGACAGCGTCGTGACGACGGATTCGACGCGGGTGATCAACTTCCTGCTCGATAGCTCGTACATCTCGCTCAACACCGACTCGTCGGCGATCGAGATCGACTACCTGTCGTTTCGCGATGAGCGCATCGCGACCACCCACCCGCCGGCGAACTTCAACTACGTGAACTATCACGTCGCCGACACGTCGACGGGCACGTGGAGCGACTCGACCGGTCAGCCGACGATCGAGCTCTTGACGGGCTTCGTGAGCAACATCGGGTACCAGTACAGCGGCGACACGCTCACGGCGAACTACGCGTACAACATTATCGACAGCACCAACACGGACGTGTTCGGGACCGCGTACTTCACGTACCAGAATATCGGCAAGTCGTTCAGCAACGTCGTCGTCCGGCACGGCTCAGGGTTTCAGTCCTCGTCGCCCATTCGCGAGACGCGCACCAACAGCCCGAGTTTGAGCCTCGTGGGCCGCGACTACCGCCGCGGCCGCCTCGTCAGGGTCGTCCGTTAGCAGCATCAGATCGAGATCGCCTGGCGAGATCTTTTTCTCGGTCAGCACCCGGGCCTGCAGCCATCGCAGCAGGCCCGCCCAGTAGCGGCGGCCGAACAGGATCACGGGGAACTGGTAGATCTTCCCCGTCTGGATCAGCGTGAGCGCCTCGAACAACTCGTCGAGCGTCCCGAACCCGCCCGGGAAGATGATGAACGCCACCGAGTACTTGATGAACATCGTCTTCCGCACGAAGAAGTAGCGGAAGTTGATCAGCGTATCGACGTATGGGTTCGCGCCTTGCTCGAACGGCAGCTCGATGTTGCATCCGACCGAGTGCCCGCCGCCCTCGCGGCATCCCTTGTTCGCGGCTTCCATGATGCCAGGGCCAGCGCCTGTGATAATCGTGAACCCCGAGCGCGCGAGCAGTTTCGCGGTCTCCTCGGCCGCGCGATATTGCGGGTCGTCGGGGCCTGTGCGGGCGGAGCCGAAGACCGAGACGCCTTTGTCGATCCCGGCCAGCGTGTCGAACCCTTCGATCAACTCGCTCGTGATCTTGAGCACGCGCCACGGGTCGGTGCGCGTGAAGTCCACTTGCGGCCCGGATTCCTGCAGCAGCTTTTCATCTTCCGTGATTGGAGGGCGGTCGCGAATGGATTCTTCGACGACGCGCACCGCGCCCGAGCGACGGCTGGCGTCGCGGAGCTGCGAGGGAGGCGTGCGGCCCGCGAGCATGTGGCCTTGTTCGGTGCGCTCGCGCACGCCCTCGATCGCGGCGCGCTCGTTCGTGCGCAAGGCGTCGAGGTCCATCTTCTTGCCCGTTGCCGTGCGAGGCACGCTCGCGCGTTGGGGCCGCTTCTTTGGCATGGGCGGTAGTCTACCCACCGTGCTCATCGCCTTCAATTCCGTGGCCGCTCAAGTCACTGGCCACGCTCCAGCGGGCGCTAAGCTCGGCATCCCTCAGTTGGGGCTGCACTCTATCGCGGATTCTGCCGGTCGCTTCTCATTCGACTCTGTTGCCGACGGGCGGTGGGTGATCGAGTCGCGCTCGCCTGACGGCGTCGCGCTCGCACTCGCTGACGTGCGTCGCGGCGCTGCCTCGGTCACGCTCGTGCCTCACGCGATCTGTGGAGACGATACCACGCACGTCATGACGAGGCCGCACGCGAGCGGGGCGCTCGGCTGGCGTCCCGCGCAGCCGGCACCAGGAACTTTGATCGAGATGACGGCCGCGGGCGACTCGGTACGCGCGATTTGGGGCCGTGTGGCGGACGAACCCGTCATGTTTCGGCGGGATACTGCTCAATCGTTCGTCGCGCTGGCCGCCGTGCCGCTCGACGTGACGACGGTGCACGCAGCGCTCCGATATCGATACGCCGACGGAACGATCGTGGAACGCGACACGGCGCTCGGCGTGACCGCCCCGCCGCCGGCAGTTGTCGCGAGCGCCGCCAAGCCCGAGAAGTTGCACGTCGCGGCCGAGTTCAGCCGGCCGGCGACGACGAACACCACGCGGCGGTTGGAAGGCGAGAGCGAGTTGGCGCGCACGGTTGGCGCGATCGCGCTGGCGACGCCGCCGCTCTGGCAGCAGCCCTTCATGCGGCCACGCGCGAGCCGGATCACGAGCGGATTCGCCAGCGGACGCAAATTCAACGGTACGCTCACGTCGCGGCATACGGGTGTCGACTTTCGCGGACAGCTCGGCGACCCGGTGCAGGCGACGAACCGTGGGGTCGTCGCGCTCGTCGCCGACTTCTATCTCGCCGGAACGGTCGTCTACATCGTGCACGGCGCCGGACTCGTGTCCGGCTACTTTCACCTGAGCGCGACACCGGTGGCGATCGGCGACACGGTCCAGCGCGGACAGATCATCGGCCGAGTGGGTCAGTCCGGCCGCGTCACCGGACCGCACTTGCACTGGATCATCCGGTACGACCACACCAGCGTCGATCCCATGGGCGTCCTGTCACTCGGCTGGATTCCCAAGCGAGATTACGGGACATGTCGTGGCCCGGACTCATCTTCACACTGACGCTGCGCGCGGTGCTCAACCCACGGTTGGCACTGGCGCTGCTCCGTGTCGCGTGGCGGTTTCGCTCGCGCGGGTCGATCCTGCCGATCCCTGATCACGCGTACCTGGCCTGGCGCATGTACACCGCGTACGGTAACGCGGACGCAGTCCCCCCTGCTCGCGACATCGAGCACTACGCCTTATGGGCCACCTCGAAGATCGACTAAAGGCCGCGGCCTACGGGCTCGGCTTCGACCTGTGCGGCATCGCGGCGTTCGGTCCCGCGGACACCGCCGCCCAATTCGATGCGTGGCTCGCGGCGGGATACCACGGCGAGATGGCATACCTTGCGCGCCGCAGAGCGGTGACCGGCGTGACCCACGCGATCGTTGTCGCCCTCGACTATGGCGGAAAGGAACCGGACGGACCAGTCGCGCGATATGCGCGTGGGCGGGACTACCACGACGTGATGCTGGAACGCTTGGCCGAGTTGCATCGATGGCTCGAGGCCGAGGTGGGGCGACCAGTCGGTGGGAAAGCGTACGTCGATACCGGGCCGATTCTGGAGCGTGACCTCGCGCGGCGCGCGGGATTGGGGTGGTTCGGCAAGAACACGATGCTGATTCATCCGAGACTCGGCTCGTTCTTTTTTCTCGGCACGATCTTGGTGGACCTCGAGCTCACGGCCGACGCGCCATTCGAGTCTGAGCACTGTGGGACGTGCACGCGATGTCTGGATGCCTGTCCGACGCAGGCGTTGGTCGCACCAGGCGTGATGGACGCGCGCCGCTGCATCTCGTATCTCACGATCGAGCTCAAAGGGTCTATTCCCGAGGCGCTCCGCTCAGGGCTCGGCGAGCATGTCTACGGCTGCGACGTGTGCCAGGACCTCTGCCCGTGGAATGTCCGGTTTGCACGAGCGCTCGATGAGCCAGCGCTCGCGCCCAGGGCGGAGATCGACGCCGTCGAGATGTTGGCGCTGGACGACGCGGGATTTCGGGAGCGCTATCGCGGGACCGCGGTCACGCGGGCGAAGCGGCGCGGGCTGGCGCGCAACGCGGCCGTGGTGCTCGGCAATCGGGGAGATGCGAGCGCGTTGCCCGTGCTCGAGCGTGCGGCGTCAGAGGACCCCGACCCGGTCGTGCGTGAGCACGCCGCGTGGGCGATCGAGGCTATGGCGTTACGGTGAACTGAACCGTCGGGCCGCAGCTGGGAACGAAGTTCGCGCCTTGGGGCACGAACGCGCACGCCGCGAGGTCGTAGGTGCCGGCGGGAACGCCGATCACCTCGGCGGTCGGCAGCGGGTGCAACGGCTGCGTCGACAGGTGGACCCAGATCGGCGTGAGCGTCGTGTCCGCGTTGGCGGCGAGGACGATCGTGTCGGGTGCGAGCAGCGGGCTGACGGTGGTGAACGTCGTGTCGTTCTGCATGAAGCGGGCGTACGTAAACGGCGCACCGTAGATCAGCTGCATCGTCGACGATGTCGAATTGGTGATCGTCAGGGTGACGGCAACCGAGTCCCCGATAGCACCGCTGTCGGCTGAGACGCGCGTGCCGTACACCTCGCCATACATGCCCCGAGGACCCGACGATTCATGCGGAGTCGTCGTGCCTGACGTGCAGGCCAGGAGTGTGGCCGAGAGGAGTACCGTGCCAAGTCGCATCGTGCCAGGACTGGTCGTCCTCGCACGGAGTCACCTATTGCGTGAGCGTAAATGGTGTGCCGTTCCCGCAGATATAGGCGCCTGTGGATGGCACGTCGACACATGCGCGCACGCTGTACGAGCCCGGCTCGAGTGTGATGTACTCCTGGCTCGGCGTGACGGCCGGAGCCAACTCTGAATTGGTGGTGGGGACATTGAACGCGACCCCGACCTCGGCCAGTGTCGCGGTGTCACCCGGCGCCAGGACCTGGTCGTCCACCCCTATGAACGCGCCCTCGAAGCCACCTTGCCAATTCGCCTGTCCAACGAGCTTGAATTCCGCGTAGCCGAGCGTCTCGTAGACCAGCCGCACGGTGGTGTCGGTCGGGTTCGACGCGACCAATGTGACGAGCACCCCGCCGCCGATGCTCGCGGAGGTGGTCGAGAGCAGCGTCGTGAGAACGGGCACCTGGTGCGGCCCGCTCGAATCGGAGCACGCCGCGAGGACTGCCAACAGAACGAGTGAGCCGCGCATATACACTGGGTTAGACCTGGTGGCGAACTCTTGGCGTCACCGCGTGTAAGTTATTGCGCCCATTCGGGCGCGAAACCCCTGTTTGCTTACTGGCGTGCCCCCTGGGCTCGCCTGGTCGTCTTGGTCTGGATGAAGCGCACAGACTTGATGCTCGTCGTGACCACGGTTGCGATGGGTGGTTGGATCGCTGTGCAGGCGGACACTGTGCGCCGTGGGTCGGCGCCGGAGACCCGCCAGAGCGCCGCGGTCATCGCGGACGTGCCACGGGCGAATGCGCCGGATGACGCAGACGCCGGTGCGCATGCGGGCGTTGTCACCGGTGGGCGCACGCGCGACGCGGCGCCTGCCCGGGATCTATCCGACATCCACCGGCGGCTGGTGGAAGGCGAGCCTGGGACGTACATCGGCGATATCCTCTCCGAGCGCGACTCGGCCCTCGCGCGGTGGCCCGAACGACTGGTCGACCCGCTGCGGGTGTGGATTCAGTCCGGCGATTCGATCGCCGACTGGAAGCCCGAGTTTATCGATCAGACCCGGGACGCGTTTGTTACCTGGCAGAACACCGGCGTGCCGGTCGCGTTCGTGTTCACGAGGGACTCCGTGAACGCGGACGTTCATGTCACGTGGCGCGATCACTTTGACGAGCAGATCAGCGGCAAGACGATGTGGGCGCGTGATGAGAACTGGTGGATTGTCGAGGCGAACATCTCGATTGCGCTGCACCACAATCGTGGCGAGGCGCTCGACGCCTCGGCCGTGCGCGCGATCGCGCTCCACGAGGTCGGGCACCTGCTTGGGCTCGATCATTCGAATGATACGACCAACATCATGACCGCCCGCGTCCGCGTCCGCGATCTGTCGAACGCCGACCGGGCGACTATGCGTCTGCTCTACACGCTCCCTCCAGGCAGCGTGAAGTAGGCCTAAGGCCGTAGGGTGACCGTGCGGACTTTATGATTGCCGTACACGCGTAGCGTTACGGCGTCACCCATTGGCAGCGCGAGCAGTTGGGCCAACGCCTCGGGATCGCGCACGTTGTGCCCCTCGGCGCTCAGCACAACGTCGCCGGCGCGAAGCCCTGAGGCGTCGGCGGGCGTGCCCTGGGTGACATTGACCACCAGGACGCCAGTTGAGCCCTTGGGCGCGCCGAGCGCGGCGAGCAGATCGTCGTTGGTGCGAATGAGCGCGGCACCGGCGGCGCCGATCTGGTCGGGCGAGGGGAGCGCGAGGATCGGGCCCATGAACCGGGGACGGAGCGTGCCGACGGGCTCCTCGATGTAGGTCGCCGGCCGCGCGGCGACGCGGACCTGGACCTCTCTGACGGAGCCGTTCCGGCGAACCCGAATGCGAACGCGGCGGCCGGGACGCAGCATCTGCGTCAGAGACAGCTCGTGGTTCACGACGTCGACCGAGTCGTACGCGAGGATGGTGTCGCCGGCGCTGATGCCAGCGAGCGAAGCCGGGGACCCCGGCTCGACCGACTCGACCGCGGGATACGCGAGATGAATGACCCGGACGCCGCTCGCGTCCTCGATCCGCTTGAGCGGACAGGTGAACGCGATGCCCAAATACCCTTCGGGTTCCTGCGCACCGACCGCACCGGCAGCGAGCAGCAGCCCGATCACGACTCCGCGCATCAATAGCGCTCCAGCCGGAAGCCGACCGGGAGCGCGCCCTTCAGCTGCCGCAATGTCGCGTTCCGCGCGCCGACCGTGGACAAGTAGTACTGATTGAGCACCGGATCATTCGGAACCTCCTGCAGCCCTGCCGCGGTCGCCTGCGCCACCTCATCGAGCGCCGCGAGCCGCGCGCGATAGGCATCGCGGCGATCCGAAACGGTCGTCTCCGGATTCTGCGCCACGAGGTACGCCGACGCATGGCGATAATCCCGCTCGGCGCGGTTGAGCGTCGCCAACGCCTCGGCCGCCGAGCGAAAGATCGGCATCGAGTCGTCGATGTTGTCAGCCCCGATGGACGCCTGGGCCACGACCCGCGGCATCGCCGTGTATCGACCGAAGAGCGCTCCACCCGCGGCAAAGACCAGGGCCGCCGCAATGCGTCCGGGCCACCGGAGCGCCCGTCGCCGGATGAGTCCCGCGGCCGCCAACTGGGGCGCCAGCGTTTCCCACCGGGTCAACGGGACGCTCGGTATCTGCCCTTCCTCGCGAGCGCCCGCGAGGAGTCGCCGGTGCGCGGCCAGATCTGCCGCGCACGGCGGGCACGAGGTCACGTGCGCGGCCTCGCTCGTGGTGAGCTCATCGTCGGCGAGCGCCGCTAGCCGCTCGGCCGACAGGTGATCAGACAGGTGTGTGTGCATCGCGTGTCTTTCCATCGACAAGGTGCGCGAGCCATCGCTTGAGCTTTGCCCGCGCTTTGAACAGTTGCGACTTCGATCCGCCCGGCGTGATTCCCAATGATTCGGCAATTTCTTCGTGCGTGTACCCTTCGATGTCATGGAGCACGAAAACGGTTCGCGCCCCTGGCGCCAATCGATTCGCGGCCTCGATGATCGACGCCCGCACGAACGGCGCCTCGTCATCCGGTTCGACCGCGACCGTGTCTTCCTGAACGGGCCCGCCCGCTTCCGCGAAGTCGACCCGCTTGGCGCGCCGGATAGCGTTCAGCGTCCCGTTAACCGCGATCCGATGCGCCCACGTAGCGAACTGTGAGTCACCCCGAAAGGACGGCAACGCCCGGAAAATCTGGATCCAGACTTCCTGGGCCACGTCGGCGGCCCGGTCCGGGTCGACGATGAGCCGGCGAACGAGCGCGTCAATACGGGGGGCGTGCAGCGACCATAGCTGCCGCATCGCCCGCTCATCGCCTGCGATGGCGCGCCGTACGAGCTCGTCGTCCGTGTTCATCCTGCGCTGTCTTTGAGACACGGACGCCACACTTGATGGTTGCCGGGAACCAACAGCATCGTCACACTCTATATTTGACTAAAGCGCCAACTCCATTGTATTTATGGATTTGCGCCAATAATTGAGAAACGGGCTCGGCTAGCATGGCGTATGCGAGTTGAGCCCAGCGGGATAACCATAAGCCATGCTACTTCTCGTAGTTGCGGCCATTTTGTCATCATCGTCCGGGTTGCCCGTCAAGAGCCCGAGCGCCGTCGGCATGTCCGAACGGCGCCTGGACGCCATCAACCGGGTAATCGCTCGCGGCATCAAGGCTGGGGGATTCCCCGGGGCTTCCGTTGTCATCGGCCGCAAAGGGGCGTTGGTGTGGGAGCATGGGTTTGGCCGCCTCTCGTGGGAGACCTCGAGTGACCACGTCTCGGCCGACAGCACCATCTACGATCTGGCGTCGCTCTCGAAAGTCGTCGGGACAACAACCGCCATCATGATCTTGTACGACGAAGGGCGCGTCTCCCTCGACGCGCCGGTCGTCTCGTATCTCCCCGGGTTCACCGGCGGCTACAAAGATTCGGTCACTGTCAGACAGTTGCTCGAACACCGGTCGGGATTGCCGGCTGGGCGCGATTTGTGGCGGCTCACGCATGATCCCGACCAAGCGAAGCAGTACATCCTCGAGACGCAACTCGAGTGTCGCCCCGGCGATTGCTACATTTACTCTGACCTCGGCGCCGATCTCCTCGGCATGATCGTCGAGTCGGTCACTGGCGAGACGCTCGACGTGTTCTTACAGGAGCGGGTCTTCGGGCCGCTCGGCATGACCGACACGTATTACAGGCCGGACGCCGCGCTCAAATGGCGCATCGCGCCGACCGAGCTCAATCCGCCGCGTGGCTATCCGCTGCAGGGCGAGGTGCACGACGAGAACGCGTTCGCCATGGGTGGCGTCGCGGGACACGCCGGCATGTTCTCAACCGCCTCGGATCTCGCCGTGTTCGCGCAAATGCTGCTCAATGGCGGCGTATACAATGGCACGCGCATCGTGAGCGATTCCGTCGTGGCGTTGTTCACGCGGCGCGCGGCTGGGACGAGAGCCCTCGGCTGGGACACGTGCGATGGTGAAGCTGGGTGCGGTCGGTTCATGGGCAGCCACGCATACGGGCACACCGGGTTTACCGGCACGTCGATCTGGATCGATCCGGACCGGCAGATGTTCGTCATTCTGCTGACGAACCGTGTGCATGGTGCCCGTGCGCGCCGGCCCGCTCGCGTTATCGCTGACGTACGTGCCGACTTGGCTGACGCCGCGGCCGTGGCGTGCACGGACGAGCCTGGCGCGGTCTTATCCATGCCGGTCGCGTTCCGCGCCGATCGCGAGTCTGGCTGGAACAGCCGGATTCGCCACTCGCGCCGGTCTCGTGCGGCGCACCGGGCTCATCGCAAGGCGCGGGCGAAGCATCCGAAGTAGGTTTCGGGTATGAGTGAGACGCCCGCTCCAGAGGACCTGGCCCTCACGCCGGATCACGTCAAAGCGGTGCTCCGTCGGGTGAAGGATCCCGAGTTGAATCTCAACATCGTCGACCTCGGGCTCATCTACGACGTGCGAGTCGACGGGGCCAAGGTCGCCGTCGACATGACGTTGACTTCGCCTGGGTGCCCGTCTGGGCCCGAGATCATGACGGAGGCCGAGCAGCAAGTGCGCGCCATGCCTGGCGTCGCTGACGCGGCCATCAATCTCGTGTGGACGCCCTTCTGGTCGCCGGATCGCATCGAGCCTCGCGTCCGCGCGTATCTCGGCTTCTAGCGCGCGTCAGCCGTCGCGATAGGGCGAGTCGTCGACCGCGGCGGGGGCCTCGGGGGCCTCGCCGAGCGCGTTGAGGAAATCGGCGCCGAGGACGTCGACTTGCCAGCGCCGAACATCGTTGACCCGAAGGAGATCGTCGGCCGTGCGTGGGTTGGCCCGCGCGACCGCTTCGAGGCGTTCGCGAGAGAAGAGGACACCGGGGTCGAGGGACAGGCGCGAGGCCGCGGCGTCGCGGATGGCCTTGAGGCGAGCGGCGCGGCCGTCGAAGTCCGGGTCGCGCTCCCATCGCGGGGCCTTTGGGAAGCGGGGCAAGTTCGCGTCGGGCTCGGCGAGGCCGCGCTCGATGGCCGCCAGCACGTCGTTGGCGCGGCTGTCGACAATGCCGCGCGGCATACCGCGGATCGCGGCCAGCGCCTCGCGCGTGCGAGGGGCGTCGTGCGCGGCCGTGAGCAGCGCTTCGTTGCCGACCACGCGAAACGTCGCGCGGTCCAGGATCTTGGCCACGCTGTCGCGCCACTGGACCAGCTCGCGGAACAACGCGAGCTCGCGCCGCGTGAGGTCGCGGGCGCCTTTGATCCGCATCCACGCGAGCCCATCGCTCTCGTCATCCCATCGCGTGCCGTCGAGCCGCGCGAACTCCTCGGCCGCCCACGACCAGCGGCCAGTCGCGTGCAGCTCCTCCTTGAGCCGATCGCGGAGGTCGAGCAAGTATCGCGTATCCTGCGCGGCATAATCGAGCATGCCGGGCGTGAGCGGCCGCAGGGACCAATCGGCGCGCTGGTGTTTTTTGTCGAGCTTCACGCCGAAATAGCGCTCGAGCAGCGCGGCCAGCCCGAAGGCTTTGAGGCCGAGGAGCTGCGCGGCGACGCGCGTGTCGAAGATGTTCACCGTTTGCCAACCGTAATCCTGGTGCAGCAGGCGCAGGTCGTAGTCGGCATCGTGGAAGACCTTCTCGACGTGCGCGTCCTCCAGGAGGCGGCCGAGTCCGGCCGGCGAGCCGATCGGGAGCGGGTCGATGATCGCGCTCTTCTCGCGGGTCGAGAGCTGGAGCAGGTAGATTCGATCCACGAAGCGGTGGAAGCTCGCGCCCTCGGTGTCGAGGGCCAACTCGCGCGTGCCGGTGATCGCCGCTAGGAAGCGGTCGACTTCGGCCTGGCTGTCGAGATAAACGAGCGAGGTCTCGCGTGGCGGTTCAAGCACGGTTCGAGGAATCTAGCGTAAGAGCCAGCCTTGGGACGTTTCCGACTCCCGTCGAGGTCCGTGGCCGGATCTGGGTCAAGCGCGATGACCTGAATGCCACCGTGTGCGGTGGCAACAAGGTCCGCGCGCTGGAGTTTCTTCTCGGCGCGGTCAGGCCGGGTGACACCGTCGTCACGCTCGGCTCGCGTGGGTCGACTCACGTGCTGGCCACAGCGGTCCACGCGGCTCGCCTCGGGGCTCGGACTATCGCGTATACGTGGCCGCAGGTCATGAATCCCACGGCTCTGGCGGTCTCTCGCGCCATACTCGCGTGCTGCACCGCCATAGAGACACATCACGCGCTCGCTGCGCTCGCGCGCTACACGTACGCACACGCGAGGAGAAGCGACCCACGACGGGGGGCCATGCACTTTGTGCCTATTGGGGGGACATCGCCTATTGGGATACTAGGGCACATTGAGGCCGGGAAAGAGTTGGCCCAGCAGATACGCGACGGGTTGATGCCGACGCCGGAGACCGTCGTGGTGCCGCTTGGCACTGGCGGAACGGCGGCGGGTATTGCCATGGGCTTGGGCGTCGCGGGCATCCGGACGACCGTGACGGCCGTGCGGGTCGTGCCGTGGATCGCGGCGCCGCCGTGGCGCATTCCCGGACTGATCCGCGCGGCCGGGCTGCCCGCGGTGCCGGTTCGTGTAGATCACACGGCGTACGGCGGCGCGTACGGGAAACCGTTGGACAGGGGACGAGAGGCAGTGGCCGAGATCGGGTTACCGTTGGACGATACGTACATGGCGAAAGCCGCCGCCGTCGCGTTGGCTCTGCGTGGACCCACGTTGCTGTGGGTCACTTTCAATGCGCGCGCCGTCACGCCAGATTTGGCGACGTGCGATCGACCCGCGACGTAGACTGACAACGTGGGATGGCTTATCGCCGTCACGGTCGCGTGCGACCTTGCGGCGCTGTACTCGATCTGGCACAGTCCCGCACATTCGCGCAAAGCGAAAGGATGGTGGACGACCATCGTGCTCGTCCTGCCCATCTTCGGCGCGCTCGGCTGGGTCACGCTCGGCCGTGAGCGCCGGCGACCGCCGTCATGATCAGCGCCGCTGAGCAGACTCGCGCTGCGCGCATCGGGGCATGGCTCTTCCGGTACCGGAGCTTTCTGCCCATCCCCATCGTCATCATCGGGCTGCTCGTGCCCGGACGACAGTGGTGGCTCACTTGGGCCATTGGGGCCTGGTTCATCATCTGGGGCGAGGCGTTCAGACTCACTGGCGTGGCGGCGGCTGGCACCGTCACGCGGCGGCGATCACGCAACGTCCGGCAGCTCGTCAACTGGGGCGTGTTCGGGATGACCCGCAACCCGCTCTACGTCGGGAATCTGCTCATCTGGATCGGGTTTGCCGTCATGTCAGGCATTTCGTGGTTCCCGATCGTCGCTATCGCGCTGTTCGCGGTCGAGTACCATTTCATCGTCGCCTACGAGGAGGGCGTTCTCGAGTCGACGTTCGGCGCTGAGTATCTCGCCTACAAAGCCAAGATCGCGCGATGGTGGCCGCACGTGGGCGCGCGCTTCGTCCCCGGGGAGCACCACTGGAGCGAGGCGTGGAAGAGCGAGCGCAGCACGTTCCTACAGTACGCCGCGCTCGTCGCGCTGCTTATCGTGAAGGCCGCCCTGGCGGTGTCGCGCTCTTGAAGACGTCGCGATTGATCTGAACGTACTGCGTGGAGGTGGCCGGAACGTCTTCCTCGGGAAAGATCGCCGTCACCGGACACTCCGGCTCGCATGCCCCGCAATCAATGCATTCGTCCGGATGGATAAAGAGCTGCTGGTCTCCTTCGTAGATGCAGTCCACCGGGCAGACGTCGACGCACGCCTTGTCCTTCACGCCGATGCAGGCTTCCGTAATGACGTAGGGCATGCTGGCAAAACTAGCGGTCTTGTCCTGTGGTCGCAAAGTACGGAAACGGATCGATCGGCTCGCCGTCCCAATACCGGCGCTCGTCGCGGTAGCGCATGACCTGGAAGTGGAGATGCGGCGGGCCGCCCCGGGCATTTCCCGTCGTGCCGACGTAGCCGATGACGTCGCCCTTGGCGACCACCTTGCCCTTGTAGGCTATGACGTCGTACCGATCGAGGTGCGCATAGTAGTACACGAGGCGCCGGAGCGGGTCGATCGCGTAGATCGTGAGCCCGCCGAGCGCGTTGCTCGAGACGCGCACGATCGTGCCGTTGTCGGCCGCGAGCACGGGCGTGCCCTTTGGCGCCAAAATGTCGATCGCGCGGTGTATACGCTCCTCGCCCCGGCGATCATAGAACGTGTCGCTCAGGCGATCGAGCGTGACGCCGAGGACCGGGATCATGAGTCCTCGGGATCGCAAATACCCCGTATCGGTAGCCGTCGCGGCCTCCGGCGTTGGGGCGACTGATGGCCGCGTCCCGCCGGAGGCGCACGCGGTGAGGAGCCCCGCGCCGAGGCTAAGTGCTAGCGCCCGACGCGGCGAGATCCTTCTCCCGGGCCAGCTCGGCAATGCCCTCATCGAGTGTCCTCGAGTGGTGCATCGAGCAGAACTTGGGCCCGCACATCGCGCAGAATTCGGCGCTCTTGAAGTACTCGGCAGGTAGGCTCTCGTCGTGATATTCCCGCGCCCGCTCCGGGTCGAGGCTCAGCCGGAACTGTTCGTTCCAGTCGAACCCGTACCGGGCACGCGACAACGCATCATCGCGGTCACGCGCCCCTCGGCGGCCACGCGCGATATCTGCCGCATGGGCCGCGATCTTGTACGCGATGACACCCTGGCGAACGTCCTCCGCATTCGGCAGTCCGAGGTGCTCTTTCGGCGTGACATAGCAGAGCATGTCAGCACCGTACCAGCCGATCATCGCCGCGCCGATCGCGCTGGAGATATGATCGTACCCCGGAGCCACGTCGACGACTAACGGGCCGAGCGTATAGAAGGGCGCGCCGTGGCAGACGTCCTTCATGCGGCGGACGTTCATCTCGATCTGGTCCATCGGGATGTGGCCGGGGCCCTCGACCATCACCTGGACATCGTGCTCCCATGCGCGGCGCGTCAACTCGCCCAGCGTGTCCAACTCGGCGAACTGTGCGCGGTCGCTGGCATCGTGCAGACAGCCGGGGCGCAGTGAGTCGCCAAGCGAGATCGTCACGTCGTACTGGCGCAGGATGTCGAGGACGTCGTCGTAGTACTCGTACAGCGGGTTCTGGCGGCGGTGGTGCATCATCCATACGCCGAGCAGCGAGCCGCCACGGCTGACGATGCCGGTGATGCGGCCATGGACGAGCGGGAGGTGCTCGAACAAGATCCCCGCGTGGATCGTCATGTAGTCCACGCCTTGCTTGGCCTGGGATTCGATGACGGCCAGGAGGTCGTTGATCGTGAGATCCTCGAGCTCTTTGCCCATCAGGACGGCCTGATAGATCGGGACCGTACCCACGGGTACCGTCGAGGCGTTGATCATCGCTGACCGGATGTTGTCGAGGTCATGACCCGTGGAGAGATCCATGACCGTGTCGGCGCCGTAGCGAACGGCCAGCTCGAGCTTCCCGACTTCTTCGTCGAGGCTCGACGTCACGGCCGACGTCCCGATATTGGCGTTGATTTTGACTCGGGCGACGTTGCCTATGGCCATCGGCTCGAGCTTCCCGGCGAGGTGATGGATATTCGCCGGAATGACCAGGCGACCCGCTGCGACCTCGGCGCGAACGACTTCTGAGGGAAGGTTCTCGCGCTGGGCTACGAACGACATTGCGTCGGTAACTTCGCCGCGCCGCGCGGCGGTCATCTGCGTGCTCATCGTGACTCCCTACGCCGGTATCAACCGGATCAGGTTCGACGGTGTGATCTCAGCCGGCGCGAATCGCCGGCACCCGTGTCGTAAGAGCAAGGTAATCTGGGGGGTCCGGGGGGCGTAGTTGGGGTTTGGCTCTTCGGAAGACGCCTGCGGCGTCATTGGTTGCTCGCCGAGCCGCCTGCGGCGGGTTGCCCCCCGGAGGCGAACCGACCAGTCGAGCAGCGCGCAGCGCTGCATCGACGCGCCGCGGAGCGGCGACTAAGCTAGCGCGACTCCCAGGCGAACCCGCCGGCGAGGCGCACGAGGCGGTTCTTGTCGGTGAGCTTCAAGATTGTGATCCCGCCGGCCGCTTCGGCAAACCCCCGGGTCGCCAGATCGTCGAGGCCGTCGCCGTCGGCGTCGAGCGCCATCAGGAGGTCGTGGCCCTTGAACCGGAGATCGCTCACGCGGAGCGTGGTGACCGCGCCGAGCGTGTCGATCAGCACGACGCGCTCGCGGATCCACTCGTTGTTGCCCGCACGCAGATCGACCGCGAGCGCGATCCGGCGGGCGCCGCCGAAGCAACCGACGATCGTCGACCACTGCGGCTTCTCGGTCTTGACGAGGCGCTGGTAGGGCGGCGGCGGAAGCGAGTCGAGCCACAGGATCAGGGAGTCGCGAACCGCCAGCACGCGAGAGCGAAGCGAGTCCGGCACGTCCCCGCGGCGGCACGTGTCGGCCGGGGCCTTGGCCGAGTCGGGATGACCGCCCGTGACCGTGTCGGCCCGCGCGGCCGAATCGGCGCGCCGCAGCGAATCCGCGCGCGTCGAGTCCATGCGTTCGGCTGACGCGACGAACAGGGGTGCCGCGCGGCCGATCGAGTCGATCTCGTGTGGGGCCGTGAGCGTCGCGACCACCCGGCCATTCCAGACATCGAATCCCTTGACCGTGACGTCCGACGTGCCGGACGACGTGAACAACCGGAAATGGGTGCCGATGGGCACCGGAGAAAGCTTCCGCACGGCCTCCAGGTAGGCCGTGTGCCGGTGCGGCTTCGTCTTCACGTCGGCGTCGACCCGGCCCAAGTCGAGCAGCACGCGTTTGGCGCGGGAGGCGACGATGAACCAAGTCTGCGTCGCCGGGACGAAGACCATGTACTGCGCGATCGAATCGGCCAGCGGCGATAACGGCGGCGGCGGCGGCGCCGGCGCCTCTTTTCGGACGGCCGTCGTATCCGTCGGGCCCGCCGCGCTGGAATCGCCGCTCGACGTCGTGTCCTCGGCGTGGCTCAACGTCGAGTCGACGGCTACGGAATCGACGGCAGCCTTCGCCGGGCGGGCAGAATGCCTGCATCCAGGAACGGCAATGCCTGCGACCAACGCGAGGAGCGCGGTTGCGACCTGAGACCGGATCCGATCGTCCATTAGTCGTGAATAATACGTATTCGGCGGCGTTTCTCGTCTCGGATCGTACTGGTCATGCGTATCCGATCGGCTCCACGCCACTGGCGATTGGACGCGACTCGGTCAGCCATGTCGTCGTGGACGACCCATCGGTCTCCCGGTTTCACGCGGAAGTTCGCGTGGACGATCGCGGGCGCAAGCCGGTGTACCTGTTTCGCTCGATGGGCGCGGCCGGGTCGAATATCAATGGCGAGCGGGTGAAGGCCGAGCAGAAGTTGGCCGAGGGCGACGTTGTCACGATCGGATCGATCGAGCTGCGCTTCACACAGGAGCCGCTCCCGGCGGGCGTCACGATTGTCCAACGAAGCGACGCTCCCGCGGATAGCGGGGCCCTCAAGCAAACGATGGTCGTCCGGTCAGTCGAGCCGCCCACCGAGGGCCCGGTCCTCGCATCGGGAGCTCGCCGGCGCTTCGCGCTCGTCGTAGCAGGAAGCGCGGCAGCAGTCGCCGCCGCCTGCGCCGTCATCCTGCTGACGAAGTGTCGCTAGCGGGTCGCCGCCGCGGCGGTCGCGGCAGCGGCGTGTCGATGGCGTAGCGCCGCACTCGACCGACGGGCGCTGAAGGCGAGCCAAAACAACGAGAACGCGACGGCGACGATCGTCAGGGTCACGGCGAGCCCGCGCGTAATCTTTTTCCTGAGCGTGCGATCCTGAAAATCGCGCGCCTCGATGGCGCCCATGAACATCGTCTGCGCACTGGCCCCGCGTGGGATGTTGCCGGCGGCGACGTCGCGACGAGGTTCTACGGAGACGGCAGTCGACGGCCCGATATCCGTCGTGAACCGAAACGTCGAGTCCGCGATCGAGATGTCGTCCCCTTCGCGGAGCGTCGCCTGGCGGCTCACGCGGACGCCGTTGACGGAGACCACGGACACCCCGTGCGGCCGCACGATGAACGCGTCGCCCTCTTTCACGATCTCGGCGTGCGTCCGCGAGACGTCGACGTCCTTCATGACGATCGTCGATGACGGATCGCGGCCGATCGTCGTGTGCTCCGTGACGAGATACACCCGGTTGCGGCGCCGGTCCTTGAGATAGGGCCCGCCCTTGGCGGCGCCGAGCCCGGTGCGGCGATACGTGAACTCGGCCGTGCCGAGTCGCACGACATCATCGAACTCGAGCGTGGCCCGGCCCCCGCTGACCTCGGCGCCGTTCACGACGATCACGGCGCTCGGGGAGCCGCGCTCGATGAGGGCCCGGCCGCCCCAGCCGGTCTCCTGGGACACGATCGCGTGTCGGGGCTCCAAACCGTGCCCTAAGACACGCCACCCCGCCTCGGGAGCGCTCCCGATGGTCAGAACGCCAGGGCCAAGCTGGCGTACAGTCGCTCCAAAAGCGAGGTAGGTCATACTCTAGATACGACGAGCAAGGCACCTAACTGCGACATAGCTCCGTAACTGCAGTATTTTCAATTAGATAGACTCGGTTTGCTTAAATTGACAATGCCGACAAAGTTACTTAGGATTCGATATAAGTCACTGTGGAGAAAAGAGAAGTCATGGGTTCGTCGATCGAGACTCTGGTCAACCGCGAATACCAGTACGGATTCGTAACCGATATCGAACAGGATACGATCCCACGCGGGCTCAGCGAGGACGTCGTCCGGCTGATTTCGGCAAAGAAACAGGAGCCGGAATTCCTCCTGAACTGGCGTCTCAAAGCCTACAAGCGTTGGCTCACGATGCGCGAACCGCATTGGGCCAATGTCACCTATCCGCCCATCGATTACCAGAACGTCAGCTATTACTCGGCCCCAAGGGCCGTCAAACCGCTGGGAAGCTTGGATGAAGTGGACCCCGAGCTTCGCCGGACGTATGAGCGGCTCGGCATCTCGCTCACCGAGCAGAAGCGCCTCTCGGGTGTGGCCGTCGACGCCATCTTCGACAGCGTCTCGGTCGGCACGACGATGCGCAAAGAATTGGGCGAGCTCGGCATCATCTTCTGCTCGTTCGGCGAGGCCGTTCGCGAGCATCCAGAGCTCGTCGAGAAGTATTTGGGCTCGGTCGTCCCATACTCCGACAACTTCTTTGCTTCGCTCAACTCGGCCGTGTTCAGCGACGGCTCGTTCTGTTATGTGCCGCCCGGCGTTCGTTGCCCGATGGAATTGTCCACGTACTTCCGCATCAATGCGGCGGGTACGGGACAGTTTGAACGAACACTCATCATCGCCGACGAAGGCGCGTACGTGAGTTACTTGGAGGGATGCACCGCACCCCGGCGCGACGAGAATCAGCTCCACGCAGCCGTTGTCGAGTTGGTCGCGCTGGATAATGCGACGGTCAAGTACTCGACCGTGCAGAACTGGTATGCGGGCGACACCGAGGGCAAGGGTGGCATTTATAACTTCGTCACCAAGCGCGGTGCCGCGCGTGGCGTGAATTCCAAGATTTCGTGGACGCAGGTCGAGACCGGATCCGCCATTACGTGGAAGTATCCCAGCGTGATTCTCCAGGGGGATAACTCGACGGGTGAGTTTTATTCCGTGGCCGTTGTCAACAATCACCAGCAGGCGGACACGGGCACCAAGATGATCCACATGGGCCGGAATACGAAGAGCACCATCGTCTCCAAGGGGATCTCGGCTGGCCAGGGGAACAACAGCTATCGTGGCAAGGTGCAGGTCCTCAAGAAGGCCGACAACGCCCGCAATTACACACAGTGCGACTCGATGCTCGTCGGAAACCGGTGCGGCGCGCACACGTTCCCGTACATCGAAGTCGCGAACAGTACGGCGACGCTGGAGCATGAGGCATCGACCTCGAAGATCGGCGAGGATCAGATCTTCTACTGCAAGCAGCGGGGGCTCACCGCTGAAGATGCCGTCTCCATGATCGTCAGTGGTTTTTGTAAAGACGTGTTTCAGCAATTGCCGATGGAGTTCGCGCTCGAAGCGCAGCAGCTCCTTGGCATCACACTCGAAGGGAGCGTAGGGTAATCGTGCTCGATATTCGCGACCTGCACGCCACCGTCGGCGACAAGGAGATCCTTCGCGGGATCTCCCTCTCGGTCGGCGCGGGCGAGATTCATGCGATCATGGGACCGAACGGGTCCGGTAAGAGCACGCTCGCGCAGGTGCTCGCTGGGCATCCGGCGTACGAGGTCACCGGCGGTAGCGTCACGTATGACGGCGAGGATCTCCTTGCCATGGCCCCCGAGGAGCGGGCGCAGAAAGGGCTCTTCCTCGCGTTCCAGTACCCGGTCGAAATCCCCGGCGTCACGAATGGGTATTTCCTGCGGGCGGGATACAACGCGATTCGGAAAGCCAAGGGACTCGAGGAGGTCGACCTCTTCGAGTTTGACGACATTGTGAAGGAGCGACTGCAGCTCGTCGACATGGACCCCGGCATGTTGAAGCGGGCCGTCAACAGTGGCTTCTCCGGTGGCGAGAAGAAGCGCAACGAGATCCTGCAGATGGCCGTGCTCGAGCCTCGCCTGGCCGTGCTCGATGAGACCGACTCCGGTCTCGACATCGATGCGCTGCGCGTGGTCTCCGATGGGGTCAACAAGCTGCGGCGGCCGGATAACGCGACGATCGTCGTCACGCACTACCAGAGACTGCTGAACTACATCGTGCCCGACTTCGTGCACGTGCTCGTCAACGGGCGCATTGTACAATCGGGCGGCAAAGAGCTGGCGCTCGAGCTGGAGGCCCACGGGTACGCCGGAGTTGCCGCGTGAGCTTTGCCGAGCAGTTCCGCGACAGTGGTCCCGCGTGGCTCACCGGCGCACGGCGTGCGGCGATGGATCACTTCATCGCGACCGGCTTCCCGACCAAGAAGAACGAGGACTGGCACTTCACGAGCCCGGCGGCCATCGCCGAGGTCGATTGGTTGCCGTTACGAGACGCGAGCGGCCAGGTCCAGCCCGATGATTTGGCGCAATTCACACTAGGACTCGACGCTCCGCGTCTCGTCTTTGTGAACGGCCGGTATGCGTCCGGTCTGTCGTCGCTGAGTGGTCTCCCGGCGCGCGTGCGTGTGCTCGATCTCGCTGGGCACTGGAACGACGCAGCGGCCGAGAACTGGTTGACGAAGATCGCCACGCCAACGCGGGATGCGTTCACGGCATTGAACACCGCGTTCGCCGTCGACGGGGCGATCGTGCACGTGCCGGCGGACACGGTGGTCGAAATGCCGATTCATCTGCTCTATGTGACCGACTCCGAGGCGGCGAAGGGTGCCACGCATCCCCGCACGCTGATTGTCGCCGACCGCCATTCGGTGGTGACCGTCATCGAGAGCTACGTCACTCTTGGTGACGCCACGTATTTCACCAACGCGGTGACCGAGATCGAGGTCGCCGACGGCGCCAAGGTCGATCACTATCGCATCGAGCGCGAGAGCGAACGGGCGTATCACGTCGGGACGACCGAGGTGAGGCAAGGGCGGGATTCCCGGTATCACTCATTCTCGTTCGCCACGGGCGGCGCTCTCGCCCGCGTCAACCTGTATACCGTGCTCGGTGGAGAGGGCGGAGAGACCCTGATGCACGGGCTCTATATGCTCGACGGCACGCAGCACATCGACCACCAGACGCGCATCGAGCACGCGGCGCCGCATTGCGCGAGCCGCGAGGTATACAAGGGCATCATGGACGATGCGTCCCATGGCGTGTTCAATGGGAAGGTCTACGTGCAGCCCGAGGCGCAGAAGACAGACGGCAAGCAGACGAACAACAACGTGCTGCTGTCCGAGACCGCACAGGCCGACACCAAGCCGCAGCTCGAGATCTTCGCCGACGACGTGAAATGCACGCACGGCGCGACCGTGGGCCGGCTGGATGAGGTCGCGCTCTTTTATCTGAGAAGTCGCGGCATCGACCTGGAGCAGGCGCGCACGTTGCTCACGTACGCGTTCGCGGCCGACGTGTTGGAGCGGATCGACCAGCCCGACGTCCGGAAGGCGCTCGAGGCGCTCACGCTGGAGCGGTTCGTCGGAGGCGGCGCCGAGCTGGTCGCCGCGGCATAAGGTCATGCCGGACCTCCGCGAGCTGTACCAGAGCGTGATCCTCGATCACAGCAAGTCGCCGCGCAACTTCGGCGAGCTGACTGGTGCGGACGCGCAGGCGACCGGCAACAATCCGATGTGCGGCGATGCCGTCACCGTGTGGGTGCGCATGGATGGCGATCGCATCGCGGACGTGCACTTCGCGACACCGCCCGGCACCGGGTGCGCGATCTCCAAGGCTTCCGCCTCGCTTATGACGACCGCGGTCGCGGGAAAAACTCGCGCCGAGGCCGACGCGATCTTCGACTCGTTTCACCGGCTCGTCACCGGCGATGCATCAGAGGGCGAACGCCTGGGGCGACTCGCCGCGTTCGGTGGCGTCGCGCAGTTTCCCGTACGGGTCAAGTGCGCCACGCTCGCCTGGCATGCGCTGAGGGCGGCGCTGGAGCAAGTCGCGTGACCGATCACGGTTTTGTCGCGGTGGCACGGACGGACGAGATCCCCGAGGGTGAGCTTGTCGCGGTGGACGCGCCGGACGGCGAGCCGGTATGTCTCGTGAACCTGGGCGGTGTGATCTATGCGCTGCACGATCGCTGCCCGCACCAGGAGTTCCCGATCTCGGCCGGCGCAGTCATGGGCGACGGCACGATCGAGTGCCCATTGCATGGCGCGCGGTTCGAAATTGCCTCCGGGCGCGTGCGCTTGGGGCCAGCCGTTGACGACATCGCGAGCTACGCCGTGCGCGTGGAGCGCGATACGATCCTGCTGGGACCCAAAGCATGAACAAGAGCGATTTCCCGCTGCTGGCGCGAGAGCCAGGGCTGCACTATCTCGACTCGGCCGCGACCTCGCAGAAACCGCGTGCGGTGCTCGATGCGGTTCGCGATGTGTACGAGACGGCATACGCAAATCCGCACCGCGGAGCATATGCGCTCTCGGTCGCGGCCACCGACCGGTACCACGCGGCCCGCGAGCGAGTGGCGCGGTTTCTGGGCGTGTCTGATCCTGCCTGTCTCATCTTCACGCGGGGCACGACCGAGTCGCTCAATCTGGTTGCCGCGACGGCAGATATACATCGTGGCGACGAGATCGTCGTCACGCGGCTCGAGCACCACGCCAATTTCGTCCCATGGCAGCAACTCGCGCTCAAGACTGGCGCGACGTTCAAGATCGCCGAGATCACCGAGGATGGGCGGCTGGATCTCGATCACCTCCGCAGTCTCATCACGCCACGGACCAAGATCGTCGCGGTGACGCACGTCTCGAACGCTATCGGCTCGATTACGCCGCTCGCCGAGGTCGTGGGTATCGCAAAGGGTGCGATCATTGTCGTCGACGGCGCACAGAGTGCTCCACACATGCGCGTGGAGTTCGATCGCCTCGGCGTCGACTTCTACGCGTTCAGCGGGCACAAGATGCTCGGGCCGACGGGAATTGGCGGGCTGGTGGGGCGGCGGGAACGACTGGAGGCCATGCCGCCTTATCAGACCGGTGGCGACATGATCGAGTTCGTGGGTGACGACCACACGACCTGGAATATTTTGCCGCACAAATTCGAGGCCGGCACGCCGAACCTCGGTGGGGCCGTCGGCTTGGCCGCGGCAGTTGAGTATCTCGACGCGATTGGCATGGACAACGTGCGGCGCCATGAACAAGAGTTGACCGCGGCGGCCAGCAAACGACTGACGGCGATCGAAGGGGTGCGGGTATTTGGACCGACACCGGCTGAGCGCAGTGGTGTGGTCAGTTTTACCGTGGCGGATATCCATCCCCACGACCTGGCGACCATTCTCGATCAGGACGGTGTCGCGATCCGTGCGGGCCATCACTGTGCGCAGCCGCTGATTCGGCGGCTCGGAGTGGGCGCGACGGCCCGGGCGTCGTTCTACGTGTATAACGATGAGAGCGACGTCGAGGCGCTGGTCACCGGCGTCAAACGGGCGCAGTCCCTCTTCGCCAATGTCTGACCTGTACCACGAAGCAATACTCGATCATTATCGGCGGCCGCACGGACGCGGGGCGCTCGCCGAGCCGGATGCGAGCGCCACAAAGGCCAATCCCCTGTGCGGCGAGACTATGCACGTCGATGTCGCCATCGAGGGCGATCTGATCCGAGACATCCGATTCGAGTGCGACGCGTGCGCCATTGGCCGCGCCTCGGCGTCGATGATGACGGATCTCGTCCGCGGCCGCTCTGTCACCGAGATAACAGCATTCATCGCGAGATTACGGCGGTTCGTCACCAGTAAGCCGGGCGAGCCAGATGATTTAGAGCTGGGCCCACTTGTCGCGTTTGGGATTATTCGGCGTACTCCCGCTCGTGCGGCGTGCGCGCTCCTGCCATGGGAGACACTGGCCGAAGCGCTGGCGCAGACCCTATCGCTTGAGGTATCGTAGGTTTCATGCGTCGCACCCGTCCCACGCTCCTTCTCCTGGCGGCCGCTCCACTCGTCGTCGCCGGTGTCATTGCTGCACGACCGGTCACACACCGGGCGGATCTGTTTCAAGAGGTCTTCTCTCTCGTGCGCGAGCGAAGCGTCGATTCGCTGTCGACGGACGCGCTGTACGAGAAGGCCGCGCGTGGACTCGTGCACTCGCTGGGTGATCCATACGCCGAGCTCTACTCGCGCGACGAGCTGGCGTCGTTCAACCGCGAGTCGCTCGGCGGCGCGTACGGCGGGCTCGGTCTCCAGATCGAGGACCACAGCGGCCGCCCGACCATCGTTCGCGTGTTCCCGCACTCGCCTGCCGCGTCGGGAGGGCTTCGGCCCGGCGACGAGATCATTGCGGTCGACAGTGCAGGCGTGCGCGGCTGGCCGCTGGACAAGGTCTCACAGGCCCTCCTTGGGCGTCCGGGCACGCCAGTCGACGTGGCCGTCACGAGACTCGGAGAGGCCCAGCCGATTCGCGCCCGCTACGTCCGCGAGAGCGTCCACGTACCATCGGTGCCTTTCTCGGCCATGCTGGACGGCCAGATCGGCTACGTGCCATTGCAGGTCTTCAGCGAGTCCGCGGCGCAGGAAGTGAACGCCGCGCTGTCACACCTCCTGACCGCTGGCGCGAAGGGCATCGTCCTCGATGTCCGGGGCAACGGCGGCGGCGCCGTAGATCAAGCGCTGCTCGTCGCGAACTGCTTCCTGGCCGAGGGGACCGAGCTGGCCAGCGTGCGCGAGAGAGCCGGCCCGCAAGAGACGTATCGCGCCGTACGCCACCCGCTGACGACCACGGTACCAGTCGCGGTGCTCATCGACGGCGGCTCGGCGTCCGCGACGGAGATCGTCGTCGGCGCGCTGCAGGACCACGACCGGGCGCTCGTCGTCGGCACGACGTCGTTCGGCAAGGGCCTGGTCCAGAGCCTGTTCGCGCTCGATGGCGGGTACTCGCTCAAGCTCACGACGGGTCGGTGGTATACGCCCGACGGCCGGTCGATTCAGAAACCCCGGAAGCTTATGCCGGATGGCCAGCTGGTCGAGATCGAGCCTGACTCGGCTGGGAAACCAAAGCCGGTCTTTCACTCTGACGCCGGCCGCACGGTGTTCGGCGGCGGCGCCATCACGCCCGACCTCGCCGTGCTGCCCGATACGCTCGATGATACCGAGCGGGCGTTCGTGCAGGCCATTACGCCGGCCTCCCAGGGCGTCTACCTGGCCACCTACAGCCTGGCTCGTGAGCTTGGCCGCAACGTCAAGCCCGACTTCACCGTTCAGCCAGCGTGGCGCGATAGCCTCTTCCATCGCTTCCAGGACGCGAACGTGCCCGTCACGCGCGCCCAGTTCGACGCCGCGCGCTCCTTCGTGGACCGCCTGCTCGCGGATCGGATCGCGGAGCTCGCATTCCCCGATTCGATCGCGTTCCGTCGTCGCGCCGGGGATGACGTCCAGTTGGCCCGCTCACTCGATCTCTTGCGCCGTTCGCGGACGCAAGCGGAGCTGTTCGTGATGGCAGGCGGCGCCCCTCCTGCCCCGGCGCACCACGGCTAACACCCTTTTGAGGGTGGATCGTCCAATGGACATGGGAAAACTCGCATCATTCGCCGGCATGACCGTCGGCGGTGCTGTCGGTTGGTACGCTGGCAGCCTCGTGGGGTTCATGACCGCGTTCATGCTCTCGTGCGTCGGCACTGGGGTCGGCATGTATCTGGCGCAGCGAGCCGCCCGACGGTATTTCGCGCTCGCCCTCGGCCTGTCCCTCACCGTGGCGTCGAGCGCCAGCGCGCAGGCGCCCGCCGCGACGCCGGCACCAGCACCAGCACCGACGCCCGGTCAGATCAAAGCCGCGACCGAGTTGATGCAGGTGATGCACGCCGATAAGACGCTGCGGGATGCGATCTCGGCCGCGTTCGACGTGCAGATCCAGAACAATCCCGCGATGGCACCCTATCGCAGCGCGATGCAGCAGTTCGCGAACAAGTACCTCACGTGGGACGACCTGGGGCCACAGCTCACCACCGTGTACGCGCAAGTGTTCACGGAGTCCGAGCTCAAAGATCTGATCGCGTTCTACAAATCGCCGATCGGGCAGAAGCTGTCGTCTCAGCAGGCGACGCTCGCCGCCAAGAGTCAGGCGATCGGCCTCGCGGTCGTTCAGGCGCATCAGGCTGATCTCGTGGCACTACTCCGTCAGCAACAGAACCCCGCGACCCCGCCGGCGGATACGACGAAGCACTAAGGAAAAAGGGGTGACGGGGAAATTTTCTCCCCCCTGTTGGGGGGAGAAAAATTCCCCGAACCCCTTCCTTAGCAGAGATGCACCGCCATCGCCTTGAACGAGGCGATGACCGGCGTACCCCGATCCAGTCGCAGCTCCGAGGCGGAACGCGTGGTCAGGGCCGCCACGAGTGGGGCGCCGTCGACCATGACGGTCACGCGAGCGAGAGGGCCGGATCGTTCGACGGCCTCGACGTACCCATGAAACACGTTACGCGCCGAGGACGCGATCGCCGTGGGCGAGAGGACGATCTCGTCGGCGGGCACGACCGCGTGTCCTGGGCCGGGCGTGGCATCGCCGGCGGCCACGAACGTCATAGCGCCGTCGGACGTGTGGAACTCGACCGTCCCGTCGCCGAGCACCACGACGGTGCCGGCATAGACGTTCTCGGCGCCGAGGAAGGCCGCGACTTCGCTGGAGGCGGGCTTGCGGAAGACCTCCTCGGGTGGCCCCGCTTGCAACACGCGACCCGCGTCCAGCAACACGGCCACGTCGCCAAGGAGCCCGGCTTCCGTGAAGTCGTGCGTGACCTGCAATACCGTCGACCCGAGCTCCCGGTAGAGGGCGCGGACCTCGCGCCGGATCGCCGCCCGGCGGCGGGGATCGAGCGCGACGAATGGCTCATCCAGTAGCAGGATCGGGGGACGTGGCGCGATCGCGCGTGTGAGTGCCACGAGTTGGCGCTCGCCGCCGCTGAGTGCGTGCACCGGGCGGTTCATGAGCGCGTGGACGCCGAGGCGGCGGGCCACATCGTGCGCGAACGCGAGGTCGCTCGTGCCGTACGTGACGTTGTCCGCGACTGAGAGATGCGGGAAGAGATAGGCGTGCTGGTACACGAGGCCGATGCCCCGTGCTTCGGGCGGGACTCCGTGCATGTCACGATCGGCGAGCCGCACCGTACCTGACGTCGCCGGGATGACTCCCGCGAGCACCTCGAGCAGCGTCGTCTTTCCCGCGCCAGCCGGGCCGATGACCACGCCGTATCCGCGCGCGGGAATATGGAACGTGATGTCGGTGAGGGAGAACGTGCCCGCCCGCGCGGAGAGTCCGGCGACGTCGATCATCGCAGGCGGTGGAGAATGGCGAGTGGAATCAACGCGAGCAGGACGAGCACGGCCGCAACGGGGAGTGCGCCTGGAAGACCGTACGTCGTGAACCGGTCGTAGCTCAAGACGCTGGCGACTTGTGGGTTGTACGTGAGGATCACGACGGCGCCGAACTCGCTGACGGCGCGGGCCCACATGATGACGGCGGCGGCAACCAGGCCGCGGGATGCGAGTGGGAGTGTGACCCGACGAAATACGCGCCAGGGTGGATCGCCGAGCGTGCGAGCGACGGTCTCGAAGCGGGCGTCGACGCGGTCGAACGTCTCGCGCGCGGCGCTCAAGTAGAGCGGGCACGAGACGAAGAGCATCGCGCTCACGATTCCCGTGGGGGTGCCGGTAATGCGGAGTCCGGCGGCGAACAATGCGGAGCCCACCGCGGTGTGGCGGCCGAGGGCGAGGAGCAGCGCGATGCCCGCGACCGGGTGTGGGATCAGCACCGGGAGATCGAGCAGCGCGGCGAGGGCTGCGCGACCCGGGAATGCGCGGCGGGCGAGCAGGTAGGCGATCGGTGTGCCAGCGAGGAGTCCGAGGAGCGTGGCCGTTGTCGCGGTGGCGGCGGTCAGCACGAGTGCGTCGCGCAGCTCGGCATCGCTCCCCAACGCGTGCAGGCCCTGCCTACCACCCGAGACAACGAGTTCGGCGAGGGGGGCAGCGAGAAAGAGCAGCAGCAACGACGCGGCTACGGCGACGACAACGGTGGCAAGTCGCGACACGGCGGCAAGTTAGTGTAACTGAAACTCCTCTGGTACCGCGCGCGTAGTATACTATCACGAATATGAGCGATCTCGCGGTTGACATCCGGGACGTACAAAAAAACTTCGATGGCCACGTGGCCGTTCAGGGGTTGTCGTTAGCCGTTCCCCGGGGAAGCGTCTACGGCTTGCTCGGCCCGAACGGCGCCGGCAAGACGACGACGATCCGGATGATCCTGAACGTGATCGTTCCAGACCGTGGCACGATCCAAGTGCTCGGCCAGCCGAGCGGCGCCAAGGGCGTGACCGACCGGATCGGCTATCTGCCCGAAGAACGCGGGTTGTATCGCAAGATGCGCGTGCGTCGTGTCCTGCGGTTCCTCGGCGAGCTGAAAGGGATGACGCGACGGGATGTCGACCGGCGCATCGACGAATGGCTGGCGCGGCTCTCGCTCACCGAGTGGGATCAGAAGAAGGTCGATGAGTTGTCCCGCGGAATGCAGCAGAAGGTCCAGTTCATCGGGACGCTGCTGCACGATCCCGAGCTCGTCATACTCGACGAGCCGTTCAGCGGGCTGGATCCGATCAATGCGCAGGCACTCAACGACACGGTCGTCGAGCTTCGCCAGCGCGGCCACACGGTGATCTTCAGCACGCACCTCATGGATAACGCCGAGCGACTCTGCGACTCCGTGTGCATTATCGCCAAGGGCGCGAAAGTGCTCGACGGACCGGTCGCGGCGGTGCGCGCGGAGCATGCCGGTCGGACGATAGCGCTGGCGACGGCGAACGGTACGTCCGACGCGGTCGAGCAGGTGCTCGCGGATCGCTCACTCGTCGACAGCGTGAATCGCGAGCAGCGTACCCTGGAAATCGAGTTGGCGACGAACGCGCCGGCGCAACAACTGCTCCAGCGCCTCGTGGGTGCCGGCGCCGAGATCACGCGGTTCGAGGTGGTGCAGCCGTCGCTGCATAAGATCTTCCTCCAGCGGGTCGGCGCCGTCGGCGTCACCGAGGGGATGTCGGGACATGGGTAAGCTCGGCGTTGTTATCCGCCGCGAGTATCTGGAGCGGGTTCGGTCGCGATGGTTCGTGTTCGCGACGCTCCTGGGGCCGCTGTTCTTCGGCGGCATCAGCATCGGCCAGATCGTGCTGACGCAGCACGCCGGCGTCTCGGCCGACGCCTCCCACATCATCGTCATCGACGAGACCGGAACGAACCTCGGTCAGCGCGTGGTCGCCAACCTGGGCGCGGGGGTCACGACTGACACCTCGAACGCCATGTTGCAGGTCGTGTCTCGGGGCGACGCTCCGACGGCCGAGGCGAATGCGTTGAATGCCGTGATGCACAACAAGTGGGTCGGGTACCTCGTGCTCAATGACAGCACGCTGGCGGGCAAAGGCGCGCGCTACAACGGGCGCAATGCGTCGGCACTCCAGGACATCGACCACGTTCGTGACGTCGTCAAGAACGCCGTGCTCACCGAACGGTTGGTTGGCGCCGGACTCGATCCGGCGCAGATTCGATCGCTGACCACCGTACCACTGGAACTGCATACCGAGCGCGTCACCGACCGGGGGCTGGGCGGGTCCGGCATGTCCGGGGCATGGTTCGGCTACATCGTGGCGATCTTGCTGTACATCACGATCGTCGTCTACGGTCAGAGCATCGTCCGCGGGGTCTCGGACGAGAAAGCGAGCCGCGTGTCCGAGGTCGTCGTCTCCAGCGCGCCGCCGGATACGCTGCTCGCCGGCAAGATCCTCGGCGTGGGCGGTGTCGCGATCACCCAGCAAATCATCTGGACCGCCCTGTCGATCGCGATCGTGTCCTTCCGGGCACCGATCTTACGCGCGCTCGGCGCCAGCGCGTCGGCGAACATTCCGCTGCCGGGCTCCATCAGCCTTGGCGCCGGGATCGAGCTGGCGTTGATCTTCTTGCTCGGCTTCTTCTTCTACGCGGCGCTGTTCGCCGCGATCGGTGCGACGGTCGAGAGTCAGGAGGACGCGCAGCAGGCGTCGCTGCCTGTCACGATGCTGCTCGTGCTGAGCATCATGTTCGTTGGGCCCGTGTTCTTGAGCCCGACGAGCACGCTCGCGCGCGTGGTGTCGTGGATTCCGTTCTCGGCGCCGATTCTCATGCCCCTGCGATTGGCGCTGATACAGGTGCCGACCTTGGAAATCGCCGGGACGATCCTGGGGCTGCTGGTCGCGAACTTCATCGCCATCTGGTTCGCGGCTCGCGTCTACCGCGTGGGCATCCTCATGTACGGCAAACGCCGCTCGTTGGCCGAGATCATACGCTGGGTGCGGGTTTCCTGATCCGCCGGAGGCCGAAGCTCCCTTGGAGCGCTGGCCGATGTGAATCGCTGCTACGACGTCCGTGCGATCGACTCGCCAATCATGCTCCCGGCATCACACGTAGATGAGCGTCTTAACCACAACGCATGCCGACAGCAGCAACGCCGTACAGACATTGATCGCGATCCGTGCGCGGCCCCGTGGGTACAGGGACGCAGTGACCATAACGGCAGCGCAGGCGATTGTCAGACCGAAAAGGCTCTGAGGGGTGGTCAACGGCGGTGGACGCGAGGGATCCAGCGTGCTCGGGGACCCACCGGGGTAGGAAGCCATCGCGTAACTCCCGAAAGCGAGCCATGCGGCAGCCAGGTAGGCCGTCATCGCACCAATGGAGCGTAGTCGCGTGTGGCCAAGCGCGAGAACCACAATTAGTGCGATCGCCGGAAAGCCTTCGAGGGGTACTAACGGACCGAGGTAACGCCGGTCCAGCGTGCTAAGCGACCGATAGGAGACGACCGCCATGCCCATCGCCGCGGCCAGCATGACAGGAAGCCACACGCGAGGATCGAGTGCCCTGCGGGCGCTGAAGTCACGCGCCGTAATGCTCGGCTCTTCTTGGGGCGTCAAGGCGGCCTCGCTGAGAATGGCCCAATCAGCTTAACGCGCAACCACCCTTGGTGCATGCCTGAAAAACCACAACACTCTTGACGCACCTCAAGAGCATTTCGGCAGGAGATTTGTCTCCGCCATTGGCTCGTTGCACGAGCGGCCGGATCGCCGAGATCATGCGATGGGTCCGAGTTTCCTGAAGTCCCGTCCCCGCACCGCCACCAGTACGGTCGGGACCACGAACAGCGTGATCGGCGTCGACAGGGCCAGGCCGCCGATCACGGCCAACGCCAGCGGTCGCTGTAGCTCGCTGCCTGCTCCGAGGCCGAGTGCCAAGGGCAAGAGGCCGAACAGCGTGCACAAGGTCGTCATGAGAATCGGCCGCAACCTCGTGCGCGCGGCTTCTCGAACCGCGGTCTCCAATGGGACGCCCTCGCGCTCCATGCGGAGCTTTGTGAAGTCGAGGAGAATGATCCCGTTCTTCACGATCAGGCCGACCAGCAGAATCAGGCCCATGAACGACGAAACGTTCAGCGGCGTGCCCGTGATCATCAGCAAAGCCAGCGCGCCGACGAATGAGATGGGCGCGGCCACGACGATGACGAACGGTTCGATGAAGGACTCGAACTGGACCACCATGATAGCGATGACGCTCACGCCTGCCAGGAAGAGGACGATCAGCAGCGAACGGAACGCTTGCCGTTGCCCCGCGTACTGCCCGCCGATCTCCACGCGGATACCGGGCGGCGGCGGGTGCGCGGCGAGGACACGCTCGACGTCCTTGTTGATGTCGCCGATTGAACGTCCGGAGATGTCGGCGGTCATGGCGATCATTTGCTGTTGATTCTCGCGGTCGAACTCAGCCCGCGTGATCTGCGGCGTGATCGACGCCAGCGAGGACAACGGCGTTGGTTTGTGACCGGTGCCGATGATCGGGAGCGATCCGAGTCTGAGCGGGTCGAAGCGCACGGTGTCCGGCGCGCGGACGCGGACGGCAATGGCACGGTCCTGTGTGCGAATCTCGCCGCCGACGACGCCCAGGATGGAGCCCGAGACATCGGCGCCGACTTGCTGCGGTGTCATGCCGATCCGGTTCGCCTCGGCGCCGCTGATGCGAAGCATGAGCTCGGGCGATGGCTCGCTGACACCGTTGTAGAAGTCCTCGACCCCGTCGACCTTGGTCATATCGGGCTCCAGGGCTTTCGCATACGCCTCGAGCGATTCCAGCTGCTCGCCGAATAGCTTGATCTCGATCGGCCGGGCTGCGCCGGCCAGGTCGTTGATGACGTCGGACAGGATCTGCACGAAATCGATGTGCAGCCGCGGGACCGCGCGCTGGACCTTCGCTCGGACGTCGTCGATGACCTCATCGACCGTGCGATCGCGCTTGGAGCGCGGCACGAGGCGGGCGACGAGGTCGCCGCGATTCTGCTCCGTGGCGAATACTCCGAGCTCGGTACCCGTACGCCGGGACGTGGCCTCGATCTCCGGTGTCGCGGCCATGATCCGCTCGGCGATGCGGACCTCGCGGTCCGTCTCGGTGAGCGCGGTCCCACCCGGCGTGAAGTAGTCGAACACGTAGGCCCCCTCGTCCATCTCCGGGAGGAAGCCCGAGGCGACGCGCTGCTGGGCGACTACGCCGAGCGCCACGAGGACAACGGCGGCGGTGATCACCCAACTGGGGTGGCGCAGCACGATCGCCAGTGTCTTCTCATAGCGATCGGCGAGCCAATCGACCTTGGCACCCTCGTCGCGGTGCTTGACGAACTGGGCGCTCAACAGCGGGATGATCGTGAGCGCGAGTACGAGCGAGACGAGTACAGCGATCGTGAGGGTCACCGACAGGGCGATGAAGAACTGCCCGACAACGCCTTGGAGCAGACCGAGCGGCAGGAAGACGACGACCGTCGTGATCGTCGACGTGGTGACTGGCCAGATGAGCTCCTGCACGGCCTCGCGAATGGCGCGTTGCCGATCGTCCGGCGTGATCGCCAGATGGCGTGCGATATTCTCGGTGATGACGACGGCGTCATCGATCACGAGGCCGATCGCGATGGCCATGGCGCCGAGCGTCATCAAGTTGAACGTCTGCCCCACAAGCGACATGAAGAAGACGGTGATCGCCAGCGTCAGCGGAATCGACGTGGCGCTGATCGCCGTGATCACCCCGTGACGTAGGAACAGGAGCAGGACGATGATCGCCAGCGCCGCGCCGATCAACATGGCGTCGCGAACCGACGTCACGGCGTCCTTGACCAAGGTCGCCTGGTCGTAGACCGGCTCGATCCGCACGCCGGGCGGGAGTGTGTGCGTGATCGTCTCGACCAAACCCGCGATGCTATCGGCGATCGTGACCGTGTTGCCCCCGATCTGGCGCGTGATATTGAGCGTCGCGGCTGGTCGGCCGTCTCCCGCGATAATACGCGTATGGTCCTCGGTGCCGAGCATGACCGAGCCCAAGTCGCTCACGCGAATGCTCGAACCCGACGGTGTGGACACGACGACGTTCGCGATGTCCTCGACCGTGTGCGCCTCCTGGTCGGTCACGATCAAGAACTGTTGATAGTCCTCGGCGACACGGCCCACGGCATCGACCGATGTCGCTTGCTTGATCGCGTTGGCCACGTCGTCGTACGAGATCGATTGCGCCGAGAGTCTCGCGGGGTCAACGATGACTTCGATCTCGCGCACGTCGGTGCCCTGCACGTCGACCCGGCCGACGCCGGGTACTCGGGAAAAGACCGGGCGAATTTGATAGCGCGCGATGTCGTAAAGCGTCGCGGCGTCTCCACCGATCAGATTGTACGACAAGATCGGAAAGACGGACGGCGTCAGGCGCTCGATCTCGATCTCGATCTCCGGGGGCAGCGTCCCCCGGATCTCGTTGACGCGCGTGTTCACGAGTTGGAGCGCGTACACCATGTCGGTGTTCGGCGCGAACGAGATGTCGATCTGCGACGCGCCACGGATCGACTTCGAGCGGACCCGCTGCACACCCGGGATAATGCTGATCGCCTCCTCGATCGGGCGCGTGAGCGCGAAGACGACTTGTCGGGCGCCGAGGGCCGAGCCCTGCGCAACCACGGTGATCCGAGGGAAGGTCAGCTCGGGATAGATCGCCGACGGGAGACGAAAGCCGGCCCAGATACCCGCCGCGCTGACCAACGCGATGACGAGATAGATGAATCGGCGTTGCGCGCCGAGAAGATCGTAGAGCTTCATGACCGCTCGGCGCCCTTCTGGTCGCTATCCGCCGGCGCCTCGGCCGGGGCGACTTGTTGGCGGAGCGGAACCACTTTGGCGCTGTCCTCCATGCCATACGCGCCGACCGTCACGACGACCTCACCGGCCTTGAGGCCATCGGTGATCTCGGCGTCCGTCTCGGTACGGCCGCCGACGGTGACGCGTCGCGCGAGCCCCTGACCGGCGGCCACGACGAAGACCTTGAGCCCATCGCCATCCGGGACCAGCGCTTGTACCGGGATCACGACCGCGTGCGGATGCACGGCAACGGCAATACGTCCGAAGACGGTTTCGCCGATACGAAGCGCGCGTGAGGGGTGGGTGAGACGAGCACGGACGAGGACGCCGCGCGAGGCCGAGTCGACGGTCGCGCCGATCGACGCGACTTGTCCCTGGCCCAACGACTCGCCATCGCCCGTGCGGCCGGAGGTGAGCACGATCGTGGAGCCGGTGTGGACCGCCGCGCCATCGCCCGGCGAGAGGCTGAACACGATGTCGAGCATTCCCGGGTCGGCGACCGCGACCACGGGCTGCGAGGGATCCGCCGAGGCGCCGAGGATCGCGGTCATGCGGGTGACCGTGCCCGAGATCGGCGAGCGCAACGTCGCGAGCTGCTGGGCGCGTTCGGCGGTCACCGCGTTGGCCTTCGCTTGCGCGAGGTCGGCCTCCGCCTGGTCGGCGTCCTTGCGCGCCATGATCCCGGCTGAGGCCAAGCGTTCGGCACGCTGCGCCGCATGCTCGGCGTTGTCGAGCGCGGTGCGCGCGCTCTGCGCCGCGGCGTCGAACGGGGCGCGCTCGAACTCGACCAGCGGGTCGCCCTCGTGAACGACATCGCCCGGGGCGACAAATATGTGCGCGACTCGCGTTGGTGCCGGAGCCGCGAGCTCGGCATAGTGTCCAGGGCGCGGCGTCACGGTGCCGATCGCGGTCACCGTTTCGGTGAACGACTGCTGGACCGCTGTCGCGGTCTGCGCGTTGACGACTGGCTCCACGTCGTCTTTTTTCGCGTCACCACTTTTGCACGCCACGCCGAAAACGGCGAGAAAAATTATCCGACGGGTCATTGGTCGCCTACCTTCGACGTGAACAGTCGAACGGCGGCGGCCGCGGCAGCGGCGGCGCCGACATCGTCGACGTATTGGACGAGCGCGTCGCGGGCGCTCTTGCGGGCTTCGAGCACGCTCGGCAACGCCTGAGCGCCCTCGGCGAACGCGGTCAGGGACATCACGGCCACGCGGTTCGCCGACTGCAAGAGGCCGCGATCGCGCTCGGCACGAACGATCGCGGCCGCGAGCTCTCGTCGGGCTGCCGCGATCGCCGCGGCGCTTTCCCGGCGTGCACGGGCTAGCTCGGCTTGGGCCCTCGATACGTTCGCGGCCTCGGTCGCCACCTGGCCGCCGTTCTGGTTGAACAGCGGGAATGGGAAGATCACGGTGGCGGCCGGCAACGGATACGGCTGCGTGGGGTCGCCACCTTCGACACCGAGAGAAATGGATGGTGTCGCAAAAGCCGCTCGCTTCGCGACGCTCAGCGCTGATTGTTCGGACCCCAGCGTCTCCTCGGCTGCCGCAACCTGCAGCGTCCGCCCGACGGTCGTATCGCGGCTCATCGGCGCCGCGATTCCCAGAGAGTCCGCGAGCGTGACTCGGATACTATCCGAGGCCATTCCTAGCAGTGCTTGGAGATCGAGTACTGCGCCGATCGCGGCTAACGAATCGGCCGCCGAGGCGTTCGCGGCCTGTCCCGCGGTCACGGTGGCGAGCTCGACATCCAGATCGCTCGCATCGCCCGCTTCGCGTCGCACATGCGCCAGACGCAGCAGGCTGTCGGCGTATACCCCATTCAGGTGGGAGAGGCGTGCGTGCTCCTGGGCGACTTGGGCGCGAACATATGTCGTCTCGGCGTCGAACCGTGCCGCCGCGCGTTCGAACGCGTATCGATAGCCAGCCGAGCGCGTGGCGAGGGACGCGCTGTGAATGCGCGCCGAGCGAAGCCACGGGTAGTCGATGGGAAACTCGATGAATCCGTGGTAGTGCGGCTCATCCCGCGTGTACTGGAATGACAACGTGGGGTTGGGCCATTCCCGCGCAGCCGTGAGCCCGGCACGTGCCGTAGCCGAGTCGGCCCGCGCCAAAGCGACCCGGGTGCCGCGCGCGACGGCGGAATCGACGGCCTCGCGCAGCGTCAGGGGTTGCGGCGCCTGTCCCAAAACTGTATGTCCAGCCGCCAGAGCGGCTAACCAGGTCCATGGGGAAATACGAACCG
>DATMLM010000070.1:0-120515 GCA_035570055.1 Gemmatimonadaceae bacterium
CGCCGTACCGCGGCGCTCCAGGCGTCGGTGAGACCGCAGAGCACCATCAGCGCGTAGATGAATGTCCAGACTTCGCCGTAGCGCAATGACTGCATGCTGAGGAGCACTTGGAATCCGAGTCCGCCGGCCCCGATCATGCCCAACACAATGCTGGCGCGGATCGCGCATTCGAATCGGTAGAAGCCGTACGCGATGAGATCCGGGGCCGCGGCGGGCAGCAATCCATAGCACAGTGCCGTGAGCCGCCGCGCACCGGCCTGGCGGAGCGCATAGAATGCGGCCGCCGGCGTGTCGTCGAGCGCCTCGCCGGTGACGCGCGCCGTGATCGCGCCATAGTGGATGCCGATGGCGAGAATCGCGGTGAGCGGCGTCAGCCCTAAGCAGCTCAGTAGGAGCAGGCCCCAGACGACTTCGTGGAGTGCGCGGGGGATGGCGAAACATCCGCGAACGATCGTCGCCGCGAATCGATGGTCGCCCCACCAGATGTTCGACGAGAGGACTCCGCCGACCGTGCCGATGACGAGGGCGAGGGCCGTCCCGACGGTTGCGAATGCGAGGGTTATGCCGCTCGAGACGAACGCGAGTCGGACGAGCGATAGCGAGAGATCCGGGTGCAACGCCGCGGTCGCGAACGCGCGAACCATTGGCCAGCCCGCGGGGTTCGCGATGGCGCCGCGCCCACCGACCGCCCGAACCAAAGACCACCCGAGCAGCAGCACGACAACGAGACCGACGCCGCGGGCACGCCGCGGCCGGTCGAGCTTCACGGCGGGGCAACCGTGTAGAGCGGCGCGAGCAGCGCCGGGGTGACTTCGGCTGGCGGCCGGTCGAAGACGACGCGCCCGGCGCGGAGGCCGATGATGCGGTCGAAGTATTCGCGGGCCAGATCGGGACGGTGCAGACTGGCGATCAGTGTGCCGCCGCGGCTCGTGAGGAGCTGCAAGATCGTGCGCGCACGTTCCGGGTCGAGCTGCGAGACCGGTTCGTCGGCCAGGACGAGGAGCGGATCCTGCACGAGAACGCGCGCGATCGCGACCCGTTGGCGTTGGCCACCCGATAGATCGCCCGTGCGTGCATCGATTGTCTCGGGAATGCCGAGTCCCTCGAGCACCGCGGCGGTGTGTGGTCGTTCCCGCGGGACGATCAACGAGACGAGCGCCCGCAGCGTCGACCAGCGACCTAGATGGCCGGCGTTGACATTGTGAATGACCCGGAGCGCGTCGACGAGCGCCAGGGATTGGTCGATGGTCCCGATCTCGCGCCGCGCCGCCGAAACGGTGACGTCACCGGCGGTCGGCCCGACACTCCCGTTGATCAACCGCAGCAGCGTGGTCTTGCCGGCGCCGCTCGGACCGATGAGCGCGATGCGCTCGCCGGCGCGCACCTCGAGCGACACGTCGTCGACGGCGAGCCGCTCGCCGAACCGGCGACTCACGTGCCGCAACGCCACGATCACTGTACGATCGTTCCTGTGGCGCGGCCAACGGACTCGATCTGCGTGTAATCGCTGTCCGCCGCGGGTACGAAGCGATGCGCGCCGAAGAGGTCGAGGATGTCCTGTTGATCCAGCGCGATCAGCGCGGACCGCACCTTGTCGGCGAATCCCACGCCGAAGCGCTGCTCGACGTCGGGGTGCAGGACCCAATGATAGTCGTGGAACGCCGGCGTCACGAAGAAGACGACGACGCGTGTGGTGTCGACCGCCTTGCTGGCGACGCGGGCTTGCCACACCTGGGCGTTCAGCGCTCCGGCGTCGTACGTGCCGGCCGCGACGAGCGCGATCGTCTTGTCGTGCGACCCCGAGAATCCCGGGGGGCCATGGAAGTCGGAGAGCTCCACGCCCCCCTGGTGCAGGTAGTACTGCGGCATGAGCCGTCCGGACGTCGACGTCTCGCTGCCGAACGTGAACGTATGGCCCTTGAGATCGGCGAGCGATCGAATGCCGGAGGTGCGACGGGTGATGAACACCGAGTGGAACGCCGTGTCGATGTCGCGCTGGGCGATCGCGTGGGCGCCGGGCACCTGCAATCGTGCTTGCACGCCGGTGAGTCCGCCGTACCAGACGAGATCGAGATCGCCGACTTTGAATGCGGTCACCGATGCGGTGTAGTCGGTCACCGGGCGATACTCGACCGGGACGCCGAGCGCGGTCGAGAGATACGTCGAGACCTTGCCGTACAGCCGTTGCAGCTTTTCGGGGTCCTGGTCCGGAATCGCCGAAATCCTGAGGACCCGTGTGCTGGCGGACGGATCTGACGAATGGCAGGCCGCGACGGCGCCGGCCACCAGTACGACGTGCAACATCTGTAATTTCATAGTGTGAGTTAATTTGTATGATCGTATGGCTTCCCGATACTGGAGACTCGAAGGGATTGCCGGGGTGGAGCTCTTGCGATGGGACGCCAGCTCCCATCGCTACGCACGGCATTCGCATGAGGGCTACGCGCTCGGCGCCGTCGTCGCTGGGGCGCATGCGTTCTGGGCACGCGGTCGCGTGTGGACCGCTATTCCCGGACGCGTCATCATCGTCAATCCCGAGGACGAGCACGACGGTGGGCCCGCGGGGCGCGGTGACGAGTATTCATATCGCATGATCTATCTCGACCGCGCGGTCGTGGAGACCGTGCTCGAGGCAACTCCATTCTTCCCGGACGCCGTCGTCAGTGACAACGCGCTCGCCGAGTGCATTCTCGAAGCGCACCGCGCGCTCGAGCGTCCCGAGCCTCGACTCGAGTGCGAAACGCGACTGCTGATGGCGGTCGCCGCGCTGGCGCGCCAGCATGGCGGGGTTCCGCCGCGGGCCGGGAGCGAGCGATCCACTCCCCGGGAAGTGAGGATGGTGCGGGAGTATCTCTCGGAGCATTTCGCTGACGATTGCTCGTTGACGGAGCTCGCGACCCTCGCCGGCGTCGATCGATTTCAACTCCTCCGCGCGTTCCGCCGACACGTCGGGCTGCCGCCGCACCGGTATCAGACACAGCTCAGGCTCCGGCGCGCGAAACGCCTCATGCTCGACGGCGAGTCAGCGGCGATCGCGGCGGCTATCGTGGGGTTTTCGGATCAGAGTCATCTCATCCGGAAATTCAAGGCGGCGTATGGCATCACGCCCGGTGCAATAACGTTCAATCGAGGAGGTCCGGCATAGGCTACGATTTCGGCCATGCCCCTCATCGAACGCATTGTCGATCTTCATGCCGATATGAAAGCGTGGCGGCAGGATATTCACACGCACCCCGAGCTGGCGTTCCACGAGCATCGTACATCGGACCTGGTCGCGAAGGCGCTCGAGGCATTTGGAATTGAAGTCCATCGCGGCCTGGCCGGCACCGGGGTCGTCGGAACGCTCCGCTCCGGTCGTGGGCGACGGGCGATCGGGCTGCGCGCCGATATGGACGCGCTGCCCATTCACGGCATCATGCACGCCTGCGGCCACGACGGTCATACCGCCATGCTCCTCGGCGCGGCGCGATATCTGGCGGAGACGCGACATTTCGACGGCGTCGTGCACTTCATCTTTCAGCCCGCAGAGGAGAATGAGTGTGGCGGGCAGAAGATGGTGGAGGATGGGCTGTTCGAGCGGTTTCCCGTCGAAGCGGTCTATGGGATGCACAACTGGCCCGGGCTGGCCGTGGGCTCGTTCGGCGTCTGCGTCGGGCCGATCATGGCGGCAGACGACAAGTTCGAGATCGCTATCACCGGGCGCGGGGCGCATGCCGCCATGCCACACCTCGGCGATGACCCAATCGTTGCCGCGGCGGCGCTCGTCGGCGCCATCCAGACCATCGTGAGTCGGACGATCGATCCGCAGGACGGCGCCGTTGTCAGTGTCACGCAGATGCAGGGCGGGAACACGTGGAACATCGTTCCCGAGCAGGTCGTGCTGCGCGGAACCTGTCGGTACTTGAGGCCAGGACTTGGCGCAGTCCTCAGGGATGCGATACGGCGAGTCGCGGACGGCGTGACGGCGACCTACGGTGTGAGAAGCGAGATCTCGTACTACAAGCCGATTCCTCCGGCGGTGAACGCCGGCGGGCCAACCCAGCGGGCCACTCGGGCGGCGGCCACGGTCGTGGGCGACGAGCATGTGCAGCGCGACGTCGTGCCGAGCATGGGATGCGAGGACTTCGCGTTCATGTTGGCGGCGCGGCCAGGCTGCTACCTCTGGATCGGCAACGGCCCCATTGTCGACGGCGTCGGGCTGCACAGCTCCCGCTACGCCTTCAACGACGACATCCTGCCGATTGGCGCCAGTTATTGGGCCGCGTTGGTCGAAGGCATCCTCGTGTAGTTGAGGTGCCGGACGATCGGCCAGGTGCGCCCCGAGTCTGGCGAAGACCCAGCCACTGTCGCCGCGCTGGCTGGTGAACGTCGCCAACTCCACCCACTTGTCGACGAGGCTGTACTTCCACTGATTACTCGCGAGGTCGAATCCGCGAATCACGGACGTGCTGTCCACGCGATGCGCCTCGGCCGCCGGACACGTCGGTGGTGGCTGGTGCGCAGGGACCAACGCGAGCAGCAGCAGTGCCAGCATGACGCCAACCCTCCGATAAAATGCCGATACTGATCGACTCACCGGCCGTGATCCCGGCCGTCGGGAACAAGCCCAAACGCATCGAGGAGTACGCCGGGCGGATGCGGTCCGGTCATGCGACAGTCAGCGTGGCCCGAATGGTTTCTCCCGAGGGATGGGCCGAACCGGGTCAACGGCCGGAGTTCGAGGAGATCACGGTCGTCCTGCGCGGCATGCTGCGCGTGGAGCACGACAGCGGGACGATCGACGTGAAGGCGGGACAGGCGGTTATCGCACAGCCGGGCGAATGGATTCGGTACAGCAGCCCGGCCGCCGGGGGCGCTGAGTATGTCGCGATTTGCATACCGGCGTTTTCGACGACGACCGTGCATCGCGACCTGGACTCGCCGACATGACGAAGTTCGCTCAACGCACACGCAACCTGTTGCTACGGCTCTTCGGCCGGCGTGTCCGCAAGCGACTTCCCGCGCAAGCGGTCACCGATCTTCCGGAATGGGCGCAAGCGGGCAAGAAGCGCCGGGCCCACGTGCGGCGTATGGTCGCGTTGCTCAACGAGTGGGCGGACGAGATGGACGTCTCTCAGGAGGAACGACGACGGTGGCTCACGGCGTGTTGGCTGCATGACGCGCTGAGAGACGCCGAGCTGCCCGACGGCATCAGCCATGGCCACGCGGCGGCCGAGCTCGCGGCGTCCCACGGCGAGTCGGACCGCGGGGTGCTGAGCGCCGTCCGGTATCACAGCGTGGGGCACGGGCGGTGGGATGACGTCGGGAAGATGCTCTATCTGGCCGACTTCTTGGAACCCGGGCGCAAGAGCCGGCGCAAGCAGCGTGCGCAGTTGGCGAAGCGCGTGCCCCGCGACCCCGACGGCGTGCTGCGTCAGATTCTCGCGCACCAGATCAGCTCGCGGGTCAGACGGCAGCGACCGGTCAATGCTCGCACGATCGAATTCTGGAATTCGCTGACCTAGTGCGCCTGCCAGTCGGCGGCGACTGAGGGCGGGAGCGAGTCCAGGTGGCGCAAAAAGGTCACGACCGTCCAGATCTTCTCGTCGGCGACGTGGTCGTTCGCGAACATTCCCGAGTACCGAACGCCGTTCTTCACGATCCAAAACAACTGCCAGTCGGGGAGCGTCGGCGGGCGGGTCGCGAAACGTGGCGCGGGTGGATAGAGGCCGACCGAGTTGTCTCGCTTCACGGAGCCGTGACAGCCCTCGCACTGGTCGTTGAAGTATTTCATGCCCGCGCGGATGGTGGAGTCGGTTGGGGCCACCGGATTCTGGAGATGAGGGGCGTGGACCGTGGCGGCCGCGTGCAAAGCGTGCCGCGCGAAAGCGGTCTCCCAGGCCGGGGGCGTAGCCGTGGATCGAGTCGGCAGGGCGCCCAGTAGACCCGAGACGAGGAGAACGGCCGGGATGGTCGCGAGGCCCGCGGCGAAACCCAGAATGAATCTGCGCATTTATGCGCCAACGGTGGCACCGGCGCGGGTGACTGCGCAGCACCCATGGGACTGTTCGGACCGCCCGTGACACCAACCGGCGTTACAGCGCGAACGCGCGGCGCAGGTTCCCGCTGTAGGTCCGGCTCGACATGAGGCGCTTCCCGTTGTCGAGGACGACGACGTAGTCGCCGTGCGACCACGGCTGCAGCTCACGCACGCGCTCCACGTTCACGATGCAGGAGTGGTGGATGCGGACGAAGAGGCTCGGGTCGAGCTGACCCACGAGCGCCTTCATGGTCTGTCGGAGCAGATGCACGGCGCTCCCGACGTGCAGCCGAACGTAGTTCCCGTCGCCCTGGATCCAGTCGATCTCGCGCACGCGCACGATCGCGACCTTGGTCGTCGTGCGGATCGCGAGGCGCTCGATCGGGGCCGAACGGACCGTGTCGGCGCCGTCGTCGTCGGAGGCCTCGAGGAGCGCGGCCAAGCGCACACGGACGTCGGCCAGCTCGCGTTCGTTGGAGAAGCGCTGCCGCACGCGGCGTAGCGCTTCCTGGAAGCGGCGGCGATGAAATGGCTTGAGCAGATAGTCGAGCGCGTGGACGTCGAAGGCGCGCAGCGAGAATTGCTCGTACGCCGTCACGAAGACGACGGCCGCCGTAAGGTCTTTCCCCAGCGCGCGCAGGACCGCGAAGCCGTTCATCTCCGGCATCTGGACGTCGAGGAACACGAGATCCGGTCGGCGGCGACGAATCGCGTCGACGGCGCTCGTGCCATCCGCGCATTCTTCGAGGACTTCGATGTCGCGCTCGCGGGCGAGCAGCGCGCGAATGCGCCGGCGGGCGAGCGGTTCGTCGTCGACGATAACCGCCGTGATGTTCATGTGGTCTTGGTGCGCGCGACGATGTCGATCGTCACGGCCGCGCCTCCCGTCGGGCGGTCGGCGATCGTGAATCGGCACTCGTCGCCGTAGAGTTGCGTGAGGCGGGCCCGGGTGTTCTCCAGGCCTATCCCCCACCCCGTTTCGGCCGGAAAGCCGGGTCCATCATCGGCTACCGTCAGTCGCAAGCGGCCATTGGCTTGCGTCGCCCGGATCTCGAGATGGCCGCCGGCTCGTCGCGGCGCTATGGCGTGACGGATGGCATTCTCGACCAGCGGCTGGATCGCGAATGATGGCACGAGCACGTCGACGACATCCGGTGGAATGTCGAGCGTGACGTGCAACCGGTCGCCCAGGCGCATCGTTTGAATTTCGAGGTACCGCTCGAGAAAGTCGATCTCGTCGTGGAGCGGCACCTCGCGTTGGCTGCCGCGGCTGAGCGTCGTTCGGAGGAGATCGCTCAACGCGGTGAGCATGTCTTCGGCCGCGTCGGCATCGTCGTGGATCAGTGATGACACGGCGTGCAGGGTGTTGAACAGGAAGTGCGGGTGCAGCTGCGACTGGAGCGCGGCCAGGCGGGCATCGGCGAGTTGTACCTCGAGACGGGACACGTGGCTTTCGCGCTCGCGCGCGCGGCGGAGCGAGTCGGCCAGGTGCGTGCTGGCGACCAGCAGCCAATAGACGATTGCCTCCGAATGGACATTGCGCAAAAATGCCGCGCCGAACGACCGCGTGACGATCGCGGCGACGACAACGGTGGCGACCAGGTGAATGGCCAGGTGTTGCGGCCACTGAGCGCCGCGCAGCGGGAACCGTTGGGCCAAGAGCACGACGCACGGGCCAAGCACGAGCCAGGGCAGCCACTGGAGGGCCGAGACCCGCAGCGCCATCGGGAAGTGGGCCGCGCCACCCGTGGCGGTGTAGATCAGCGAGTACTGGCTCGCCGTGAACAGCACGACGGCGCACCAGGCGCCGACGAGCGCTCCAAGGCGCGCGAGCTGCCGTGTGGCCTTCACTCCGTCAAATTAGCGGCTCTCCTTGACCACGCGCCCGTTGAGGGGTTGCAGTGGCCGGACGTCGTGCGGGTACAACTCGGCGAATGCCGCGATCTGTGCGGGCGACAACGTGATCGGCGTCTCGAGCACGTACCAGAGCACGCCTTCGGTGCACGGCGGCGCGCTGATCGAGCCCGTGTACAGGTAGTAGGAGAGATTGTTGGGAATGAGACCAGAGGGATCAATCGCAACGCCAGGGATCTCTTGCTCATTGCCCTTCACCTTGGGCATGTGGTCCCACAGACGTTGGACCGTCTCGTTCGCGGCGCCTGGGGTGATCATCACGGCCACGCCGGCGATCTCGCCGTCGCTCGCGGTGTGCATCAAGTGGAGCTCCATCGCGTAGGGCTTGCCGTGGATGTACTCCTCGCTCGGGCGATGGAAATGGAATTGCGTGAGATGGTAGCGTTTGTCGCCGACGACGAAAACGCTCGACGTGTCGTGGTAGTTCACGCGAATCGTGTAGCCGTTATTGATCAAGTACTTGAGCGGAGCGCTCGTGTACTCGAATCGGATCGGCGCCACATCGGCCTTCTCGGTGGAGCGGATGTCGATCGGGGATTGGGCCTTGCCCGTTTTGCACGTGGCGTAGTCGGGATCCAGGTCCCCCCAGTGCGCATAGCCCCGCGGACCTTCGTAGCTCCACGGGGTTTTCCATTGGGCGTGCGCGACAGCAGGTACTATGAATAGTGCGACGATAAAGCATCTCATGGCCCCAATGTAGCACGGCCATGAGGGGCGACGGTTCGGTACCTATCGAACCAATCGGTGCCACGAGGAAATCGAGACCGTGCCGTCGGCGCGCGGAGGAATGCGGTACGTGAGATCGTCTCCCACGAGCTCGTAGGGGCGCTTCTCCTCGACGCCGTCGAGGTTCGGGAACGACGCGTGATCGATGTCGAACGTGAGTGTGTGACTGGTCGCGTCCACGGTGTAGCGGCCGAAGTGCGCGCTCACTTCCCGTGTCGCCGCCTCGTACTCGTCGGCCGTGCCGCGCGACTTCACACCGGACGCGAATTTGGTCCGCGGCGTCCGGAAGACGAATACGGAGTAGTGACCGGACGGATCGAGGATGAGCTGGCCCTCCGGATGCTCGCCGTACGCATGCACGCGTGAGCCATCCGGGCGAATCTCGTCAGCGACCGTGAGCGTCCACACGCCCGCGAGCGATGGCGGATCCAAGCGACGCCACGTGACCTCGCCCTTGGATCCGTCATTGGCGCTGGTCGTCGGCTGGATGAACGTCAATCGATCGCCCACGACGGTCAGCTCGCATCGCTGAGACGTGCCTTCCCAGTTCGGGAAGAACGCGTGGTCGAACTGGAACGTGATCGCGCGGCCCCCATCGTCGACGGAGTATCGGCCGAATTCAGAGCTGTTGCCCCGCACTGCTTGCTGATTCTCCTCCGGTGTGCCAGTGGCTTTGCTGCCGGAAGCGAACTTTGGGCGGCCGGTGCGAAGGATCTGAATCGTGTAGCGGCCCTCGGCGTCGAGGGTCATCAACCCCTGAGGGTCGTCACCGTACAGGTGCGTGTGGCTGCCGTCGGGTGAGACCTTGTCGACGAGGACGAGCGCCCAGGTGCCGACATAGGACTGGGCGGAGAGTCGTGCCGCGGCACAGGCGAGCGAAAGCAAAACGATCGAGAGGCGTGTCATGACGCGCATGGTACACTTAAGTTCTACGCAACACAATTTGAATATTCTCGGCGAATTCATTAGCGTTGCTCAACTATGATCAACCTGGATCTCGATACCCTCCGCACGCTGGTCGTGGCGAATGACCTGGGAGGTTATGGTCAAGCCGCGACACGACTCGGTCGGACGCCATCGGCGATCAGCCTGCAGATGAAAAAGCTGCAGGCCGATGTCGGCGCCACGGTTTTTCGCAAATCAGGACGTGGCGTCGCGCTGACCGAAGCGGGCGAGATTGTCCTTCGCTACGCGCGGCGGATGCTCGCCCTCAACGACGAAGTCCTCGACACCGTACGGGGCGCGTCGCTGGCCGGCCGGATTCGCATCGGGGTCTCACAGGATTTCGCCGAGACCGTGCTGCCGCGAGCCCTGTCGCAGTTCACGAAACACTATCCGCTCGTGCAGTTGGAAGTGCGCATCGAGGGGAACGCCGTGCTCGTCGAGGCCGTGAGCAAAGGCGAGATCGACCTGGTCCTCGTCGTTGGGCACGCTCAACGCCCGAGCGCCATCACCCTCGGCACCATCGATCTCGTCTGGATCGCCGGGCGGGATTTCGCGCCTCGCGACGAACCACTGCCGCTCGTGGTCCTCGGGGCGCAGTGCGTGTTCCGCAAAGAGGCCATCGAAAGCCTCGACGCGGCCGGCCACCCCTGGCGGATCGCCGCCGTGAGCCCGAGCCTTGCCGGTCTTTGGGCGCTGGGCATAGCGGGACTCGGCGTCACCGTGCGAAGCGCGCTCGGTGTGCCTCGCTCGCTCGTCTCGCATAAGACGTTGTTCGATCTGCCCCGGCTCGGCGCCTTTCCGGTGACACTCCATGCGGCCGCCGGGGGGTTGAGCCCCGGCGTCGAGCGACTGCGGGACATTCTACGGGACGTCGTCGTAGACTACCTGTCATGAAAATCACGACGGCAGTCGCGGCCCTCGCTTCGCTCGCCATCCTCGGGCAGCACGCGAGCGCACAGTACGAGATCTATGGCGTCCAATTCGCCGGGTACACCGGCTTTCCGATCAGCGCGCTCGTGTTGCACGCGGACTCGACGCGCAAACAAAATCTCGCGTTCATCGTGTGGGCCTTGAAACCCACCGGCGACCCGCATCGCGTCGTGCTCTTCGATGCCGGATTTTATCGCGACAAGTTCATCAAGGCGTGGAAGCCGACCGGGTTCGTGCGACCATCGGAGGCCATCGCCAAGATCGGCCTCACGCCTGACGCCATCACGGACATCATCATCTCCCACGTACACTGGGACCATCTCGACGGGGCGGATCTCTTTCCGCGCGCGAAGATCTGGATACAGAAGGATGAGTACGAGCATTACGTCGATGCGGACGGACGGCCCAAGACCAATACTATCGATACCGCCGACGCCGCCATGCTCGGCCAATTACAGAAAGCCGGGCGCGTGGTGCTCATTGACGGAGACAACAAAGAGATCATGCCCGGCATCACCGTGTATACCGGCGGGCGACATACCTATGCGTCGCAATACCTGGGTGTGAAAACCGCGAAGGGGACGGTCGTGCTGGCGTCCGACAACGCGTATACGTACGAGAATCTCGCGAAGCATGCCTCGATCGCGCAGACATTTTCGCCGGCCGATACGATCGCCAATGTCGCGGCGCAAGATCGCATGCATCGCATCGCCAGCGACCCGAGCCTCATTCTGCCCGGCCATGATCCGGAGATCTTTACACGCTACCCGGCACCGGGCTCGGGGGTCGCCAAGATCCAGTAATGGTCTCCGGACGGTTCCGCACGGCGTTGAACACCGTTGGCGGGACGCGGAGTCCATCGTCGGTCTCGAATCGCGAACGCAGGTCGGCGAGCGAATCGGATAGCGTGAGCGCCGCCAGCTGATCGAAATACGGGAGCCGTGCGTCGAGCGGCTCGCTTGGCGGGGGCATGGCGCCCCACACGTCCCAGGGGAGTAACTCGACGGCGTTGAGCGCCGACACGTCGCGGACCATCTCGCCCGCTATGAACCAGAGACCCCGCAGGTTGCCGCGGAAGATCCCGAAGTGCGCGGAGTCCGCCCTGCCTGCGCGACATCGCTGCCAGGCATCGCCGGCGACGATGAATCGGTCACGCGGGACGTCGAGCGGGTCGAAATCAAACGCGAGCCGTTGGCGCCAGATCGCATCCAGTTGAGGGTCCACGAGGATCCAGCGCGATTCGTCCGCATTCCAATATTCGGCGACGACATGTTCCTCGGCGTACGGCCGATTGAAATAGGTGCCGAAGCCCTGGCGATAGCGGACCGGCATGCCGTGCTCGCGCATCATCGCGACGAACAGCAACGAAAAATGATGGCACACGCCGACGAGCCGTTGCTGTGGCGGTCGCGCGACGGTGAGCGGAGACGGGTCCAGCTCGAATATCCGGTCCAGCATCTGATCGACATGGCGGATATGGCTTTCGTTGGCACGCTCGGCCGACACTGTCACGCCATAGGCCGGAGCCATGAATTCGTGGATGACCAGGCCGTGCAGCATGCGCGCGAGGTCCGCGGGTTTTTTTGGCACACGACTGAGATCGTGGGCGCCAGCGGACGTCATCGGGCCCGGTTGGGCGTAGAACGCGTGTGTCATGACGCGAGATAGACCGCGAGACGGTTGAGCGAAGACGACCAACCGTCCCGGTGCGAGTCGCGCGACTCGACAGTCTTGAATAGGCGTTGACGGAGCGTCATCTCGGTCTTCTGGCCGCGCTCGGCGAAGACGAGGGTCACGAGCATCTCGTGCTCGGGATCAGAGTCCCAGATGAGCGTGTAGGCCAGTCGCTCGGGCGGCACGAGCTCTCGGCAGACACCGTGCTGCCAGTAGTTGGTGCCGTCGGGCCCACGCATGCACGCCCGCCATGTGCCACCCGGCCGCATGTCGAGCTCGAGAAACGGCAACGCAAACCCTTCCGGGCCCCACCACTGGGCGAGGCGCTCCGGTTCGGTCCAGGCTTTGAACACGAGGTCGCGCGGCGCGTCGAACACGCGAGTGATGACCAGCTCGCGGTCGTTCAACGAGATCTCCGTTTGCGCTTCGCCACCCGCAAGTAGGCATCGAGCCGGTCGAAACGGCCTTCCCACAGACGACGGTACGGCTCGACCCAGTCGGCGATGTCGCGCAGCGGCCCCGCCTCCAGGCGGCAGGGCCGCCACTGGGCGTCACGTCCCCGGGCGATCAGGCCCGCTTGCTCGAGCACCTTCAAGTGCTTCGAGATCGCGGGCATGCTCATCGCGAATGGCTGGGCGAGCTCGGTCACGGACGCCTCACCCGTGACTAAGCGAGACAAAATCGCGCGGCGAGTCGGATCGGCGAGGGCCGAGAACGTCGCGCTCAACGCATCGCTGGTGGGTGGCATATAACTATTTGGTTAAATAAGCGATGGCCGCGCACTCTGTCAAGCGCATATTATTCGCTCCATGCGATGGATCGTGCTCGTCGTGCTCGTCGTCGTGCTGGGAGTGACGATCTGGATCGTGCGCCGCGATCGGACGATGCCAACGGTCACGCGCATCGCGCCTGAAGGGGCGGTGCACGCGGACACCATCGTGCGATTCGCCTGGCACTCGGTGCGTGGCGCGGTGCGCTACACGATCGAGGTCGCGCGGCCCGATGGTGTCCCCGTCGCCTCGGCCGCCACGCTCGGGGACACCACGATCGATGTGTCCACGCTCGCGCTGACGCGCGGCGTGACCTATCGATGGACCGTCACGGCGACCGACGGGCGAGGACGGAGTAGTCGGTCGGCGGACGTTGCGTTTACGGTGGCTGCTTCTACGGTGACCGGTTCTACTTCGACACGGTAGCGGTACACTCGATCTCGACCCGCGCGCCGCGCACGAGCCCCGCGGCCGCGAAAGCGCTGCGGGCTGGCAGATGGTTCGGGAAGAACGGCACGTACGCCTCGTTCATCGCCGGCCACTCCTGAATGTCCGCGAGCATCGCCGTGCACTTGACGACGTGATCGAGCGATGAGCCGAGGCCATGCAAGACCGCATCGATGTTCTTGAGCGCCTGGGCAGTCTCGGCCTTGATGCCGCCTGGGACGAGCTTGCCGGTGGCAGGATCACTCCCGATCTGACCAGCGACATAGATCATCTTGTCGACGACAACGGCCGACGAGAACGGCAGGTTCGGACCCGCCGGTACGTAGCGGACCGACTGGGCCGAGGCGCGGCTTACGACGAGAACCAGGAGCAAGAGTCGCCACATCCGAGTGTTCCTCAGGAAAGAGATTCGAGCGCAAGAGCGAGATCGCGGACACCGCGGCGGATTTCCGGGACGTCGACAGCGGCGAAGCCCAAGTGGAGACCCTGACGGATGACACGTGGGCGCCGGCCGCGAGTATACCAGGCGAGCGGCGTAACTTCTACATCGCGCTCGGCCGCGGCGCGCGCCGCGGCCTGCGCGTCTATGCCATCGGCAACCCAAGCAGCCGTTTGCAGACCGGCCTCCAGACCCGAGATCGTGAGCAGCCCAGCCAGGTGCGCTCGCGCGGACTCCATGAGAACGGCCAGGCGCTCGGCGTAGATCTCGCGCATGCGCCGGACATGCCGCGCGAAATGTCCCTCGACGAGGAAATCCGCGAGAATCGCCTGGTCGATGAGCGGGGCGTGACGGCTCGTGATCGACAACGTCGCGGTGACGACGTCGATGAGATCGGATGGCACTACCAGATAGCCCAGGCGAAGCGACGGGAACAGGACCTTGCTGAAGCTCCCGGCGAACAGCACGATACCGCGGCGGTCGAGCCCCTGCAGGGCCGGAACGGGCCGACCCGAGTAGCGATACTCGCTGTCGTAGTCATCCTCGAGGATCATCGCGCCGCATCCACTCGCCCACTCGAGCAGGGCCAAGCGCCGGCGCAGGCTCATGCTGATGCCGAGCGGAAACTGGTGACCAGGGGTTACGTAGGCCAGGCGAGCACGCCCGCGTGGAATCGTCATCCCCTCGTCGTCGACCGAGAGGCCGAGGACTCGAGCCCCGCGGGCCTCGAACGCGAGGGCGGCGCCCGGGTAACCCGGATCTTCCATGCACACCCGGTCGAGCGGGTCGACGAACAGCCGCGTGACGAGATCGAGTGCCTCCTGAACGCCGGAGACGATCGCGATCTGGTCGGCCGTGCATTGGACGCCGCGGGCCGTGCGGACGTAGTCGGCTACGGCCTCGCGTAACGGGCCGTAGCCCATCGGACTCGTGCCGAGGAGCAGGCCCGTGGTGGCGCGTCGCATTCGGCGCGCGGCGAGCTGGGCCCACAGTGTCGTGGGGAAGAGGTCGAGCGCCGGCTGGTCGGCGCGAAACGCACGGATCGGGCGCGCGCGGTACGCTGGGAAGAGCTCGACTCGTCGGCCATACGACGAGAGCAGGCGACGCGGCCGTGCTTTTGGCACCGGCTCGCTCGGCCCGGTCTGCAGTAGGTCGTCGGGGAGCACCTCGCTTACCCGTGTGCCGGACCCGATGGTTCCCTCGACATATCCCTCCGACGACAGCTGAGCGAACGCGCTGACGATCGTGCCGCGAGAGAGACCGTATTGGCGCGCGAGGTCGCGTGAGGCCGGGAGGCGGGCTCCCGGGCGAAGACGACCCTCGAGGATCTCGGCCCGAATGGCGCCGTAGAGCCATTGCGTCGCTGGAGCGTCTGGGGGTCGCGCCACCAGTGTGAGCGCCAAAGTCGTGGACCGTTTCGGCATAAATGGTCCAGTCAAAATAACGAATATGGCTCTACATACTAGGCCTTATTCAGCCTAGGTTCACCCGCATGCGATATCTCATCATGCTGCTTGCGCCGATCGTGCTGCCCCACGCGATCGTGAAGGTGCAGGAAGTGACGTATGGCCCCGGCGAGAGCTCACCGGCGCACCATCATGAGTGTCCGGTGATCGCCTATGTGCTCAAAGGGGCGTACCGGAGTCAGGTCGCCGACCAGCCGGAGAGCACGTACGTGACGGGACAGATGTTCTATGAAGCAAAGGGCGTCGAGCACCGCGTCTCGGCGAACGCCAGCAAGACTCAGCCGACCACGTTTCTCGCGATCTTCGTATGCGAAAAGCCGCGCTGATCTACGCTCGCATCGCGCTCGGCCTGGCGTTCTTGAATGGAATCGCGGAGCGCTTCGGGTTGTACGGCAAGGATGTCGGCTATGGCAACTATGCCAACTTCGTCAAATACACGGGACAAGTGAACGCCTTCATGCCCGCGTGGAGCATCCCGTTCTTGGCGGGAGCAGCGACGGTGGCCGAGCTCGTACTCGGCGTGCTCCTGATCGCCGGCGTGTGGAAGCGGTGGGTCGCGCTCGGCAGCGCCGCGCTCCTCGCGATCTTCGGCACGGCCATGGCGATTTCGTTCGGCCCATGGTCACCGCTCGACTACTCGGTGTTTTCGGCTTCGGCAGCGGCACTCTTACTCGCGGAGAACCCATCATGAAAGCTCGATTCAGCTATCCCAAAGTCGCGCCGGGCGTCTACGACGCCATGGATGCGCTCGACACCTACCTCGGCACGAGCGGATTGGAGCGGCCGCTGTTGCTGCTCGTGCAACTGCGCGCGTCGCAGCTCAATGGCTGCGCGTTTTGCATCGACATGCACTGGAAGGATCTCCGCGCGATCGATGAGACCGAGCAGCGGCTGTACGGGCTCGATGCGTGGCGCGAGTCGCCGTACTATACGGATCGCGAGCGTGCGGCATTGGCCTGGGTCGAGGCGGTGACGTTCATCGCGAACGGACACGCGAGCGACTGCGTCTACGAGGAGGTTCGTCGGCAGTTCAGCGAGAAGGAGCTCGCGGACCTGACCCTCGCGGTGGCGGCAATAAATGCCTGGAACCGGCTAGCGATCGCCGCTCGCCTCGTTCCTGGGGCCTATAAACCGGCTGAGGTCGCTAGGTGAGGACCCGGATGCATCATATCGTCGATGTTGCCCGCAGACTATTCGGTAGTAGCGGACCGCTATCGCATCGAGCGGCAGATCGGACGCGGCGGGATGGCGACCGTCTACCTGGCGCACGACGAGAAGCACGGCCGTGATGTAGCGCTCAAGTTCCTCGTCGGCCCGTATCCGGATCCGGTCGCCGTCAGGCGATTCTTGCGCGAGATCGTCACGCTCGCGCAGCTCGCGCATCCGCACATCCTGCCGCTGTACGACTCGGGCGAGCATGAGGGAACGCTCTTCTTCGTCATGCCGTATGTCGCGGGCGGTTCACTGCGCACGCGGCTCCTGGGTCAGAAGACGTTGCCAGTCGCCGACGTCGTGCGGCTCGCGCGCGAGATCGCGGACGCTCTCGCGTTCGCCCATGCGCGCGGGTATGTGCACCGGGACATCAAGCCCGAGAACGTGCTGATCGCGGATGGCCATGCGCTGCTCGCCGATTTCGGGATCGCGAGGGTCGAGACGCCGGTGGGCGATCCCACGCTCACCGGGACGGGGGTCGGGCTCGGCACGCCGGCGTACATGAGTCCCGAGCAAGCGTGCGGCGATCCGGCGGACGCGCGCAGCGACCTCTATTCGCTCGCGTGCGTGCTGTACGAGGCGCTCGTCGGCGAACCGCCCGTGTCGCCGAAAGGTCTGAGCGGTCTGGCGATCGACCGGTTCCTGACGCCACCCGAGCCTCCACGGCGCAGACGGCGCGATGTGCCGCCGGCGCTCGAGCGGACGATCCTCTGCGCGCTCCGCCTGGCGCCCGGAGACCGTTTCGCGAACGCGACCGCGTTCATCCGCTCGCTCGACGGCGAGCCGACGCCAGCGGCAAAGCCACGCCGCTCGTCGGTGGGCATTCGCATTCGGCGCCACCCGTGGCTCACGTCCGTCGGTGCCTGCTCTCTCGCGCTCGTCACCCTGCTCGCCGTTCGCCGCGGGCCCACGGGCAATGTCCGGCGTTTCCTGCCATTCGTCTCCGACGCCGAAGCCGCCGAGACACGGTCGCCGCGGGCGCACGACACGTATGTCGCCGCGCATCGCGCGCTCGCGGCGTGGGATCTCAATGGCGCGTCACAACAGTTCGGTGCGGCAGTGCAAGCGGACCCGCAGTTCGCGCAGGCGCAGCTCTGGCTCGCGCAGACCATGGAGTGGCAGAATCCCAGTCACTCGGCGCCGCCGGCCACGTTGAAGTCGATCGTCGATCGCGCGATGGGGCTCCGCGATCGGCTCGGACCGCACGACCAGCAGTCGATCCAAGCGCTGTCGGCCCTCACCGACGGCCGGTACGCCGAGGCGTGCGATCGCTATGGCGAGATGGTCAAGGCGGACTCGCAAGATTTCATCGCCTGGTTCGGCCTTGGCGAATGCCGCAGCCAGGACCGGCTCGTCGTCCGCGACCCGTCCAGTCCCGGCGGCTGGCGGTTCCGGTCGAGCATGCACGCGGCGGTGAATGCGTATACCCGGGCGCTGCACATCCTGCCCGAGTTTCAGGAGGCATTCATCAACCTCGGCTCCGAGCGGCTCTCGCGGCTGCTCTGGACGCAACCCAACATCATTCGTGAGGGCTATGCGGTCGCGAACGGCGACACGACGTACTTCGGGGCCTTCCCGGAGTTACACAACGACTCGCTCGTCTTCGTCCCACGGCTGCTGACCGACATTCGGCTCGATCCGACGAAGACGCGGCCGGCGACGCAGAACGAGGCGATCGCGCGCAACGTCGCCCTCTTGAGAACGGTGGCGGCCGACTGGGTGCATGCCGTTCCGGGAAGCAGCCCGGCGCATCTGCAGTTTGCGCGGGTGCTCGAAGCATCGGGCGCGATTGCGCCGAGGGCGGCCGGCGATACCAATGCGATCGACGAGGCACGACGCGCCCGGGCCTTCGCCGAACGACCCGTGCAGCGACTCAACGCCATGATCGATGAGACGCGGTTCGATGTCGAAGTCGACCGTTTTGCCGCCGCTCGAACGATTGCCGATTCGATCCTTTCCATCTGGAACCAGCCGTCAGCCGAGGAAGCCGGGATGGTGGCAACGGCCGCCGCGCTCACGGGGCACGTGGGACGCACTGTTGCGGCACTCCGGATGACGGCTGCCCACGACACGATCTGGCTCCCCCCCCCGCGCGAGCGCCAGGTCGCGCCGATCCAGCCGGCATCGGAAGCGTTGGCGTTTCTGGGGTACGCTTCGTGCGGGGCACCCGTCGACAGCATGCGAGTCAGCGCCGAGCGTACCGTGCGAGCGTTGCGGACTTGGGTCGATACGGCGCATCGCCAGGAGATCCGCCGCGCGCTCATGGATTGGCCGGCTACGCTGGCGTATGACGAGATGGGCGCGTCACTTGATCACCGTGCCGCCGAAGGAGCCAACTCGCAGATGGCGCGCGAATGGTCGCTTGCGCACGGAGACGCGACGGCTGAGCGAGCCTATCTCGCCCAGATCAAAGATCAGATCCAGGTCGGGATGCCGGGCGACGCGGACCCGGCCGGGTTGTTCGTCGACGCTCGGTTGGCGTTGGCCGCCGCCGACACAGCGAGTGCGATCGCCGAGATCGATTTCTACGGCCTGGATGCCATCCCCCGGTTCGGGCTGAGGCTCACCGACGCCGCCGACGAGGCCGCGCCGTTTGTACGGATGATGGCGCTCCGAGCGGATCTGGCGCATCATACGGGCGATGCGCGCACCGCGAGTCATTGGGCCCAGGCCGTTATCGCATTATGGGGCGGGGCTGACCCCGAGCTCCAACCGATTGTTACACGAGCGCGCGCCCTCGCGCAGCCGTAATAATCGGGCGACATTCCCAAATCCTCCTCTCGACGGAGTAACCATGTTCCGCCGCGTCTTGCCGTTGGTCATGCCGCTTCTCGTCGCCGTCGCCTGCGGTCCGCAAAAGCCGCGGCCCACGCCCGCGCCGCCGTTTGCCGGGAAGCCGATCGCGAGTGTCTCGAATAGCGATGTGATCGCGTATGCCAAGACGCTGCAGTTCGACACGACGTCGCCGGGCGCGGACACCATTACGATCAGTACGGCGGCCGGTGACACCATCCGTCTGGAGGCGGCCCCCGAGATCGGCGCCGCCGCGCTCAGCGATTCCGACGTCGCCGCCGGGCGCATCTTGGGCCGCATCCACAGCAACGCGCCGTTTGGCCCGCTCGGTGTCTCGACCGGGACGACCTACTACTGGGTCGATGGCGCGGCGGATCGCGCGCACGGCGTCATGATTCCGGAAGACTCGCTCGCCCGGCGGTTCGTGCGGCCGATCCTGCTCAGAAAACACGGGTCGCCCAAGTACCTCGCGACCGCCCGGTTCTTGAGCTTTGACACCGAAGGCACGCACATCTTCCTCATCAACTTGCGATGCGGGAGCTGGTGCTGCTCGTTCACGAGCGACTTCGTCTCCGGCTCGCTGCCTCAGGTCGACTCGGCGCTGAGCGAGATGCACAAGAAGCTCGATGCAGCCCCGTAGGCAAGCGATTACGCATCGATAAGCGCCAACAGACCCTCCGCGATCTTGGCGCTGCCGATCGCGGAGGGCTCGATCTCGTTCGCGTAGCACTCCGGACGATCACACACCGTGCGCAGGTCGAGGATCTGTGCGCGGTGGGTCCACGCGGCGCGGATGATAACGTCATTGAATACCGTGAGGGCGGTCGTCGTCATCTGTCGCTGGGGCAGATCGGGGAAATTCCCGTTGTAGATCGTACAGACGATCGTGGGAAGTCCGAGCGCGATGACCTTGCGGAGCATCGGGACGTAGTCGATCTCGAAGTCGTCGGCGATCTGGCGAAGTCGAAGCAGTGCATCGCCAACCGTCCGCACGCGCTCGCCGAGCACCGTGACCTGCATGATCGCGTCGTTACCACCCACACTCAACACGACGTGGGTCGCGGTCGGTGGCATCTCCTTGAATTGCCACTCGATCTCGTTGACGACCGCGCCGTCGCGGGCCAGGAGAGTCGCTTCCCACCCGGCAGGCAGACGTTTGCGGAGCGCGTCGATCGTGGCGCAACCCGGCTCGACGTAGACGGCGTTGTCGAGGATGGAGTCGCCGAGCAAGACGATATGCGGCATAGGGTGGGGTAGCGGCAGGGGTGGTAGGCGCGCAATATAGCGGCATGCGCCTTCCACTTTTCATCATGACCGCCGCGCTGGCCACTGTTGCCAGCGCACAAGCACCGGCCTCGCACGTGGCTGTGCCGACGCTCACGCCGCGGCCGGCTGATGTCGCGACGATCGATGGCATCGTTGCCGCGTACTACGACGTCATCTCGGGGCCCGCTGGACAGCCCCGGCAATGGGGGCGGGATCGGACGCTTTACTGGCCGGGCATCCGGTTCTTTGCGGCCGGCGTGAACAAGGACGGCACACCCACGGTGCGCGTGCTCACGCATCAGGAGTACGTCGATGCGACCGATGCCGGGTTCGCGAAAAACGGATTCGACGAGCACGAGATTCACCGTACGATGTCTCGCATTGGGAACATCGCGCACGTCATGAGCACGTACGAGTCGCGGAGGGTCGCCGCGGGACCCGTCACCGCGCGTGGCGTCAACTCGATCGATCTCTATTGGGACGGCAGCCGGTGGTGGATTACGGCCGCGTCGTGGGACGATGAGCGGCCGAATTCACCGATCCCCGCCGACCTCCTGCCATGACTCGGTGGGAAGGTCGGTCGGTGGTGGTAAGGATTTGATGTAGGTCACGATCTTCCAGATCATCTCGGGCGGCAGCGCACCGCCGAACGCGGGCATGCCGTGTGAGCGACCATAGTAGATCGACGTAAAGATCTCACCGTCGCTTCCCCCGTAGCGCCAGCGGCGCGCGGTGAGGCTCGGGCCCACGAACCCGACGGCGCCCCCGCCGTGGCAGCCGTCGCAGTTCATGCTCGTGAAGAGCTTTGCGCCCTCGGCGGCTGTCTTCGCATTCTCGGGCAGCGGATTGCCGAGGGCGCCTGCTGGAGGCGCAATACCGCCGGCGAATATGCGAGCGCTCGGGCGGATCGTTGGTGGGACGCCCTCCTTTCTGCCGCGCACGAGACGCACCGGCTTGGAGTTACATCCAACCACGGCGAGCGCCAGGATCAGAGCGCGAAGATCCATACGATGCCACCTTGACTCGTGTACCGGGCAAGATCGCGGGCGAAGTCCGCGGGGTCGCGCACGTCAGCGGGATCATCGGATCGATAATCGCCTGACAACAGAAACCAGTCGCCGCCGATGCCGGCATAGATCGCCACGTATTGCTTGCCGTCGGGACCCGTGTAGGTGATCGGGCTGCCGACGACGCCCGAGCCGACCTTGAACTTCCAGAGCGCGCGGCCCGTCGTCGCATCCACGGCTTTGAACCAACCATCGAGTGTCCCGTAGAAAACGACATTGCCCCGGGTGGCGAGGCTTCCGCTCCAGACGGGATAGCGCTCCGGGATTTGCCACACTTTGTGACCAGTTGTGGGGTCCCACGCAATAAAAAAGCCGAGGTTGCCACCGCGACCCGCGTGATATGGCGTGTTCGCGCCGAGGAACGGCGTGCCGGCCAGATACGTGGACTGCGCGGCCTCGTAGTCCATGCACATGTTGTTCGTCGCGGAATAGAAGAGCTTCGTCTGCGCCGAATACGAAACCGGTGACGCGGGACTCTTGCCGCCTTCCAATGTCGGGCAGATGTCGCGCACGTTGCCGCGCGAGGCGCCCGTGGCTTTCGCGGGATTCAGCACCGGGCGACCGGTCGCCAGGTCGATCTTTGTCGCCCAGTTCACATCGACATACGGCTCGGCGACCAGCAGCTCGCCCGTGGCACGGTCGAGCGTGTAGGCGAAACCGTTCTTGTCGAAGTGGACGAGTGCTTTGCGTGGCTTGCCGGCGATCGTGAGATCGACGAGGACCATCTCGGCTGTCGCATCGTAGTCCCAGCTGTCGTGGGGCGTGAACTGATACGCCCAGACGAGCGAGCCATCCGACGGACGACGCGCCATCACGCTCGCGGTCCACTTGTTGTCGCCGGCTCGCTGCTCGGGATTGTATGGGCCGGGATTCCCCGAGCCATAGTACACGAGGTCCAGCGTCGAATCATAGGAGAGCCAGCCCCACACCGGACCACCACCGTGCTTCCAGGCGTCGGTCGGCCACGTGGTCACGCCGAGGTTCGATCCAGTGTCGTACAACGACTTGAAGTTGGTCCCGATGTGCATCGACGAGTCCGGGCCGAGGTTGGTCGCGGTCCAGACGAGGTGGCCCGAGGCGAGATCGAGCGCCTTGATCGAGCCCAGTATGCCGAATTCTCCGCCGGACGCGCCGACGATGACGCGATTCTTCACGACGAACGGCGCCATCGTGACGGTCTCGCCGCGCGTCAAGTCGGCGATCGGCGTTTTCCAGAGCTCGCGTCCGGTCGCGGCGTCGACCGCAACCGTGTGACCGTCGAGCAGGTTGTAGACGATCTTGCCATCGGCGTAGGACGCACCCCGATTCACGACATCGCAGCACGAGAGGCCGACGGCATTCTGGTCGACGGCCGGGCGGTACTTCCACTTCAGTGGGTAGCCGTCCTGCGTGAGGTCGAACGCGTAGAGCACGTTCGGGTACGGCGTGACCACGTACATCGTGTGCTTGACGACCAGCGGTTGGCCCTCGTGGCCGCCGAGCACACCAGTCGAGAACGTCCAGACCGGATGGAGGCTTTTGACATTCGTGGGCGTGATCTGGGCGAGGCTGCTGTAACGCGTGGCCGCATAGTTCTTCGCCGGAGCCGTCCACTCATCGGACTGGGCGTGCGCGGTGGTCGCGAGACCTAAGACCAGGGTTGCAAGAAAGCGCATCGAGAAAGAGTCTAGCGAACCTCTGGATCAGAACCCAGTGCCGAATGCTGGTTGAGTGACCGGATACCGGGTGCCGCGTCACCCCTTCGGCAGGGTTGCATCGAACCCGGAGATCCGATCATATGAGTTCCCGCGTCGCCTTTCTCGCTTTCGCTATCGTTGCCGTCGCCGCTTGCTCCGTGACGGTCGTGCCGCCTCCGCAGGCGCCGGCGCCACAGCCAGCCTCGGTGGCGCAGCAGACGCCGCCCGCACCACCGGTGCAGCAGGCGCCTCCGCCGCCACCGGTCGTGCCTGATCCGCCCACGCGGGTGGGACGGTTGGGCCTCGTGCTGGGCACGGTGTCGTTCCGGCCGGCCGTGTCGGACGAGTGGGCACCGGCCGAGGCGAACTGGCCGGTGGCGTCGCTTGATCGGGTGTGGACGGACGTCGACTCGAGGGCCGAGGTCGATGTCGGCGCGGTTGTCATGCGCGTCGGGCCGCAGTCAGAGCTCGATGTCGTCGAGCTCGATGATCGCACGGTACAAGTGCGGTTGCCGCAGGGCGCGCTCACCGAGCGCGTGTTGGGCGGCGAGAATGGCGAGGCGCACGAGATCGATGCGCCGAACGCGGCGGTGTCCGCGGATCGGCCCGGCGTGTATCGCGTCGACGTCTCGCCGGATGGGATGACGACGACGGTCACAGTCTGGGGCGGAGCGGCGACGGTGAGTGAGGCCGGGTCATCGTTCGTCGTCAACGCGCGGCAGACCGCGACGGTGAGTGGGCCAGGTGATGCGCCGACGTTTCATCTCGCGGATGCGGCGCCGCCCGATGCGTTCGATCGCTGGGGTATGCAGCGTGACGCCGACCGGGATCGGTTGACCGCGGGGATGCAGTATGTGCCGGTGAGCATGCCGGGCGCCGCGGACCTTGCCGGGTATGGGCGATGGGAGCTTGATCCCGAGCTCGGGCCCGTGTGGACTCCGACGACTGTCGCGCCCGGGTGGGTGCCGTATAGAGCCGGGCGCTGGGCGTTTGTGCGTCCGTGGGGATGGACTTGGGTTGACGCGGCGCCGTGGGGGTATGCGCCGTATCACTACGGTCGGTGGGCGTATCGCAATGGTGGGTGGGGGTGGTGTCCGGGGCGACCGACCAACGCGCCGCCGGCGTACGCGCCGGCGCTTGTTGTATTCGTCAATGCGCCGGCTCCGAATGTGGCCACGGTGGCGTGGGTGCCGCTCGGGCCTGGGGAGCCGTATCAGCCGTCGTACGCGGCCAGTTCCGCGTATCGGGCGCGGCTCAATCCCGAAGGGCTGAGCGTCGTCAAGTATCGGAATAGTGCGGCGCCGAACGCGGTCACCGTGGTGCAGCAGCAGACATTCGCCACGCAGCAGCACGTTGAGCAGCATCTCGTGGTCAGCCAGGTGAAAGTGGGGAGCATCATCGCTGGGGCGCCGGCGGTGCAACCCGTGCGGATCGTGCCTGTTTCTCACGCGGTGCCGCCAGTGGCCACGTCGGCCAGGGCGGTCGTGGCGATTCATGCGCCAATGGCGGAGCGGCACGATGTGGTGATCATCCATCCGGCAGTGCGCGCGGCTTCGCCTGCGCGTACCGAGCCGACGCTGGTCTCTGCTCAGCCCGCGAGGCCGGCAACCGAGAGCGCGCCCACCGAGCCTACGGCCGCGCCGGCTAGGCTGACTCCTATGTCAAATGGGAAGGCTTGGAAGGCGGGACAGGTGTCGCCGGCGCTCGAAGCCGACTACGAGAGACAGAAGGCGGAGCTCGACGATCGGCAGCGCTCGGAGAAGGAGCACCCGAAAGAGGGTGAGAGTGCCGCCGAGCGCGACGCGCGGCACGAGCAGGAAAAGCACGATCTGGATGCGGCGTACGAGAGGGCGAAAGCCGTGGGCGCGACGTCGATTCCGCGAGAGTCAGAGCAGCCGCACTAGGGCCGCACACGCCACCGGCGTGCGATGACGATAGAGACGCCGATGCCGATCGCGGCACCGGCGACGACGTCGCTCACGAAGTGGGCGCCGGAGAGCACGCGTGTCGCGCCACACCCGATGGCGAGCGCGTACCAGACCACGGTCGCTTCGGGAAAGAGAACGCTGAGCGCGGCCGCGCCGGAGAACGCAATGATGGCGTGGCTGCTCGGCATCCCGAAGTTGCGGTTACTGAACGGGTGATCTGTGAACGCGCGAAATCCGTAGTGGCCGTCATGCGTGCCCGGGCGTTCGCGACGGACAATGAGCTTGAGGAGCTCGCCGAGGATGCCCGCAACGGTGATGGAACCGGCGAGAAACGCGGCGCGACGGTAGCCCTGGCCGCGTTTGCGGTCGACGAGCCACAGTGCCAGGGACAGGATCATCCACAGGGGCCAATAGCCCACCGAGCGTAGCGCGCGGCCCCAATCCTGGTCGTAGACGTTCGGCTTCTGGAGATGATGGAACGCCCACGTATCGATCAGCGACGCCGCCACGAACGCGACGAGCGCGATCACGATCCAGATCCAAGCCTTACGCATCGCGAACCAACGTGAATTCGTAGCCGCCAGTACGGACATACTTGTTGAAGTACGCGCCAGTGGATGATGCGGCGCGCAGTGCCACGGCCATCTGCGGCGGCACGCCCCGGAATTGATAGATGCGGCCGTTGTGAAACTCGATCTCCAGCGTCGAGGTTGCCTCGTCGTACCCGACGGAGGCGATGGACGACGAGGAGACTGGCTCGCGCTGCACTAGGTACCGAGTCGGTAGCCGGCGCCGAATCGGAAGGTCGTCACGTCTTTCGGCACCGAGTAGACCTGCGTATTCACGTCGAACGCGCGCGTGACGTGCCAGACGACGCCGCCGAACACCGTGCCTCGCGTGAGGTCGACGACGAGGTGCGGCAAGTATGGTGTCGCAGACCCGTAGCCGAACCCAACCCCGGGAGTCCCGCCGTACGTTATCGAGTAGGAAGCCGAGTGAAATCCGACATCGAACGTCGGGTAGAGCCGGGACAGCCCGCCGCCGACGTACGTGGCGAGATGGCCGTTCAGGAACGACGCGCCGAGCGATCCCTCGACGCCGAACATCGCGGGGTTGAACGCGTCCTTCGACGGCTTCGTGCCGTAGCACGCGGCCGACGTGTCCGTCAGTTGCAGAGCGGATTGCGGGCAGGTGATGGGACCCGTGATACGTCCGAGCGTGCCTTGCGCGCGGAGCCCGACCGCGAGGTCCGCGCCCGGCAGGCTGACGATCCGGTGCGTGTACGCGAGCGCGAGACTCCCGATGTCGACATTCGCCTGTCCGATGGGAATCGGCGGATCGTAGCTCGCCTCGGCCGCGAAACCGAATGGCAACCAGACAGTAATCCGTGGGCGCGGGAAGACCGGCGCGAGCGTCGTATGCTCGCTTTTGGCGAGATAGCACACGCCGGTCGCTCGCAGCGAGGAGTCTGGCGATGGGAGTGGCGACACCTCGACGCCGAACCGTACGGTGAGCGGCTCGTGCTGCTCCGGCCCGGTCGCCGTCGAGAACGCCAGAGGAGCCTCGAAGAAAGCCAGAAGACGGGCCTCGTGGCTATCCGCCGGCAAATGACATGTCTGGGCCCATACAGGCCCAGCCATAGCCAGACACACGAGAACCAACACACGAGCCAGCATCGCCCCAACGATGTGCGGGGCGCTGCGACTCACGCAAGGCAACAGTTTGTTGAGCGGGCGATCAGGTCTTCGCTGTCGTGTCCCGCACCACGTCGATGATCTGCCCCATCTTGCAGAAGCTGCCACCGGACCGCGGCTTCGCCGTGATCGTGGCTTGCTTACCATCGACGAGCAGATCCTGCGGCGCTTGCGCCGGCTGCAGCTCGTACGTCTTGCCCGACGTCGACGTCAGCGTCCAGCACGTACTGCCGTCACTCGCTTGCACCGAGTGAATGGTACCCGTCAGACCGAGGTCACCATTCGCCAGCTGCTTGTCGCCGTTCGAACAGCCGGCGATCGAAACCACAACGACGAGAGTGCCCACTGCGTTGACGACACGCCATATTGTGCTCATTCCCTTCTCTCCTCGTAATAGGCTTACACAATATATACAGGGAAACACATGCATAAGCTCGGGATTGGCACGCTCGCGGTTTTCGTTGCAACAGTCGTGCTACTCGCTGCTCATCCAGCCCCAGCCGTCCGCATTGGGAACGCAGCTGGGGACACGGTCACCGTGCAAATGATTGGCTCGAGCGCTGGATATTCGTTCAAACCATCGATGGTGCGAATCAAAGCCGGGCAGAGCGTCAAGTTCGTGACCGTCTCGGGCGGGCCGCACAACATCACGTTCGATCCGCAGGACATCCCGGAGGGCGCCGCTCCGACGCTCGACGCGGACATGCCGCGGCAACAGGCCAAGCTCACGGGTCCGCTCGTGCCGAACCCCGATGATGCGTACGTGATCACGTTCAAAGATGCCAAGCCCGGCGCGTACAAGTTCTACTGCTTGCCGCATCAGTCACTCGGCATGCAAGGCACGATCATCGTCGAATGAACTTCCCTCGACTCTTTGGTTACGACGCGTGGGCGAATCGTGAGTCGATCGCGGCACTGCCGGAGACGCCATCGCCTCGCGCGCTCGCCATCCTCGGGCATCTCGCCGGGTCGCAGCGCAACTGGCTGTCGCGGCTGGCTGGGCGGACTAGCTCGCTCGTGGTCTGGCCTACTCTCACCCGCGATCAGTGCGCCGCAGAGCTCGCGACCGACGCGAGTGCCTGGAGCGCGTATCTCGCGACTGGTCCGGACCTCGGCGCGAAGCTCCGCTACACGAACGTCAAAGGCGAGAGCCTCGAGAATTCGATCGAGGAAGTGCTCACACACGTGCTCATGCACTCGGCCTATCATCGAGGGCAGCTGGCGATGTTGACGCGGGACACGGGCGATACACCCGCGACGACCGATTTTATATTCGCCTCTCGTAAAGGTCTCGTGTAGCCAGCGCACGCTCCATCACGACCGTCGCCGCAGCGACATCTTGCACTCCTACTCCGGTCAAGTCGCACACGATCGTCTCGGTCGGTGTGCGACGACCCGGGGCACGGCCTGAGGTGATTTGGCCAAGCTCGGTGACTGCGTCGGTCGTGAGAACCCCGGCATCCAGGGCATGATGGATCTCGCCCAGTCTCGCGCATTGTGGCAACGAGTCGGCGACTACTCGGTCGGCGCGGGCGAGAACTCCGACATCCAATTCTTGTTTGTCCGGGCCATCGGAACCGACGGCGATCACCAATGCCCCTGGAGCAAGCCACTCCGCGCGGAGGATCGGAGTGCGGCTGGCGGTGACCGTGATAACGATTTGCGCGCCGTCTACAGCGGCCTCGACGGTGTCTGACACTATCGCACCGATTTCTTTGGCGGTGGCCTCGGCCGCTTCGCGGCGTCGCCCCCATACACGAACGGTCCGGAACGGACGGACTGACGAGAGGAGAGCGGGTTGCAATCGGGACTGGATTCCCGTGCCGAGTATTGCGATCGTTTCGACCGTGGCTGGGGCGAGGTGACGAGCGGCGACCGCACCGGCGGCGGCGGTGCGCAGATCCGTCAAGTAGCCACCATCGAACAAGATCCCGGCGGGCGCCCCGGTCCGCGCGTCGAACGTCAGCACGACGCCATCGTTCCGTCCGGCGAAGCCGGATGCAAATTTGCACGCGTACCAGTTGCCGCCGCGGAGATGCCCGGCTTTGATATGGATCTCGCCTCGATGCTCCGGCACGTCGAGGTGGATCACGCCGGGGAGCTCCGCGCCGCCGGTCGCGTAGGCCGTGAAGGCTTGCTCGACGGCGGCGATGCACGACGCGGGGTCGAGTAACGAGCGGATCTCGGGCTCACGGAGAACGACAATGGGACCAGGCATATGATTCGGCGAACGTTTATCCGGCATGCGACACAAGCGATGATCGCTCTCGGGCTACGCACTACGAGCAAGCTCGGGCCAATCGGCATACAAGCCTACACGGTTCGGTCGCTCATGCAACGCGATGTGGCGGGAACCCTCGCCGCACTGGCGTCGATCGGGTACCGCGAGGTGGAGCTCGCCGGATTCTACGACAAGACGGCGGCTGAGATGCGGAAGATGCTGGATGGCGCGGGCCTCGCGGCGCCATCGGGGCACGTGGCCGTGCTCAAGAGTGACTGGAACAAGATCATCGACGATGCCGGCGCTATCGGGCAGCGGTACATCGTGTGTCCGTTTACCGACCAGAGTGACCGGACCGTCGATGGGTACAAGCGCAATGCGGCCAAGTACAATCAGTTCGGGGAGCTGACGCAGAAGGCTGGCATCCAGTTCGCGTATCACAATCACGACTTCGAGTTCGACACGGTCGAAGGCATCATCCCCTATGACCTCCTGCTGCACGAATGTGATCCGAAGCTCGTGCAGATGGAGTGCGACATCTTTTGGATGGTCAAAGGCGGGAGAGATCCCATCAAGTACTTCGCGGCCTATCCAGGGCGGTATCCCATGGTGCACGCGAAAGACATGACCAAGAGTGGCGAGATGGTTGATGTCGGCCGCGGTGCCATTGATTTCGCCGCGATCTTTCGGCAATCGGACAAAGCGGGACTCAAGCACATCTTCGTCGAGCACGACGAGCCGACGGCTCCACTGGAGGATGCGCGGATCAGTTATACCTACCTACGACAACTGACCTACTGAGAGCGCCAGCTCCCTTTGGCTACCTGCGGGACGAAGGTCGAGAGATCCGCGGGAGGGAACGACAGGGTCCTGCCCTGCTCCGCGCTCATGTACGCGGTCATCAGTATTTTGACCACCTCGAGCCCGTCGTCGAACGTGTAGTCCGGCTTTTCGCCGCGCAGAAATGCGCGCACGATGTGGCGGTTTTCGCCTACGTAGCCGTAGGCCTCGGCCTCGTTCGTGACGAGCGGCATGAGGCCGATCTCGGCGTTCTGCTTCTCGATCATATCTTCCCCCGCCGCGCCGGCGACCGCGCGGCTGAAGAAGACCTGAAGTCCGCTGTTCAGCGTGTTCCAGGACATCGAATACTCAGGGCCGAGGAGCTCGGCCGATAGGCGCAGGCCGGCGCCGACGTAGCTCCACGAGGTCGTCGCTTCGCCGAACACGAGGCGGCCATCGGGGGCTTCGAACTCGATCGTCATGCTGGCGAAGTCTTCCGACGGCGTGCGTGTGTAGTCGACACCCATCGTCTTCGAGAGTTGCGCGGCGTATTCCGGGCGTGACCATTTGAGGCTCGCGATATGCGCGGTCACGCGCTTTGGGGCGATCGTCTCGCCTGGGCCCGTCAATAAGTGGCGAACGAGCAGGGCCGAGTGACACATCATGTCATTGAGGACGCCGCCGCCCTGGAGGGAGCCCTGCCAGAACCAGGGCATGTGTGGGCCTCCGTGTTCCTCGGCGGCTCTGGCGAGATACGGGCGGCCGGTTTGGCGCGCTCCGCGCGACCAGATCGTCGCACGGCCGTGCTCGACCTGCGGGGCGTACACCTGGTTCTCCAAGTACGCGTGACTGAGACCCACGGACTGAACGAGCGATAGCACACGCGTCGCTTCGGCCACGTTACGCGCCAGCGGCTTCTCGCAGGCGATCCCGGTGAGCTTGCCCCGACCACGTGACAATGCATCGACCATCGCTTCGATATTTTCGATTCGCGTCTGATTTGGGCCGCAGATCCAGAGTGCGTCTATCGACGGATCAGCGACCATGTCGGCGATCGAGGCGAATGGGCGGGCATTGCCGACGTCGAGGGAACGGGCGAGGGCCGCGGCGTCGGCGGCGCGCGACGCGTTGGGACTCCAGACGCCGATGACGTCGGCGTCGCGAACGGCGACGAGCGACTGGATGTGAAATCGGGCGTTGAATCCGCTCCCGACGAAACCGATGCCGAGTCGACGGGGCGACATCAGTACGAGACTCCGAGCTTGGAGAGGGCGGCGTCGGGGCAGCCGGTCCATTCGTGCACGACCGTGTTGCCGATGTAGCGGAGATCGGCGACGCCCATTTTGCTCGACCAGAATCCCGTAGCTGTCAGGTCGCGGAACATCGTGAAGAACTCAACTGGGGGAGAGGAGATTTTGTCGAGCACGGACGTCTGCTGGGCGGGCGTGCAGTCGGCGAACGCCGCGTTGAATTGGTCGTGACAGTGGTTGTCGAGCCAGCGGAGGCCGCCGCGCATGGGTAAGCGCTCCTGAGGGCGGTCCGTCATGATGAAATCCATGAACTCCGGCACGCCGGCATCGGTGGCGCTGCCTGAGCGGTCATCGCGTGGGATGATAGCGTCGACCAGTAGGCGAACCGTGCGCCATTCGTGCGGCGTGAAAAATTTCGGCGTGAATGGTGCGGTGGAACGCAAGGCGCGCTCGGCGGCTAACGCCGCCTGCGCGATTGGTAAGGTGGCGAGCCACGCGACCATCTCGCGGCGAGAGAGCTCACTCATAGCGCTCCCGATTCATAGCGCTCCCGATTCATAGCGCTCCCGATTTTCGCTGCGTGGCGATATAGTCGCTGGTGCGCATGGCGAGTGCGAGGATCGTCCAGGTGGGATTTTTGTCGGCCTGCGAGACGAACGGACCGCCGTCGACGACGAAGAGGTTCTTGACCTCGTGCGATTGGCACCACGGATTCAGCACCGAGGTCGATGGATCGCGGCCCATGCGAGTCGTGCCGAGCTCGTGGATGATCTGGCCGCCCGCCGCGATGCCGTAGCCCTCGGCCGCCGTGGGCATCGGCGTCAGCGGCTCGCCGCCCATCGCGCTGATCAACGACCGGAAGGTCTCCTGCATGTGCTTCACCTGCTTGTACTCGTAGTCGGTCCACTTCCAGTGGAAGCGGAGCACGGGAATGCCCCACCGATCGACAACATTCGGATCGATTTCGCAGTAGGAGTCGGCGTTGGGGATCATCTCGCCGCGACCCGAGAAATTCACGGTCGCACCGTAGAGGCGGCGATAGTCGGCCTTGAGCGCCTTGCCATACCCCGCGTGCGACACGTGTCGCATGGTATCACTCATGAAACCATAGGCCGGCAAGTGCAGGCCGCCGCTGGGCTCGATGTGATAGCCCCGAGGAAAGTCCAACGTCTTGTTGTCGACCCACCACGGCATGTAGAGGTGCATGCCGCCGACGCCGTCTTCGTTGTGCGTGATATGGTCGGCCATGCGTGGGATGTAGCCCGAGACGTCGGTGCCAGTCGTGTCCGTCAGGTATTGGCCAACCAGCCCGCTGTGGTTCGAGAGGCCGGAGTTCAAGAGCAAGCGAGCCGACTCGCAGGCGCTGGCGGCGAGGACGACGATGCGAGCGCGGACGTGCTCGTCGGCTCCGGTCGTCTTGTCGATGTAGCTCACGCCGGTCGCGAGCCCGTCCTGTCCAGCGGTGACTTCGCGCACCATCGCGTTCGTCAGCAACGTGAGCTTGCCCGTTCGCTGTGCTGGCTCGATCAGCACGCCGGGGCTCGAGAAGTTCGAGTTGGTTTTGCACCCACGGCTGCACTGACCGCAGTAGTGGCAGGCTGCGCGACCGTTGACCGGTTTCGTCAGGATCGAGAGTCGTGCAGGAATGCAGCGGACGGCTGTCTTATCGCAGGCCTGCTTGATGAGCAGCTCGAAGCAGCGCGGCTTGGGCGGCGGAAGAAAGACTCCATCGGGATCGTTGGGCAGGCCTTCGTTGCTGCCAAATAACCCGATCAGCCGGTCGGTTTCGTCGTACCACGGTTTGACGTCGTCATACGTGATCGGCCAGTTGTCGCCAAGGCCGTCTATGGATTTGCGGCGGAAGTCGTCCGGACCCCAGCGAAGCGAGATGCGACCCCAATGGTTGGTGCGGCCGCCGAGCATCCGCGCACGCCACCACATGAACTGCGAGCCGGGGGCCGATGTGTATGGCTCGCCATCGAGCGACCAGCCACCGATGCAGGCGTCGAATTCACCGAAGTGATGCGTGGGGGTCGACGCGCCACGGCGGGGAGACTCGTACGGCCAGGTGAGCATCGCGCCGTCGGCGATCGCGTTCCACGGAGCGCCCGCTTCGAGCAAGATGACGTTGGCGCCGGCCTTCGTGAGCATGTACGCCGCCATGCCGCCGCCCGCGCCGGAGCCGACGATGGCGACATCGTAAATCGGCCGCACTGTCAGTTCGCCAGCTCGCGGATCCAGATATTGCGGAAGCGTACCGGGAATTCGTGGTCCTGTAACGCCAGCGGCATTTTCACCGGGTCGTTCGTGTACGGCGGGCGTTTCTTGAACGCCGTCGGGCCCGAGAGCGTGACATTGTCCTGTACGAGGACCCCGTTATGGAACACGGTTATCCGGGCCGGCCGCGTGAGTTTTCCATTCGCATCGAATCGTGGGCCATGCCAGATGACATCATATGTCTGCCATTCGCCCGGCTTGCGACTCGCGTTCACTAGAGGGGGATACTGGCCGAACATCGACGCGGCTTGGCCGTCGGCGTATGTGGGATTGTCATACGAGTCCAAGACCTGGATCTCGTACTTTCCCGCCATGAACACACCGCTGTTGCCGCGCTCCTGCCCCTCGCCTTCGACCTTGGCGGGCGTCGCCCATTCGATGTGGAGCTGGCAGTCGCCGAACACCTGCTTCGTGGCGATGTTGCCCGTGTGGGGCGCGACTTCTATGTAGCCGTTCTCGACCTTCCAGAGCGCCGGTTTGTCAGCGCTGTCGGCGTTGCGCCAGTTCGAGAGATCGTGGCCGTTGAACAGCACGATAGCGTCTGACGGCGGAGGACCGGGGTCAATAATCGGGGCCTTCGGCCGGTCCATCGAGTGTTGCGGCCAGGGGCCGAGGTCTTGTGCTCCGGCCTGGGCGGCGGCCAGAAGACCCAGCACCAAATACTTGCGCCCATGCAGCGTTCGCATGGGCGCAAGTATGCACTGACTGCTTCGTCGCCGCTACTTCCGACGGCGTGAGATGCTGGGACCGGGTTGCACCGGCTGAGGCAGGCTGGTCGGATGTGGATTGAAGGCGAGTGACCATGGCGCGCTCAACGAGCCGCTGGTCGCACCGATCCTCGTGGTCGGCGAAACGGTGCCACCATTCGCCAACTGGGTAGCCGAGAGCTCGACCGCGGCGGCGTTGGCGTTGTCGACGACCCAGAGGTCGCCGCCGTCGTCGAAGGCAACGCCCTCGAACGACGCGCTTGTCACCGTCACACTGCCGCTGGGCGTCGCGGTCACCGGCGAATTCGAACCGCCGGCCGCGAGCTGTGTGGACGAGAGGCGCACGACTTGGTTAGAGCCGCTCATCCAGAGGTTGCCACCGCCGTCGAACGCCAAGTACTGGACCGCGATCCCAGGGCGAGTCTGGAACACAGGCTCGCTCGTGACGGCGCCCGTACCGGTGAGCACGCTCGCCGGATACTCGTAGACATCGGACGAGTCGATATCAGCGACCCACAGATTGCCATTGGCGTCGAACGCCAAGCCGTTCGGGCCGGTCACGGTCACGTTCGCCCCGCAGCCGTTCAGGATCATCGCCGGGGTCTTCGTCACCGATCCACTGGCCGACGCGAGCTGGGACGCGGAGAGCTCGTCGATATCGCACGGGCCGTAGTTCGCCAACCAGAGATTGCCCTGCGCATCGAATGCCATGCCGTTGATTGCTACGCCGCTCCCATCGTTGATCGTGATCGTCGCGGCCGGGGTGCTGCTCGTGAGCTGGGCGGCCGAGTACTCGAGGATCTGGCTCGAGTTGCCGGCGATCATCCACAGGTTGCCGTGCGCGTCGAACGCCATCGCATTGGAACTCGCGCTTGGCGCCGCGGTGCCAGAGGACATGGTCGGGGCGGGCGATCCACTGGCCGAGAGTTGCGTGGCGGTGTAGTCGACGAACGCGGCTGCGCCTTGGGTGTTCGCGATCCAGAGCGCGCCCGTGCCGACTCGTGCGGTATACGTGATACTATCGGTTGCCGTCGCACCCGCCGCGACGTTCTCGCTCGCGACTGACACCGTTGCGGTGTCGATCGTGGCGACGATTGGGTTGGCCGCATCAACCGTCGCGGCGCTGACGGTATAGCTGCCCGGCGCCAGGCCCGAGAGCGTCTGCGTCGCGGACAACGTCTTCGAGTAGCTGGCCGGACCGGTGATCGTCACGCTCGGCGTCGCACCGGCCACGGTATTGATCACGACTGCCAGGCTGCCGGTTGCCGGTGTGCACGTGACCGTCACGTTCACCGTGTCGGTTTTTCCCGAGACGAGATTCGCATAGGCCTTGGCATTGGGCGCCGTGCACAGCTGCGGCAGGCTCGAGATAGACACTGTGCCTTGGCCCGCGGGGACCGAGCTCACGGAGTAGGAGCCGTTCGAGCCCGTGGTGACGGCAGTCAGGGCGCTCGCACCGGAGGGAGTGACCGTCACTTTCGCGCCGGCGATCCCACCACCCAGACTCGACGTGATGGTGCCGACGACCGAGCCGACTGACGGGGGCGTCGTACAGGTGACGCTCACTGACACGTTGACTGAATCGTTCGCGCGAAGACCGTTGTACGTGGCCGCCGCGGGAATCGTGCAGTTGTTGGGCACGCCGCTCACCGCGACCGTGCCGCTTCCGCTCGTCGAGACGTCGATACCGGCGACGCGATAGGTCCCGGCGTTGTTCGTCGTCACCGAGGGTAGCGCGGCTGAACCAACCGGGGTCACGACGACCGTGACGCCGGCGAGTGCGCCGCTCGTATTCGAGATCGTGCCGTAGAGCGTGCCAGTGCCCGGCGTGACGCCGAGATCGGCCGTGGAGCTACAGCCCGCGACCAGGAGCGCAATGGCAATGAAGGACAAGCGAACGTGGGTAGACACCAAAATCCTCGGCCAATTAGGGTCACTTCCCAGTATCGGCCGGGTGTTTGGCTCGCTAAACACGAAAAAACAACGCGACCTATCACATCGTGCGGAACAAACGATTCGCCGTGTGCTACAGGACACAATTACCTGAGCGGGGAGATAGGCGTCTTCTTACTGATGGTTTCTTATACGCTGCAGCTTCCCGGTACACTGGTATGGGAGGAGCCCGTGGTCAGAGAGCACGGGTTCTTAGCCGCGTTCTCACAACACGCGGGTCTCCCTGCTGTTGCGGCGTTGTTGCAGATCGGCATCTCGTGCACGAAATCGCCGACGCCCACCTGCCACTGACCGATTTTCGGTGGCAGTTCAACGCCGTCGTCGGGAGAAGCCGCGGTACTGACGCGCATCTGACGCACGACGCGGGCGCCGAGTTGTGGGTGCGCGATGGGCGACTCGCGCGTGGACCTGGATATGAGACCATCCCTGCTGCATCGCGCCGCGAGCTTGCGCGCGCGGGAGCGATTCTTCGCTTACGTCGTGGCGGCCGCTATCACTTGCACGCCTCCGGTGTCGTCGACCCTCGTGGTCGTGCTTGGGTACTGAGCGGCGTGAGCGGCAGCGGCAAGTCCACGCTGGCGTATGCGCTCGCCCGCGTCGGCTGGCGCGTGCTCGGCGACGACGGGGTGATCCTCGAGCGGGTAGCGACTGGCGTCACGGCTCACTCGTGGCGCGAGGATCTGTGGGTCAGCACGGATCTCAACCGCGAGTTTCCGGAGCTCCAGGGACACGCGGTGTTGAATGACGCGCGGCGACGGCTTCCGCGTACCATGCCTGTCGCGCGGCGTGGTCCGCTCGTTGGTATGGTGTTTCTGACGCAAGGCCCGACCGATTTACTGACGCGCATTACCGCGGTCGAGGCGCTCGTCCAGTTGATCGCGCAGTCCGCGTGGGTATTGATACCGGACGACGACGCCCGTCGGCATCTCGATGCCTTGCGTGCGATTGCGACGCAGGTTCCCGCGTATCGGCTCACGCATTCTCCGCGGCAGTTGCATCTCATCGATCAGACGCTGCTGGCGGCGGCATGACATCGTCGGCCGCCGCCGTCTACGATATCGTTTCGGCGGCCGTGCGCGGTCGAAGCGTGGGGGATATCGGGCCGAGCGCTCTCGCGACGTGGGAGCGTGTGCTGTGCATCGAGGCGTGCGGGCCGTGGCTCGAGTGGGCGTGTCGGCGAGACCCGGCGTTGGCGCGCGCGATGGAGCCTGCCCGGCACATCGTGCGCGCGCAATCAGAGGCGGCAGTTGCGCACGCGCTCGCGATCGGGTCCCAGTTGGCCGAGATCGCATCGTTGGCGCCTCAATACGGCCGGGTGCTCGTTCTCAAGGGCGCTGCGCGCCTGTTGAGCGGCGAACCTGCCGGTCGCAGAACGCTCGCTGATATCGATCTCTTGGTGGAAAACCCCACGGGGTGGCATCGAGCGCTGCAACGGGAGCTAGGGTATCGGCCAGACGAAACGGGAACGCCATCGCGGCACCTTCCCGCGTTGATTCGTGCGGGATCATTGGCGGTCGAGATCCACACGCAGTTGTCAGACCGCGGGTCGGGGCTCGATACGATCATCTGGCAAGACACGCGGACGCCGGTGCCCGGGCTGGAGATTCCCTCGGCGGTGGCGCTGGCGCGCCACACGCTCGAGCATGCGGTCGTCGTGCATCGCACGCTACGGTATCGTCTGCGTGACGTGCTCGACGTGTCGGCGGTGGGTCAGGACGCGCTTATGGACGTCCCTATCGGGCGAGCGGCCGAGATATTGTTGGCGGCGGCGGGCTTTCGCGGCGAGAGGGAGGCTGATCACGCGTGGCGCACGGTGCGCCGTGTTGCGCTGGCGAGATTGGCCGTCCCAGCGACGCCCCGAGTGGCGGGTGATCTCGATCCGCTCGTCTATGTCGCGAGCCAGCTCGCCGAAGGATCTCCGGCCGTGCTGGCGGGACTCGCCTGGCGGGCGGTCTGCGCGCCGCTGCGCACGGTGGCGACGGTTCGGGGAGCGCTGGCGCGTGGACGATAACCGCGGCGTTGCCTATCGCACGTCGCCCGACACGGCATGCGCCGCGGTGCCCGGCGGCGCCGTGATCATCCACCTCGGCACCAATCGGTACTTCTCGCTCAACGCCACGGCGGCAGTCGTGTGGGGCCGGCTCGATGCCGGTGACGATGCCTCGACGATCGCGGCGGCGCTGGCGCGCGACTTCAAGATCGATGACGTTACGGCCCGGGAGGCCGTCGCGCGGACGATCGCCCAATTCGAAGAAGCCGGGTTGTTGCTGCGTACAGCAGACATGTGATCCGGGGTTGGTGAGGTGCCCGCCTAGAATATCGCGGCGGGAGCCAGTCCGCTCACACCATTCGAGGAGCCATGCCGATGAGACCCTTTGTCTCTGCCGTGATCGCCAGTATGAGTTTCGCTTCGTTCGCTTTTGGCCAAACACGCGCCGCCGCCACGTCGGGGCCAAGTGAATTCGCCGTCGATGGGAGTCTCGGGTTTGCCGTGCCGTCGTTCGACAACTCGAGCCTGGGGCTCGATCTCATGGGCGCGTTCGAGTGGCATCCGAAGAGCACGTTGCCGGTGGCGTTCCGCGGCGAGATCGGGTACAGCTACTTCGGCGTGAGCTGCGATGGTTGCAGCGCGCACTCGGACATCCTGCGCTTCGACGTCGACGCGCTCTATGACATTCCCATGCACGGATCGACCAAGATCCAGCCGTACCTCCTCGGGGGCCTCGGCATCTATCACGTCTCGGTCAGCATCGGGTGCGGCCCCAACGTCGTCGTCTGCGACTTTGGTGCGAGCGACACGAACCTCGGCATCAACTTGGGTGGTGGCTTGCGCTACCCCTTCGCCCCGGGCCTGTCCGGATTCTTCGAGCTGCGTTGGCACGAGGCCTTCGCGGCTGGCGACGCCGCGTACTTCCCCTTCCAGTTCGGCGTTCGTTACGCGATCCCGAAGTAACTGGTACGGAGGGCGTGTCTCTCGTTGAGTGGCCGAAGCCTTTCGTCGAGTACGCCGGATTTCTGGCGGCGTACGCGACGATCGGCGCGGTCGCCTTTCGCTATGCGGTTCTGACTCGCGCTGATGTCGCGATACGCGACGAGGCCGCGGTCCGCGCGGCGTGGATCGGCGCGGGGGGCAGTGTCTTTGGTGTGCTCTACCTCGTGGCGGCCGCGATGAGCAGCAAGAAGGTCCATAGCGTGCCGCTCGTGCCCATGACGACCATTGTCGTCGCCGGCGCCGCCTTCGTGCTGGCGGCGCGACGCATGACCATGGCGTGGGCGCTCGCCGCGTTGGCGACCACGGTCTTCGCGGTGCGGAGCATGCACCTCGAGAAGTGGACATCCACCGTCAACCCACTCCATGTCATCGGGGGAGCGCTGTGGCTCGGCACGTTGTTCGTGCTCGTGGCCGCGGCATTTCCGGCCGCATTGCATACGAGCGTGCCGGCGGAGGAGCGAGGCCTGGCGGCCGCCCGGCTCGTCCGCGCGTTCTCGCCGGTCGCGATCGTCGGCGCGTCACTGCTCGCCCTGACCGGTGTGATCACGGGGGTGCGGCATGTCAAGTATCTCGCCGCCATGTGGACGACCCCGTACGGGTTCGCGCTCGACGTGAAGTTGATCGCCGTCCTGGCGGTCGTCGCGTTCGGCTACTGGAATTGGCAGCGCATCACGCCTCGGTTGGGCGATGAGACCGCCGCTCGTGAGCTGCACACGAGCGCGCGCTCCGAGATCGCCCTGGCGTGCGTCGTGCTGGTCATCACGGGCGTGCTGGTCAGCCTCCCGTCGCCGAAACTGCCATGATCACGGCGATCACTCGCTCTCCCGCGGCTTCCATGGAGCGGTGCGAGCTCACGTTTCTCCAGCGGGAGACGATCGACATCGAGCGCGCGCGAGCGCAGCATGCCGCGTATCGTGCCGCACTCGTGACCGCGGGCGCCGACGTCATCCTGCTGCCGGCGCTCGATGATCTGCCGGATTCGGTGTTCGTCGAGGATACCGCGATCGTGCTCGACTCGGTCGCGATCATGTCGATGATGGGGGCGGAGTCGCGGCGGCGCGAAACGGCGGCCATGGCGCCAGTGCTGCGCCGATACAGAACAGTGCAGGCGCTCGGCAAACCGGCGACGCTCGACGGCGGGGACGTCATGCGCGTTGGGACCGCGTTGTATGTCGGGCAAACCGCGAGAACCAATCGGGCGGCGGTCGAACAACTGTCGAAGATTCTCGGACCCGCCGGCTACCGCGTGATCGGCGTCCCGCTCACGGAGTGCTTGCACTTGAAAAGCGCGTGCACGGAGATCGGGCCCCACGCCGTGTTGATCAACCCCGATTGGGTCCCACCGGCGCTCTTCGACGGGCTGCGCGTGATCACCATCGATCCCGACGAGCCATTCGGCGCCAACGCGGTGATCGTGGGTCGGGCGCTCGTCGTGCCCGCCAGCGCGCCGCGCACACGGGAGCGTCTCGTGTGCGCCGGCTTTCAGCCGATCGCGGTCGACATCTCGGAGTTCGAGAAGGCGGAGGCGGCGGCCACCTGCCTCAGCATCATCCTATCTTGAGCGCCGCGGTGTGCGCCGACGGGTCGAGGACGGCCTCGATATCCATCTCGCGCGCGATCTGACGGAACGCCGCGGCGATCGGCGTCGGGGGATCGCGGTCGAGCGTGACGAGTCCAACGGCGTGTGAGGCCGCGGGCTCGGTCAACGGAATCACGCGCAGAGTCGGCGCGTCGCCCAAGATCGTGAGCGCGGCCTGCGGGAGCACTCCGGAGAGCATGCCGTGGCGGACGTGCGCGCAGACAGCCTCCATCGAGTCCGCTTCCACGCGCGGCGCGGGCGTGGCGCCCGCTTCGCGGAAGTGGCCGTCGATAATGCGCCGGTGCCGCATGTCGGTCGTGAGCAAACACAGGGGCAGCGCCGCGGCCTCGTGCCAGGTCACGGTCTCGCGCGAGCGGGCACCGATCGACGAGCGCGCCGGCGTGACGAGCACGTAGCGCTCGTGATAGAGCGGCACGACCTCGACGCGGCCCAGCGGCTCATCCTCGAGATACGTGACGCCGGCGTCGATCTCGAACTCCTCGAGCGCGCGCTCCAGGGCGCGCGACGTGAGGGACGTGACCGTGATGCTGGTGCCCGGATACCGTTCGGCGAACGGCGCGGTGAGTATCGCGATCATCGGCAGCGCCGACGGCACCACGCCGACCCGGAGCCGGCCGGAGAGCTCGCCGCGGGTCGCGTCGACATCTTGCCGCAAGGATTGGACGTCGGCGGTGATGCGGCGTGCCCACGCCAACACGCGCTCGCCTTCCGGCGTGAGTCCGCGGAAGCGCTGGCCGCGCTCGACGACGAGCACGCCAAGACTTTCTTCGAGTTGTTTGATGCCGCTCGACAACGTCGGCTGCGTCACGTGACAGGCCGCGGCGGCGCGCGCGAAGTGACGTTCTCGGGCGAGGGCAACGAGATACTGGAATTGTCTGATCAGGAGCGTGCCATTCCCATTCGTCGTTGTCGTCGACACGGGCGTCTCGGTTGTTGATAGGCGAATTGTCGTGACGAAACCCGAGGGAGGGCAAATCGAATGCGCCTATGGATTGATAGGTCGAGTTTTTGCTAATTTGATTCGCCAGGTACTTGCGCTGTTTACTAACTAATAGTTAGCATATCAGCGTGGATACTATCGATATCAAAGCCGTCGAGCGACTCCAAGTCGCGGGCCGGGAGAGTTGGGCGACCCTCGGCGTCGCGCTCGGCATGACGGGGCCCGCCGCGGCCGACCGGGTGCGCCGGCTCGAGGCCGATGGCGTGATTCGCGGATACGCGGCGCTGGTCGATCCCGAAGCGGTCGGCGCGGGGCTCACCGCGTTCGTGTCGGTGACGCTCGAGCGGCCCGGCAATCGGGCGGCATTCTTGCGGCGCGTCGGGCGACTGGCGGCGATTCAGGAGTGTCATCACGTCGCGGGCGACTACGACTATCTCCTGAAGGTGCGGTGCGCGGGCACCGCCGCACTCGATCACCTGCTCACCGATGAGCTCAAAGCCGTGCCGGGCATTGTGCGCACGCGGACGACGGTCGTCCTGCGCACGCTCAAGGAGTCGGTGATCGTGCCGCTTCCCGATACCGACGTGGCGGCCGCATGAGCGCCTATCCCACCACCGACGCGGTGCGTGACATCATCGCGGCGTTCGAGTCGCACGACTTGCCGCGCGGGGAGTGGACGCATCGCATGCACCTGACCGTGGCCGCGTGGTATGTGCTCTGGTATGGACCGGAGGCGGCACTCGACCGCGTGCGGGACGCGATACAGTCGTACAATGCCGCGCATGGCATCGTCACGACCCCGACGAGTGGGTATCACGAGACGTTGACGCGATTGTACGTGCGGCTCGTCTCGCGGGCGGTCTGCCGTGCGGGCGTGTCCGAGGCGTTGGCCGTGCTGGTCAACCGTGTGGTCGACGAGTGCGAGGACCGGCAGCTCCCCTACGCGTACTACTCGCGCGAGCGGTTGCAGTCGTTCGACGCGCGCAGCAAGTGGGTCGAACCCGATCTCGCGTCGCTCGACTGAACGAGGCGCAGGTGCCGCGGCGTGGCTGGCACCAGCCGGAGGCCATTCCGCGGCGCGCCCTCGAGTCGGGCGATCCGGCGCAACGCCAGGCGCAGGACGAGCTCCTGGTACTTTACCATGGCTGCACCTGGCAATCGCCGGCGGTCTGTGAAGGGTATGCACGCAGCGCGCGCTCCGCGCGCGACCGCCGCCAGTTCCATTCGTACCAGGCAACGGGCCCCGAGCGTTGTGTGGGACGGAGACGATTAGCGCATCCGGGTGGCAGCACGGCGGCGATTTTCAGGAGCGAGGGCACGGCGTCGCTTGAGAGCTCGGAGAGGTACGAGACATCGGCCTTGCCGGTGGTCTGGTACCGGTGTAGCTCGAGATTGGCGACCCAGGCGTCGGGATTGCCGTACACCATGACCGTGAGCGCGGCGACGCTCAGCACCGCGCCGCGGCGAACGAACCGGCGCGCGTCGACGAGTACTGGTCGCGCGACCTCGTAGGCCGCGAGGACGAGCAGCGCGGCGACGAGCAGGATGTACGCGGTCACCCACATGCGGAGCGCCGTGTAGCCGTAGTCGCGCTGATAGACGGCGATGCGATGGAGCGCCGAGGCGACGAGGAGCTCGCATTCGGCGAGGAGCGCGAGCGTGCCCCAGGGGGTCCCGACGCGCGGCCGGCCATTGTGCAGCACCGCGACCAGGATCACCGAGAGCGTCGCCACGATGGTGAGCTGGGAGAAGCCGTTGTGCACGTACGATGTGTACGACTGCCCCTGCGGCGGGCTGACGAACGCGACGAGCACGAGGAAGAGCGCGAACAAGGCATCGACGGCGCCGACGACGATGCGGCGTTCAGTATCGCCCAGCACGAAACGCGCGCCTGACGTACTGGCCGGAGGCGAGGCGGTGATCAGGCCGCCGGCGGCGAGGCCGAAGGAGCCGAGGGACAGTGTGGCGAGGACGCAGAAGACCACGAAGCGCGGGACCCACGACCACCCGTCGCTCAAGAGGTTCGAAAGGGCGTGCAGCCAGGATGAGAGGGTCGGATCGGCGCCCGCGAGCAGGGCGGCGAAGACCACGACGACCGGAATGGCGATGGCGACGCCTCGGGTGACGTGGGCGCCGGCGTCCGAGAACAGCACGCGGGTGGCCGATTCGACTCGAGCGTAGCTCTCGCGGATCGCGTCGATAGTTGCGCGCAGGGGCACCCGGAACAGCTCGCGAGCGCCGAGGAGTGGGGCCGGCGTGCCCGCGGCGAGGCGGGCGGCGACGCCGAGGAGGGTGGCGACCGTGATCAGAATCAGCGCGATCGACGCCGGGTTGGTCGTGACCGCGGCCCCGGCTCCGAGGATCACCGCCAATGCGATCGTCACGTTGAAGGCGGCGCGGTTGGCGCCCAGGCGTGGGCGGGCGAAGAGCGCGAGCTCGGTCGCGACGAGAATGGTCCAGAGGGCCCAGTTGAGGCCAGGCCGCGCATTGTAGCAGATGGCGGTGCCGAGGATCGCGGCCGCCGTGGCCGAGGCGTAGAGTTCGCCTTGAAGAGTACTTTGTCCCATAAAGGTGAACCTACGATGCACCCGCGTACGCGAACCGTCAAGTGCTTTATGTCACAGAGTAGCTAGGGCAGCGTCGCCAGCCATGCGTCTGGGGTCACGCGTTCGCCCACGTAGAACGGGCCGAACTCCGCGTACCGCGCGCTGACCTCGTCGAACCGCATGTCGGTCACGAGCTTCTTGATGTCGAGCGCGTCGCGCGCGAACAGCGTGACGCCCCACTCCCACGCATCCAGGCCGATCGCCCCCGTGATGATCTGCTGCACGCGCCCGGCATAGCGCCGGCCCGTCACGCCGTGCGCCTGCATCAGCCGGCTCCGCTCATCCAGCGAGAGCTCGTACCAGTTCTCGCCGGGGTGACGCTTCTTCGACATCGGGTAGAAGCACACGACCGGCATGTCGGCCGGGAACTCGGGGTAGAGCCGCCGCTGGACATGCGGGCTCTCCCGCTCGGCCGCCACGCGCGCCTCGATTCCCGCGCGGTAGTCCGCACCGGATTCGGCGGCGGCTTTGGCCGAGAGCGAGTACAAGCCGGCTTCGGTCACGCTCAGGAACGAATAGACCAGCGCCAGATGGTCGAAGAGCGGATCACAGGCGAGACGACGCTGTACAGCGCGCAAGGCGCCGAGTGTCGGCCGGAAGTGGACGAGCATGAGGTCCGCCTCGGAGCCCGTGACGTCGACGAGCACACTCCATCCCCCTCCCTCCGGCGGCGCTTCGAGGTCCGACAACGCGTGCGCCGAGCGTTCGGCCGCGCGGCGGGCGCGCATCGCGGCCATGTCGATCCGAAACAACTGATGCAGTGTATACCAACCTTCAACGGTCTCCGGCGGGTACGCGGCGGTGGCGGTCTGGTCCATACGCGTCATCTGGCGTCCGGAGCAAAGAACAAACAGATTCGAGACATGCGAACAATTTGGCGGGTGGCGATCGCGGGAATCATGCTGACGGCGCTGGGCTGCGCGTCGACTCAGAAGAAAGGTAATGAAGACGACAGGCCACATCCTGTCGGCGTCGAGATCACGAATAATCTCGCGGTCCCGACCGAGGTCACGGTGTTCATCGTGCAGGGCGGCGGCGGTACTCGTCAGATGCTCGGGACCGTGCCTGGGACCGAGGTGAAGACATTCACCTTCACGCCGATCACGCTCAGCCAGGAATATCGGCTGGTCGCCGAGCGGGCTCTCGAGCGGCCGGTGTACTCGCAGCCATTTCGAATCGGGTCACCCGAGACCGGGTTGCTCGAGTGGTCGTTGCTCGAGAATATCATCGCGTTCCGCGATCTGCCCGAGGACTCGATTCCCGCTACGAAGCCCTAGGGGGTCCGGGGGGGTTGTGGTTCCCCCCGGAGCAGAACAGATGGCATTTGCCGCGGTAGTTTGCGGCAAATGCGGTCATGCGGAGTGAAGCGGAGCATGACCCGGGCGGGGATCGAACCCGCGACCTACGGATTAACGTACCACTTCGGCTTTCGCCGCCCGCGATGCGCTCGCCGCGCACCGCGGTTCGTGGTCTGGACTGTCCCTTTGCCTTCACCGCACGCCGTGCGGTGATCAGGCACCCGCCGTCCAGTCTCTACACCTTCCGCCGAAGCGGCTTGGCTCGGGGTTGGCAGCGTAAGCGTTCCCCGACTTTGACGGGATTCACGCGCGCCATTTCTGGCGCGGTGCTCCAATTATAAAAGTCCGTTGCTCTACCAACTGAGCTACCGGGTCGTGTAGCGGAAGCTACATCTCGATCGTCTCTCCCGTAAGGATGAAAAGGGCGATCGAGGCGTTCGAGCGAGAATTCGCGCCGTGGGCGCTGAAGCTGCCGGCGGACGATGTGTCCGCGCGGAAGAGCGGACAGCTGCGCGTCAATGGCTGGAGCGTCCTCTACGAGTTCGGCGCGGACGCGTACGGCGACTATCTCGATTACTACGCGGCACTGCGCGATGCGACCGACGCGCGCGTGAACGACGATTGGCACGCGCGGATCTACGAGACGGGGCAGGTCGTCGCGTTTCCCGCGGTGCTCGAGGCCTACCTGTACGGGCGGGACCCATCGGCGGAGGAGCTCCAGCGCGCGAGAGCGCCCGTCTTGGAGTCGCTCGCTCAGCCGGCTGACGCAGAGGCAAGCACCGCGACGATTGGCACGGCGGATACTGCGCTCTGGGAGGACCTCCGAGAAGTCGTTGAGGCGGAAGTCGCTCCACAGATCCAGGCACAGGCGCCGCCGCCAGTCCAACCTCCCGTGCAGCCGCCGCCCAAGCCGGTAGCTGAGCCCCCGCGACGACCCTCGGATGAGACGCCCGCGGAGATCGACAGCGTGCTCGATGCCGCTTTCGGGGATTTTCCCACGAAGGCGGCGCCGAAGCGCGTTTCGACCGAGCAGATTGAGCGGCCCGCCGTCGATCGGGCGCCGATTGAGAATGAGCCCGCGGTGATCGCGGCGCCTGCGGCGCCTGCGCCCGTCGCGGCGAAGCCAGTGGCACCCGTCGCACCGAAGCCGGCAGCACCCGTCGCGCCGAACCCGGCACCCGTCGTGGAAGAGAAGCCGGAACCAAAACCGGAGCCGGAGCCAGAGCCGGAACCGGTGCTCCTGGAAGAAGAGTCTCCAGCGCCTCGACGGTCCGTGCCTGGATACGATCCGTTCGTCGAGTTGCGAACGCTCGAACCAAAAAGCTCTCGCAGGGCAGCACCAACCGGCGATGATTTTCGGCCGTACTGGCAGCGCTATCCCGCGCGGGCCGCTGGCATAGGGGTAGCGGTGGCCGCTGTCCTGCTGATCGCGGTGATGCTCATGGGTCGCGGGGGTTCCAAACCCAAACGGACCATGGCGGCCACCGGCGCCGATACGACGGCCGTTTCGTCTCATGGCTCGGCGGCAGACTCGTCATCAACGCAGGCGCAAGAAGACACACAAACCGTTGCCTCACCAGAGGATACGCCAGACACGGCTTCGGCGCCCGTCGCGCAGCCGACACCGGTGTCGACTCCTCCATCGTCGTCAGGCGAGTCGACGGTCGCAAAGCCGCTGGGCCCGGGCTCGATGCCGCGGATCCAACGCACGGACGGCCCAGCGACCGGCCCCGCGGCCAGCCCCGCCACTTCCGACAGGTTCGCCAAGCCTTCGGGCTCGTAACGACTCGTGGCGTCAGTCGACGCCAGATCGTCTTACGACAACAGGTTACGCGCACAGCCCTCCACCAGGACGCATGGCGCTCGATCGCATTCCGGCTCCGTTGGCTCCTGCCCTCTTCCCTCGCGCGTCCCGCCGCCCCCTTTGGGCCTTCCTGGCCGCCGTGGGATTCGTGGTGGTACTCGCCGCTGGCAACGCCACCGCGCGGGCCCGCTTCACCCATCTTCGCGCCCTCGCCCTCGCGCAGTGGCAGCAGCAACTCACGGCGAACGCCGAGCTGACGTCGTCGGTCATCGACGCGTGGCTCGACGAACGCCGGATCGACGCGCGCGAGGCGTCGGGTTATGTCGCCGCGTACGCCGAGCTCGAAGGCGCCGCGGTCCGGGCACCGGATCGCGCGGTCGCCAAGACCGCCGCGCATAGCGCGCTCGTGTGGGCGCTCACGACCCTCCGGCGACGCCACAGCTATCAATCCGTATGGGCCGTCGATGACATCGGTCACGTGGTCGCGGCCGCCGACGGATCCGATACGTTGACGGACGCCGAGCGACGCGCGGCGACCGATATGCCGAACGCGCGCCGCGAGCGCATTGTCGGCCCGGAGCTGCTGCCCTCCGGGAATTCGCGCCTGTCGCTCATCATGCCGGTCGCCGGCACCGCGTGGTCGACGGTCGTCGCGATCAGCCCGGGCTCGGCGCTCTTTCCGTATGTGATGCGCGAGACCGGCGGCACGGCCACCGCGCGCACCAAGCTGATCGCCCGTGATCCATCGGACACGATGCTCTATCGCGTGTTGAGCCCCTCGGCGTATCCGCCGTCGGAGCCGTTCGGGCTCGCCGTGCGCCGGAGCGAGGCGCCGCTCCTCTGGATTCTCGCGGCGCACGGCATCGATACCGCCGGCCGCTTCACCGATATCCGCGGCGGCCGGATCGTCGCCGCCACGACGCACGTGCCGGGCGCCGGCTGGGCGGTCGTGCGCGCGATCGATGAGGACGAAGCCATCGCGGGCGCCGTCGCGCGATTCCGGACGGAAGCCGCGCTGGTGATCGGCGCGGTCAGCGTACTCGCCGTCATCATCATCGCGACGCTGATCGATGCCTCGAAGCGCCGTCGCGCCGCGGCCCGCATCGCCCGCCTCGCGCGCGCCAACGAGCTCATTCTCGACTCGGTCGGCGAAGGCATCGTCGGGCTCGACCTCGCCGGCCGCGCCATGTTCTGCAACCGCGCCGCGGCCCGCATGCTCGGCTACGAGCCGCCGGCGCTGCTCGATCAAGCGCTCCACCCCATCGTGCATCCGACCGATGGCACCGCGCGGCACAGCGGCGGCCACTGCCCGATCGAGACCGCGCTGCGCGACGGAAACGTGCACCGGGTCGACGACGACTCCTTCCGGCGCATGGATGGCACGACGTTCTACGTCGCGTACGAGAGCACGCCGATCCGCGAGAACGGCGCGGTCGTCGGCGCGGTGATCGCCTTCCGCGACGTGTCGGAACGCAAGCGCCTCGAAGCGCAGCTCACGCACCAAGCTTTCCACGACGCGCTCACCGGGCTCGCGAACCGGGCCCTGTTCCGTGATCGCGTCGAGCATGCGCTCACGCGAACGGAACGTCACGCATCAGGAGTCGCCGTTCTCTTTCTGGACCTCGACAACTTCAAGGCCATCAACGACGGGCTGGGGCACGCGGCCGGGGATCGGTTGTTATGTGCCGTGGCCGGACGGTTGATGTCTGCGACTCGCGGGCACGATACAGTGGCGCGACTCGGTGGCGATGAGTTCGCGATACTGCTCGAAGCGGTGCATGACGACGCGGAGGCATTGGCCGTGGTCGAGCGCGTCGAGGCGGCGATGCGGGCGCCGGTGCAGCTCGACGGAAAAGATGTGATTGCGTCGGCGAGCATCGGGATCGCGCGTGGAGGGTCGGCGTCACGGGCGGATGAGCTCCTGAGAAATGCGGACGTCGCGATGTACCGTGCCAAAGCACGCGGCGGGGCATCGCACGCCGTGTTTGCGCCCGAAATGCATGCGGCGCTGCTGGATCGGCTGGAGCTCGAGGCCGATTTACGACGGGCGGTGGAGCGCGAGGAGTTCCGGCTCGTGTATCAACCGATCGTCGAGCTGACGACGACGCGTTGCGTTGGCGTCGAGGCGTTGATTCGGTGGAATCACAGCGAGCGCGGCCAGGTGATGCCGTTGGAATTCATCGGGTTGGCCGAGGAGTCGGGATTGATTGTCCCGATCGGCCGATGGGTGCTGCGCGAGGCGTGTCGGCGTGGGGCGCGGTTTGTGCCGTCCGCCGACGGATCCGAGCCGCTGTCGATTAGTGTGAACATCTCGGGACGCCAGCTGCAGCATCCGGGACTGGCCGACGACGTCATGGCCGCGCTCGAGGATTCCGGTCTCGCGCCCGAGCGTCTCGTGCTGGAGATCACGGAGAGCGTGATCATGCAGGACACGGAGTCGACGCTCCGCAAGTTGCGGGCGCTCAAAGCGATCGGCATCCGGCTGGCGATCGACGACTTCGGCACGGGGTACTCGTCGCTGTCGTATCTGCAACGATTCCCGATCGACATCTTGAAGCTCGACAAGACGTTCATCGACGGCGTCGGCCGTGGCGGAACGGATGCCGCATTGGCGCGAACGATCATCGCGCTCGGCGACATGTTACATCTCCGCACGGTCGCGGAAGGTGTCGAGACCGTCCAACAGCGCGACGAGCTTCTCGCGTTCGGCTGCGACCTCGCGCAAGGGTACGTGTTCGCGAAACCGTTGGAAGCCGACGTCCTCGATACGCTCGTCAATCGCGTGATGATGCGTGACCCCGTCGTGACCGCGTAACCGATCCCTGATCGTTACTCTTGTCGGCGTCCCCCACAATGGAGAACGCCGTCATGCAACACGCGCAGGAGCGGGTGTCGAGCTTGTTGGCCGAAGTCGAGCGGCTGGTCCGAGAAGATACTTTACCCGCCCCTGCGAAACGCGACGTATTGACGGCTGTGCGAGCGGCGCGCGACGCGACGACCGCGGCGGCATCGCGCGAGTCGGTGCGGCCGTCGTACGAGTTCAACACGCCGAGCGGCGTCGTGCAGTTCTCGCGGCGCATCATGTGGTTCTATCCCGCGCCGATCGGGTGGGCGCGTATGCAACGCCTGCATGCGGCTGGAACGAGCGAGTACCGGAGTGCACTGGCGGCGGCGCTCGGGCAGATCGTGGCGTCGCATCCCGATCTGCACGCAGCGCTCTTTCGGACGATGCTATCGCACATCGCGTTCAGTCGGACGATCGACGGCCTGGAGTCGCTGTATCTCACGCTGTTGCACTCAGCGGCGTTCCATGGGCATGGGGCGCTCTATAAAGTCGGACTCGGCGCGTGGACCGCGTACGGGCCGCCGCGGGTCACCGGCGGAGACCTCGGGTTCACGCTCTTCTACAATGTGGCAACAACGACGTTCACCATCTTGTCGCAGCATCAGATGGCCGGGCTCGCCATCAAGAATGGCAACGGTGGCATCCTGTCGCGCGGCGCCGAGCTCGGCTCGGGCATCGCAGCGCTTGGCGCGGGTTGGCGGTCCGGCGCCGGCGACGATGAGACGGAGAACGACGCGCGCGTGACGTGCCGAGACGCACTCGTCAACGCCGGCGCGATCGTCGGCCTCGCGGCCAGCGGGAGCGCGGGAGCCGTGGGTGGCAAGGCAGACCAGGATGTCGCCAACGAGATCGTCGGGGCGGTGATTCCTGGCGCGCCCGAGGCGGGGTTGTCGATCGGCATCCTGCTCGGCGGCAATGACGAGGACGGGTTTGCCGCCGCGCTGTGTGGCGGATCCGTCGACGTCGAAGTTCCGCATGCTGAGACTCCGGTTGCGGCGCAGCCGGTCATCGAGCCGGCGCCAGCGGCACCCGAGCCCGAGGTGTGGGCGAGCGCGCCTGAGGAGCACGGCTGGCATGACGAGCACCAGCATCACGAGCATCACGAGCATCACGAACCGATCGAGCATGAAGTCGCCGTGAGCGTGGTCATAGACGAGATGTCACTCGCTCCCGACGCGGAGGAGGAAGAAGCAGAAGACGAGCCGACGACGGTGGCGGGTGATGCACTCGGTCTCATCTCGAACTTCTTCGCGACCGGACCGGGTACCGAAGCGTTCCTGACGCGTGTGGCCCCTACGAGCTTCTACCTGGCGGGCGCGCCAATGGTCTACGGCCGGGAGCCGGGAGCGGTCGCGCTCGGGTTCCTGGGCGCCAACCCATACGTTGCCCGGAGCTTCGAGCGTCTGGTGGGGAGCGCGCAGCGGCGGAAGTAACTTTCGCGCATGGTCATTGTGATCGGCGCCGGCGTGGCCGGGCTCGCGGCGGCCGCGATGCTCGCCGACGCCGGCGTCGAAACGCAGGTGCTGGAAGCGCGCGACCGGATCGGCGGGCGCGTGCACACGCATCACGAGCCGGGATTCGAGGCGCCGATCGAGCTCGGCGCCGAGTTCGTGCACGGGATGGTGCAGCCGACGTTGGCAATCGCGTCGGCTGCCGGACTCCTGCTCGCGGAGATGGTGGGCGAGCAGGTGGACGTCTCTGATCGCGACGGCTCGTTCTTCGAGAGGCTCGGCAAGGTGTTGCACTCGCTCGATGCCAATCGGACGCCAGACCGGACGTTCGCGGCGTTCTTGGACTCGCTCAACCTGACGGCCGACGAGCGCGCGGTGGCGACAGGTTATGTCCAAGGGTACGACGCCGCCGAACCCACGCGTGTCGGCGAACGGTGGCTCGCCGCGAGTGAGGCCGCATCGGCCGCGGACCACTCGGATCGCCAGTTTCGATTCGTGAACGGATATGACGCGATACCCCGGTATCTCGCGAGCCGGTTGCCGCGTGACTCCATTCGGTTATCGACGACCGTCGATCGCATCGCGTGGCGGAAGGGGCATGTCGTCGTGCGCGCGGGGGAACGAGAGATCACCGGTCGCGCGGTCGTGTGCACCGTGCCACTCGGCGTGCTGCTCGCGGGCAGCGTTGTGTTCGAGCCTGGACTCGAGCCGATCACAGGGCTGGCGAGTGGACATGCCGTGCGCGTGGTGTTTCGGTTCAAGGAGATATTCTGGGAGCCGGCGATGTCGTTTCTCTTTGGGAAGACCGCCGTGTTTCCCGTGTGGTGGAGCGCGCATCCGGTGTGGGTGCCGCTCTTGACCGGGTGGACCGGCGGGCCTCCGGCTGATGCACTCGCCGGATCCGATGTGGCGGATCGCGCGGTGGACAGCCTCGCGCGGCATCTGGATATGCCGAGGCGAGAGATAGAGGATCAAGTGATCGGACATTGGTCGCACGATTGGGCGACCGACCAGCACGCGCGCGGCGCGTACAGCTATGGCGAGGTGGATGGAATCGAGGCCGCGCAACGATTCGCGCGGCCTCGAGAGAAGACTCTGTTCTTTGCCGGTGAAGCGACCGACAGTACTGGTCGGTCAGGCACCGTGCACGGAGCGCTCGCCAGTGGGCGGCGCGCCGCGCAAGAAGTGATCGCTAGCCTTAGTTGACGCTGGCGGTGGTCTTGGTGTCCGGCGTCGCCTGCCCCTTCGTCTCGATGACGAACGTGACGCGGCGGTTTTCCTCGGCACCCGAATCGTCACGCTGGGCACCCGGGTTCACCAAACGGGTCTTGCCGTAGCCGACCGTCTTGATGATCGAGAGATCAATGCCCTTGGACGACAGGTAGTCGCGAACGGCGTCGGCGCGACGCTGCGAGAGCGCCAGGTTGTAATGCTGCGAGCCGGCCGGATCCGCGAACCCTTCGATCGTGACCTTCGAGCCGCCGTAGTACTTCTGCACGACCGCGGCGAACCGGTCGAGCGCGGCCTTGTCCTGATCGCGAACGGTCGCGTCGTCGAACGCGAAGTTCACGGGCATGTCGAACTGCATGCCGGATTCGAGGGCGCTGATCTTCGCACCGTACTCCTGGCGCAGGTTCGCCAGATCACCACGGAGACTCGTCACGTCGCTCTGGACGGACGCGATATCACCCTTGAGCGCGCTGTCGGCCGCCATGCGCTCGCTCTTCTCTTGTGCGATCTCGGACCGCGTTTCGGCGAGGTCCTTTTTGTACTGTCCCGGATGCACGCATGCACCGAGAACGGGTACGACTAAAGCGATCGCGGCAACCTTCTTGGACGACATTCCCATATGCGCACTCCCCCCAGAGTGAGATTTCTCTATTTTTTGATGCGAGAAATGTACCGGCGTGTCAACCCAAGTAACTTTGTGACCCACATCACAGTTCGAGGGCTTCGCCCTCTCACTGTGATACGTTCTGTTGGACAGGAACTCGACTGCGTCTCGTTCCCCTCTCAAGGCGAACTTGGCCGCGAGAGCCACTCGCCACCATCAACAACAAGAATCGAGCCGGTGATCCAATCGCCGGCCGGTGACGCCAAGTACGCGACCATGTTGCCGATATCGGCCGGTGTGCCCCAGCGGCCGAGGGGGATATTGCGGCGGGCGTGCTCATCCATCACGGTCTCGACGGCCGGCCCTCCAGCGGGCTGTGTGAACGCTTTGCGCACGCCCTCGGTGGGGACCGGGCCAGGCGCTATCGCGTTCACCCGTATCTTCGCGGGTGCCCATTCCACGGCAAGCGTGCGCGTCAGGGCGTCCACTCCTGCCTTGGCAGCAGTGGCATGTGCCATCTGCGGCCAGCCGCGGTAGTGCAGCGTCATGGAGATATTCACGATGCGACCGCCGCCGGCGGCTCGCATGATTGGCGCCACGGCCTGCGAGCAGAAAAACGTGCCGAAGAGATCGATCTCGACAACCGAGCGCCAGGCGTTCGGGCTCAGACTCTCGGACGGCGCGTAGAAATTTCCAGCGGCGTTGTTGACCAGGAGATCAATTTTGCCGTGCGTGGCCGCTACGCGGCTCACGACGGCTTTCACTGCATCCGCGTCTCGGACATCCAGCTGCTCGGCGGTTGCGCTAGGGCCGAGACGGTCGATTGCCGCGCCGAGACGGTCCGGTTTGCGGCTGGCGAGTACGACGTGGGCGCCGAGGTCGACCAATATCTCGGCGATCCCGAAGCCAATCCCCGTCGCGCCACCGGTGATGAGGGCGACTTGGCCGCTCAGTACATCATCGCGAAATATCGTGCTCATTCGATGAACGCGTCGTCGAGCACGAGCTCCAGCTCGAGCTGATCATCCTCACAGAAGGCCCGCCGGTGATGCAGCGAGAGGCCGTGCTCTTTGAGGCTGGACCAATGGAACCGCGTGCCGTATCCGACGTTTCGGTCCCAGCCGTAGCACGGATGACGCGCGGCGAGGCGACGCATGAGGCAATCGCGTGTGACCTTGGCGATGATCGACGCGCAGGCAACGCTGTAACAGCGCGCGTCACCATGGACGACCGCGCGATGGGGAATGCCGAGCGAGCGGACAGGCTTGCCGTCGACGACGACGTAGTGCGGTATGACGCCGGTGGCGGCGAGCCGGGTCAGCGCGCGGCGCATCGCGAGCACCGTGGCGTGGTAGATATTCACGCGCTCGATCTCGCGGACGGACGCGGCACCGAGGGCGAGACCGACGGCCTGGTCGCGAATGCGGCCCGCGAAGCGCTCGCGGTCGGCGCGCGTGAGCTGCTTCGAGTCGTTGACGCCGCGAATGGCGGCCTTGTCAGCGGGCATCACTGCGGCACAAGCGACAACGGGACCCGCGAGAGGGCCCCGTCCAACCTCGTCGACTCCCGCGAGCAACGGCCCGTACTCCTGCCGCAGTTCGCGCTCAATGGGGCTCCAGCGCCGCCCCATGCTGTCGGATTACTCCGCGGTGGTCGTCGTTGGCACCGCGACCTTGACCTTCTTCTCGCGGATGCGCGTGGCCTTACCGGTGAGATGGCGCAGGTAGTACAGCTTCGCGCGGCGGACGCGACCGCGGCGAACGACCGTGATCTCCGCGATCATGGGGCTGTGCAGCGGGAAGATGCGCTCGACACCGACGCCGTTCGAGATCTTGCGCACGGTGAACGTGGCGCTGATACCATTGCCACGGCGCGCAATGCAGACACCCTCGAACGCTTGCAACCGCTCCTTATCGCCTTCACGTACGCGGACGTTGACGCGCAAAGTATCGCCGGCGCGAAATGCCGGGAGATCTTGCCGCAGCCATTCCTTTTGAGTTTCGCTGAATTCGTGCATAAGACCTCTAACTTAGCTATTCACGATCTGTTACGCCAGAACCCCTCGCGCTTCGCTGCTCGGGGTTCGCATTTGCCCGGAGAGCGGGCAAATGCCATCGGTTCTCCTCCGGGGGACAAACCCCAACTACGTCCCCCGGACCCCCTAACTGCGCTCGCGGGTTAGGCGCGCACTCTGGGCGGCGCGCCACTCGGCGATTCGTCGGTGGTCTCCCGAAAGCAGCACGTCCGGCACCTTGAAGCCGCGATACTCGGGCGGACGGGTGTAGCTCGGGGCGCTGATCATTGGACCGTTGTAATGGGAGTCCGTGCGGGCGCTCTCGGGGTCGGACATCGCGCCCGGGAGCAGGCGTACGGTGGCGTCGATCACGACGAGCGCGGCCGGCTCGCCGCCGCTCAACACGAAATCGCCGAGCGAGCGTTCTTCCGTCGCGAGGTGGTCGGCGACGCGCTGGTCGACGTCCTTGTAGTGGCCGCACAGAAGCGTCAGCTCGGAGCCGCTTGCGTAGCGGGCGGCGTCCGACTGCGTGAACGGCGAGCCACGCGCGGACAGCAGCACAATGGGCGGTTGGGAGTGGAGCGCATCCACCGCTTCGAAGAAAGGCTCGGGGCGCATCACCATCCCCGCGCCGCCGCCATAGGCATAGTCGTCGACACTGCGGTGGCGATCGTGCGTGTAGTCGCGCAGATCGATGATGCGATACGCGACGCCGCCCGCGGCAGCGGCACGCGACGGGATGCTCAGGGCGAGCGGGGTCGTGAAGAACTCCGGGAAGATCGTCACGACGGTGATGGTGAGCATCAGTCGAGCAATCCCGCCGGCGGGTCGATCACGATCGTCCCCTGCGCGACGTCGACGGACGTGACGACCTCCGGGCGATACGGCACCATCACGGTGCCGCGCTCCGTGCGCACGTCGAGCATGAGGCCCTGCGGGACCTCGAAGAGCGCTTCGACGCGACCGACCGGTTCGCCGCCCACGAGTTGCACGCGGAGGCCGACGAGATCGTGATAGTAGATCTCGTCCTCGGCCAGCGGTTTGAGCTCGGACGTCGGCGCGAGCACATAGCGGTCGCGCCAGAGCTCTGCTTCGCTGCGCGTCGTGATCTCGGTCAGGCGGAGAATCCATCCGCCCTTGAATGGCGTCGAGCGGCGGATGTGCAGCTCGCCGTGGGATTCGGTCAGCAGGCGGCGGCCGGTGGCGAACACAGTGGCGGGGTCGTCGGTCAGGGCTTCGACGACGACCTCGCCACGGACTCCGTGTGCTTTGCGGACTCGCCCGACGACTACATGCTCGGGCTGGGGCGACATTACCCCTCGGACAGCGGCACGGCCGAGGCCTGCCGCGTTTTACCGAGTCGGACTTCGTGACGCGCCTTGAGCACCCCGGCGCGGCGGAGCAACGAACGCACGGTGTCGCTCGGCTGGGCGCCGACGTCCAGCCAGTGATTCGCGCGGGCGGCATCGACCTGCAGCGAATTTTCCTGGCGTGGGGCGTATTGGCCGATGATCTCGATGAAGCGGCCATCGCGTGGGCTTTGGCTGTCGGCGATCACGATACGGTAGACCGGGGCGTTTTTCCGCCCGATCCGGCGGAGACGAATGCGAACCATGCTAGAGCTCCTGTGCTCATGAAAATCCCGGGCTCCTCGCGACCACGGCGGATCCGTGGCGCACCCGGTCGGACAGACCTACAAACTTAAAGCCGCTCGGCGCTTCGCGCCTTGCGGTCTCTGGGTGAGGGGCCGAAGAGGCGCTCTACTGTGTCGCTCAGCCGGGCCACCGCGAATACCGACTCCATCCATGCAGATAGTGCGGACCGGACATCTGGGCCGCCGTCGAGCGCACCACGGCTGGATCCGGACGCGTACTGGCCGAGTGCTCACCGGCGGCCGACAGTGGGCGCCCGGAGGAGCGAACGACGCAGTGGCACTCGGGGACATCTCCGGGCCGGAGGCCCGGAGCTCAAACAATCGGGCGCCGAGCGCCAGCTCGGCAGCCCTTCTAGTGCATGCCGAACATGCCGGGCGGGATGCGGCCGCCACCCATTTGCCCGACCTTTTTCATCATTTTCTGCATATCCCGGAACTGCTCCAGGAGTCGGTTGACCTCGGTGATAGGCCGCCCTGCACCCTTTGCGACGCGTGCCCGGCGGGAGCCATTCAAGATGGTGGGATTGCGGCGCTCCTCGGCGGTCATGGAAAGAACGATGGCCTCGAGGTGCTTCATGCGCTTCGGGTCGACGTTCGCCTGGCGCAGCATCTTGGTGTTGACCCCCGGCAGCATCTTGAGGATGCCCTCCAAGGGCCCGAGCTTTTGGATCTGGCGCATGGCGGTCAGGAAGTCCTGGAGATCCATGCCTTCTTTCCGGACCTTCTTCTCCAGCTTCTTCGCCTCGGCCTCATCAAACGCTTCTTGCGCCTTCTCGACCAGCGTCAGCACGTCCCCCATCTGGAGGATGCGACTGGCCATACGCTCGGGATAAAAGTCCTCGAGCGCGTCGGACTTTTCGCCGACGCCGATGTACTTGATCGGCTTCTTGACGACGCCGTAGATGGAGAGCGCGGCGCCACCGCGGGCGTCGCCGTCCATCTTGGTGAGCACAATGCCGGTGACGCCGAGCGCGCCGTCGAATCCCTGGGCGATGCGGACCGCATCCTGACCGGTCATGCCGTCGGCGACGAGCAGAATTTCGTCCGGGCGCACAGCGTCCTTCAGCTTTTTCAGCTCATCCATCATGTCGGCGTCGATCTGCAGGCGGCCCGCGGTATCGACGATGACGACCTTATCGCGCGCTTTCTTGGCCTCCTCGATCCCGTGCTTGGCGATCTTCACGACGTCGCGCGTCGTCCGATCAGCGTGGACGGGAACATCGAGTTGCTTGCCCAATGTCTCCAACTGATCGATCGCGGCGGGGCGGTACACGTCGGCGGCGACCAGACGGGTAGCGCGGCCCTCCGCCTTGAGCTTGCGCGCGAGCTTGGCGGCGGTCGTAGTTTTGCCAGAGCCTTGCAGACCGACCATGAGGACGATGGTAGGCGGAACGGACGAAAGCCGGAGGCCCTCGCGCCGTTCTCCCAGCATAGTCGTCAGTTCTTCATGGACTATCTTGACGAGTTGCTGGGCCGGGGAGACCGTTTTGAGGGCCGTGACGCCCGTAGCCTTCTTCTCGACCCGCTCCAGAAACTCCCGTGTGAGCGCGAAGTTGACGTCGGCCTCGAGCAGGACGCGCCGGACCTCGCGCATCCCATCTTTGATGTCGGCTTCGGTGAGGACGCCCTTGCCCCGGAGCTTGGCAAAAGTGGCCTCGAGTTTCTCGCTCAGCTCATCGAACATAGCCGTTAAACGTATTCGCCGTTAGGATTTGAGACAATGATGGCCAGAGCCCAGCGCAAAGAAGAGATCCTCAAGTCGGAGCTCCCGCCGACCTTGCCGTTGATGGCGCTCCGATCGACGATCGTCTACCCGTTGGGTACGATCGCCGTGCAGATGGGCGCCCCCGAAAATCTCGCGTTGCTGCGCGCGAACGAGGAGCCGGGACTCATCGTCGCGCTCGTGGTCGCCAGCGGCGAGCACGATGAGCCGATCGAGTCGAACCAGTTCATCGGGCGCGTCGGTGTCGCGGCGCGCGTGCACGAGCGCATCAACCTGCCCGGCGACACGGTGCAAATCACGCTCCAGGGGTTGCGCCGCATCGTCGTCGAGGAGATCCGACAGCTCGAGCCGTTCGTCGTCGCCGCCATCAAGCCCGCTCGGGAGATTCCCGCCGATCCGCGCGAGCTCGACGAGCTCGTCACGCGCATCGTCTCGGCCGCCGAGACGCTCGCCGACCTCGTCGATCGTATCCCCGACGAAGTGCCGGCCATCTTGAAGATGAACGTCTCGGATCCCGGGCGGTTCGCCGATCTCGCATCGACGAACATGAACTTTCGGATCTCGGATAAGGACGAGGTTCTCCAACGCCTCGATGTCGGGCAACGGTTGCGATTTATCCTGACTCGGTTGGAGCGAGAGGTCGCCCGGGCCCGCGTCATGGAGGACGTGAAGCGGCAGACCGAAATCAAAATCGAGCAACACCAGCGCGAGTTCTATCTCCGCCAGCAGCTCCGCGCTATTCAAGCGGAGCTCGGCGAGGCGGATCCGGCCGAGAAGGACACGGTCGATATGCTGCGCCGGATCGATGAGGCGCAGCTGCCGGAGAAGGTTGGGCAGGAGGCGAGACGAGAGACGGAGCGGATGCGCATGCTCTCGCCCGCGTCGAGCGAATATCAGGTCATTCGCACGTACCTCGATTGGATTTTGGGGCTGCCTTGGCATAAGCGATCCGGCGACGAAGAGATCGCGCTGACCAAGGTGGAGACGGCGCTCGATGGGCGGCACTATGGGCTGAATGAAGCCAAAGAGCGCATCATCGAATATCTCGCCGTGCGAAAGCTGCGCGGTGGCGATCCGCACGGGCCGATTCTTTGCTTCGTTGGACCGCCGGGAACGGGGAAGACCTCGCTGGGTGAGGCGATTGCGGCTGCCATCGGGCGTGAGTTCTATCGCATATCGGTCGGCGGTGTCCGGGACGAGGCCGAGATACGCGGGCACCGACGGACGTACGTGGGGTCGATGCCTGGGCTGCTGCTCCAAGCGCTGAGACGGGTGCAGGTGCGCGATCCCGTCCTCATGATCGACGAGATCGACAAGATGACCAGTGGTGGGCCGTCTGGGGATCCGACGGCGGCCATGCTGGAAGTGCTGGACCCGGCGCAGAACAATGCGTTCGTCGATCACTATCTCAATCTGCCGTTCGATCTCTCGACGTGTCTCTTCATCTGCACGGCGAACAACCTGTTCGATATTCCGGCACCTCTCCGAGACCGCATGGAGGTCATTCGGATCGCGGGATATACCATCGAAGAGAAGGTCGAAATCGCGTGGCGGTATATGATGCCGCGGCTCCTCGAGGAGCACGGCATTACGGCGCAAGACCTCCAGTTTACGGATGAAGTACTCGGATTTATTTCGAATCGATATTCGCGGGAGGCCGGGCTCCGGAATTTTGAACGCAATCTCGCCGCCATCATGAGGCGGAGAGCGAGGAGAAAGGCCGAGGGCGAAGAAGGCGCGTGGGTCATTGACGTCGCCAAGGTCGAGGAGATCCTCGGCGTGCCGAGATATGCGGCCGAGGAGGCGGAGAAGGAGCCGGAAATCGGGGCGGTCACGGGCCTGGCGTGGACCTCGACGGGGGGCGACCTCATGTCGATCGAGGCGCTGCGCATGCCTGGAACTGGCCGGCTGACGGTCACCGGGCAGCTCGGCGATGTCATGCGTGAATCCGTGGACGCGGCATACTCGTACGTGAGATCGAGGGCCGCTGCGCTCGGGGTCGAGGACAAAGAGTTCAAAGAGACGGATTTGCATATTCACTTCCCTGCCGGAGCGATTCCGAAAGACGGGCCGAGCGCGGGTCTCGCGGTGACCCTGGCCATCGCCAGCGTGTTGAGCCGGCGGGCCGTCCGGCGCGATTTGGCCATGACTGGAGAAGTGACGTTGCGTGGAAAAGCCCTCGAGATCGGCGGCGTGAAGGAAAAGGTGCTCGCGGCATATCGCGCCGGGCTCCGCGAGGTCATTCTGCCGAAGGGGAACGAGAAGGATCTGCGAGACGTGCCGCCGGAAGTGCGCAGCAACATGACCTTCACGTTCGTCTCCAGCATGGACGAGGTGCTGCGCCTCACGCTGCTCCCGGTCGCGAGCCCGGTGCTGGCTGACAAGCAAGCGCAGCGCGTGCCAGAGATCACGGCGGCCGATGGGACACGCGTGCAGGCGACGACGCCGGCCCTCTAGTGGCGCAGAATGCCTGGCTGCAGTTCGCGGTCCAGGTCGCGATCGGGACTATCGCGGGCGGGTTCTCGGACACCGTCGCGGTCTGGATGCTCTTCCGGCCGCGACGAAAGATTCTGGGGTTTCAGGGCGCGATCCCCAAGAATCAGGTGCGCCTGGCGAAAAGCGTCGGCAAGACCGTCGGCGAACGGTTGCTGACCCCGCACGATCTCCTCGAAGAGATCAAGCGGTCGGGATTGAAGGACGCACTCGATGAGCGGCTGACGGCGTTCCTCAACGATTTGCTGGAGACCGAGCGCGGGCCACTGCGCGACATGCTCTCGGAATCGTCCCGGCCGCATGTCGAAGAGGCGCTCAGCGAGGCGGCGGACGCGATCGCTGACCGAATCGCCGGCCATGTCGGGAGTCCCGCGTTCGCCGACCAGGCGCGGCGTTTTATAGAACGGGCGCGGGCCGAGTTGGACCAGCGGCCGGTCAGTCAGGTGTTGACCGACGAGCGACGCGCCGAGCTCGCGGAGCGCACGGCGGTGTGGGCCGAGGAGTTCGCGGCGTCGTCGGATCTCGAAACGCTCGTGCGCGGGCAGCTGGCGCAGCATCTGGGGACGCTGCTCGCATCGGACGCGCCCGTGATGGAACGCGTTCCCGCGGCGGTCGTCCGCACGGTCGAAGGAGCGGTCGCCGCGTATCTCCCGATGGCTGTGTCGGGCGTGGGTACCATGCTGCAGCATCCGGCCGCGCGGGAGCGCATTCGGTCCGCGCTGCACGAGCTTTTTCAGCGGTTCGTGGGTGACCTGCAGTTCTACGAACGGGTCATCGCGCGGCTCATCGTCACGGAGCGCACGTTCGATAAAGTCATGGATTCCATCGAGCGCGATGGCGTCGAGCAGTTGGCCACGCTGCTCGATGATCCGACGGTGCGGGATGAGATCGCGCGATCGGTCGAGGAGGCCATCACGCGGTTTCTACACCAACCCGCGGCCGCCGTCGTTGGGGGTGCAGGCAGCGAGCGCGCCGCGGCCTTGGAACGCGCGGTTGGCGATTACCTGCTGCGGGTGTTGCGTGCCGAGGGGACCCGGCGGTTTCTCGTGGACGGGGTGACGCGGCTCTTGGAGCGCGTGCAGGCTCGGACGTGGGGGGAGCTCCTCGGCCTCGTCGATGACGAAATGATCGCGGAGTGGGTCGTGCGCGCCGCGGCGTCACCGCGGGCGTCCGATATCATCCACGATGCGGCTCAGCAGGCCGTGAACAGGATACTGGAGCGGCCGATTGGGAAGCTCGGACGATGGTTGCCGGCGGATGCGCCGGCGAGGTTTGCGCGGATCATGTCGCCGGCGATCTGGAATTGGATCGAGTCGCAGATTCCCGCCGTGGTGGAGCGGCTACACGTCCAGGAAATGGTCGAGCGCAAAGTGCTCAACTTCGATCAGGATCGCCTCGAACAACTCATCCGTGGCGTCATTGATCGCGAGCTGCGGCTGATTGTTCGCACCGGCTACGTGCTCGGTGGCCTGATTGCCGTTGCCCTGTTCGGGCTCACACACCTGCTTGGACTGGCTGGGCTCTAGAACGGCTTCAGCACTCGCGTCGGGACGCCGAGGAGATGCTGCTGCTTGATCAGCTCACACTCGATGGCGACTTCTTCCATCCGGCCCGGGCGTTGGGCGATCTCGCGGACGAAAACCCCGGTCAACGTATACTGCAAGCGATCCGCCGTGATCACGACGGTGCGGAGTCGCTGCCCTTGCTTCATCGCCGCGCTCAGTTTCTCGGACGACTCGTCGATCGGCTTAATCAGCGAGATCGGTTTGTTGATGCTTTTTCCCGCCGCGATGCCCGACTGGGGTTCTGGCGGGGTGTCGAAGCTGGCGAGCGCGATGTCTTCGACGACTTCGCCATTGGCGAACGTGAAGGTCGCGGCGATATAGAGCGGCTTGAGCTGCGTCATTTCTCGGGCACCGCGGAGAGCGCCGTCGTGTCGACCAATGCGTGCCCGATCGGGCGCGGCGTATCGAGATAGAGCGCGCCGGGACGACCGTGGATCTCGACCGGAGTGATGGTCACCGTCCTCGTGCCGCGTGTCCATGTCCCGTGCGACTTCGCCGCACCAAACCGGGCAGTTGCTGTCTGGGACAGCAAATCGACGAACTGCGCGGCGTCGACAGGGTTGTCCCAGATGGACACCCAAATCATGGCCGTGCCGCCCGGCACATCGAGCACCTGATAGCGGTCGCCCGCCCAGCCGGCCGCGCCGCGCACCGCGGCGTTTTGGTCGTTCAGCTGCTCGTTGAGATAGACGCGAGTCTGGAACTCGCCGAGGGTGTTCTCGTAGCGCACGGTGCCCGCGGAGGGCTTGGGCAATGTGACCCGCAAGGGCGTCGCCCGGGGCTGCCCGAAAAAGGCGGTCTCGCTCAGGACCTGCTGCGTCGATGTCGGGAGGTCCGCGTAGGGCACTTTCTTGGGAAAGTGATCCTCGTACCGCTTGATGAACTCGAGGCCACTCAAGTATGGGAAGATCGTGACTTCCTGAATGATCGGCGGCGCTTTCGCGAACTCCGGCATGGTGGAGCGGTTGTCGCGTATCGTCTCGCGCAGCTTGTCCCACATATCATCGAGCCGCGCGACGATCCCTGGACCACCGGTCATGATGAGCTGCTCGTAGACGGCCTGTCCCTCGAAGACTGCTTGGGCGGCCAGCAACCGGTCGTCATCGCCCTCGGCGTTCTCGATCGAGTCGAGGTTCACGTACTGGTCCTGCAGCGCGTGAACCAGCTCGTGCGGCACGACTTGATCGAGCATGTCGTCGGTCTCGCCCTCGATCACGTACAGGACCTTCGTCTTCGGGTCGTAGAATCCCGCGATCTGCTCGGTCAGCAGGTTCTCGGACTCCTTGCGGAGGTCGAGGGAGTCGGGAATCAGCCCCAGGAGCTTGAACGCGGCGGCCGTGCCCGCGAGCTCGCGGGCCTGGCGCGGGTCTTCGAATTGCCGCTCGAGAAAGGCTCGCACCTGGTCCTTTGAGCGCACCTCGACTTTCGGCGGGCTTTTGAACGGGAGGCCGACGGCGCGCTCCACTTTTGGGACCGTGGCGGCAACTCGCGCGGTGAGATCGGAGTGTCCCGCGGCCTCGTGCGCGTGCGCGGCGGCTCGCCAGGTCACGGCGGCGACGGCCAGGACGACAACGGCGATCAAGACGCGCGTGATCATGCGGGCCACACGACGCGTTGATTGGTCGCTACCGCCACGGCTCGGGCAATATCGACGCCTCGCACGACAATGCCATCTTCGGCGAGGCGCAGTCTCAGCTCGGCGTTGAGCTCGGGGGTGGGTCTCGGCGGTGCGCCCGCGGCGCGACTGGCTGACCGCGTCACTTCGGAGGCCTCGGCGTTTGTTCCGCCAAAGACATACTCCAACTCTGCGCCTAGGCGATCCAGCAAGTCCAGACCTTCTCTATTTGGTGCGGGCGCGGGCTCGGAAGCGGGCGTCGACCGCTTGCGTTCGATCATCGCGAGCGTCGCCGGTGAATACTCGGCGACGGCGTGCGCGTGAGCACAGGCCTCGTCGAGCGCATCGATAGCCCGGTCGGGGCGTGGTCTATCGATGATGTACTGATCCGTGAGCTGGACGGCCGCGAGCACGGCGTCGTCCGCGATCACGACGTTGTGGTGGCGTTCCAACCGGTCGACCCGCGCCCGGAGAATATCGAGCGTCTCCTCGGTATTCAGCTCGCGCACGTCGATCTTCTGGAACCGGCGTTCGAGCGCTGGATCCCCGCAGATCCACCGCGTGTACTCGGTGATCGTCGTCGCGCCGATGACGCGGAACGCTCCGCGTACGAGCGCGGGCTTGAGCATGTTGCCGGCATCCATCGCCGCGCCCATCGCCGTGCCCTGGCCAATGAGATTGTGCAGCTCATCGACGAACAGAATCACGTCACCGGCCGCGGTCACGCCATCGACGATGGCATTGACGCGCTCCTCGTATTGGCCGCGGTACATCGTGCCGCCGAGGAGCGCCACGTGATCGAGCGCGAGCACGCGGACGCCGCGCAGCGAGACCGGGACGTCGCCGGCGGCGATGCGCTCGACCAAGCCTTCGACGATGGCGGTCTTGCCGACGCCGGCGGGACCCACCAGCGCCGCATTGTTCTTCTCGTATCGCAGCAGAATGTCGATCAGCCGCGACGTCTCGGCCGCCCGGCAGCGGATCGGCTCCAGCCGTCCCGCGCGAGCGTCGGCCGTGAGGTCGCGCGTGAAGCGGTCAAGAATGGTATTGATCACGTGAATCTAAGGCCTTGGGGGGTCCGGGGGGCGTAGTTGGGGTTGGCCCCCCGGAGGAGAACCGACCAGTCGAGCAGCGCGTAGCGGTGCATCGACGCGCCGCGGAGCGGCGTTAATCAATTAGCGGAGCCCGAGGCGCGACAGATACCACGCAATAGCGGCATCACCTTTAAGCAAAGTGAAGAGCGCAGCCGGCGCAAGGAAAACGCCGAACGGCACGAGCGGCAATTCCGCGGGACCGCCGCCCGCGCGGCGCCGTCGCAGCCAGACGATCGGCGCCACGAACACGACGAAGACCAGCGCGCCGACCGCGGCGCCAACGAAAATCGTGAGTAGTGTGCGCGGCGGTCCCAGCGCGGCGCCGACGACCGCCATGAGCGTGACATCGCCAAATCCCATCGCCTCTTTCCCCAACGCCACTTCCCCCAACCATCCAATAATAGAGATCGCGCCGGCACCGACGCAGGCACCGATCAGCGAATCGTAGGGCGACGCGAACATGCCCGCGTCGCCCATCATCGCGGCCGCGAGCGAGGTCGTGAACAGCCACAGGAGACCGAAGACCGTGAAGCCGTCGGGGATCAGGTAGTGCTTGAGGTCCGTTACCGCGATGCCGACCAGCACCGTCGTGAATACCGCGACGCGGAGCGCGAGGAACCAGTCGGACGAAAACGCCGCGAAGGCCGCGACCCACAGGAGCGCGATCCCGAGCTCCACGGCCGGGTATTGGATCGAGATCGGCAGCCGGCATCCCCGGCACTTGCCGCGCAGCGCGAGCCAGCTCACGATCGGCACGTTCTCGTACCACGTGATCGCGCGCTCGCAACGAGGGCAGCGGGAGCGCGGGCGCACGACGGACAGGTTGAGTGGCCAGCGCGATATGCACACGTTCAAGAACGAGCCGACCGCGGCGCCGGTCAGGAAGGCGAACGTCAGCAGCAGTGCGGGAGGGATCATCGCAAAGAGTACAAGAGAATTCCCGTGGCGACGGCGACATTGAGTGAATCGACTCTCTCAATGGGAATGGAAATCAAACGCTCGCTTCGCTCGCGTACACCATCGCTCACCCCCGCACCCTCATTTCCGACCGCGAGGGCAAGGCGATCCGGGGCGGCCGATACAGGGGTACCGCCAGCGTCGGCGGACCAGAGTGGCACATCGTGGCGAGTCAGGTATGCCTCGAGGACCTCCCAGCTCACCGCGAGCGCGTGATGTGTGAACAGGGCGCCCATTGCGCTACGGACGACCTTCGCGTTCCAGAGGTCAACGGTTCCGGGAAGCGCGACCGTGGCGCCTACGCCGAGTGCGGCCGCGGTGCGCACGATTGTCCCGACGTTCCCTGGATCTTGTATGCCGTCGAGCACCAAAATGCGCGCGAGCGTCGTGTCATCGAGCGACCGCTCCGGGATATCGGCGACGGCGAGAACGCCCTGCGGCGAATCTGTCTCGGCCGCGCTGGCGAACTCGCGCTCGTCGACTTCGGCCACTTCGACGCCGCGCTCGACCAGCGCGGCGCGCAACGCGGGCCCCTTTGGCGCCCGCTCGAGCGATGGGGACACGAGCGCGCCGCGGACCCGGATCGGCGACCGGAGGAGCTCCTCGACAGCTCGTACGCCCTCGGCCACAAACAGGCCGGATCGCTCGCGCGCCTTCCGGCGGCGCATATCGCGCGCTAAGCTTAGTATTTTCAATGCGTTATGCAATCACTAGTTCTGACTATCGCCGGATCGGATTCTAGCGCGGGGGCGGGCATTCAGGCAGACCTCGCAACGTTCGCCCGATTCGGGGTGCGCGGGGCGACGGCCATTACCGCTATTACGGCGCAGAACGACGGAGGTGTCATCGCCTGGTCGGCGGTTGATCCCGTGCTCGTTCGGGCGCAGATCGATGCCATCGATCACGTGGACGCGGTGAAGAGCGGAATGCTGGCGAATCCGGCGATCGTCGCGACGGTGGCGGAGGCCATCGCCGAGCGGCGGCTGCGGCCGTATGTGCTCGATCCGGTGACCGTGGCGGGGACGGGGCATGCGTTGGCCCACGGCGACCTCACCCCCCTCATCCTCAAATGCCTGGTGCCGCTGGCCGATCTCGTGACGCCGAATCTCGGCGAGGCCGCGGCTCTTCTCGGCTCCCCGGTGCGGGACGCCGAGGCGATGGCGCGCGAGCTCGTTGCGCGAGGGGCGCGGGCTGTGCTCGTCAAAGGGGGGCATCTCGACGGCGACGACGTGGTCGATGTCCTGTGCGACGAGAATGGCGTCCGGCAGTTTCGGAGAACGCGCGTCCGGGTGAAGACGCACGGCACCGGGTGTCGGCTCTCGGCGGGCATCGCCGCGAACCTGGCGCTCGGGGAGTCGCTCGATACGGCGGTCGAAAGGGCCGGCGACTTCGTCCACGAGCTCATATCCGGGCTACGAAGCGGCGAATAACACGCTCGAACTGTGGCGCCACACGGGACGTCACCGCCAGTACCTCGGCGTGACTGAGCGTTTCGGCGCTCGTGCCCGTGGCGTGGTTCGTGATGCAGCTGATTGCGGCTACGCGGAGGCCCAGCGACGCGGCGACTATCGCTTCCGGGACCGTCGACATTCCGACGGCGTCGGCGCCGAGTATGGCGAGCATACGGATCTCGGCGGCGGTTTCGTATGAAGGGCCCAGCATCGCAGCGTATACCCCCTCTTTTAGTTCTACACGGGCCGCTGACGCGGCACCGTGCATGGCTCCTGCCAGCGCCACGTCATATCTCGGCGCGGACCGGCCGAACAATGGGGGGCGCCCCGTTAGGTCTAGATGGTCGGACAACAACATCAGCGTGCCTGGAGTGAGATCGGGACGGATGCCTCCAGCCGCGTTTGACAGTATCAGCACGCGGACGCCGAGGGCGGCGAGAATGCGAATGGGAATGCCGACCGCCTCGGGGTCGACGCCTTCGTAGAGATGCAGCCGGCCCGCGACCGCGACGATTTCGCGGTCGCAGAGCATGCCGTACACGAATGCGCCCGCATGACCGGGCGTTGCGGGCACCGGGAGGCCCGGCAACTCGGAGAATGCAACACGCTTGGCGTGCTCAATGTGCGAGACGAGGCCGCCGAGTCCGGAGCCGAGGACGATGCCGATCGATGGGGCGGTCGCGTCACAACAGGAGCGTATTGCCGCGGCGGCGCGTGTGATGGCGTCGGTCACAGTATGGCAATCTCGGCGCGCATACGCGCGACGAGCGCCTGGCGCTCAGCCCACGGGAGGAAGGCAGACTCGAACCCGTTGAGCGCGATCGTGCACAGCTCGTCGGACGTGAGTCCGACCTCCGTCGCCGCGTGCTCATACTCGTCGGTGAGGGTCGTATCGCTCATCAAGCGATTGTCCGTGTTCAGCACGACGCTCATCCCCAGGTCGACGTAGCGCCGCAGCGGATGCTCGGCGTACGTGCTGGCCACGCGAGTCTGGACATTGCTCGTGAGACAGATCTCGAGCGGGATGCGGCGGTCGTTCACGAACTCCGTCAGCGACGGATCCTCGATCAGTCGAGTGGCATGGCCTATCCGGTGCGCGCCGCAACGATGGACGGCTTGGCGTACGGAGAGCGCACCGTCGCCCTCGCCCGCATGACAGGTGCACGCCAAGTCACGTTCTCGCGCATAGAGGAACGCCGCCGCGTGGTCGGCCGCCGGGTACCCGGCCTCGGCGCCCGCGAGATCGAACGCGACGACACCGTTGCCGCGAAATGCCGACGCGAGCTCGGCGATCTCCATCGAGGTCGACGGCGGCATGTGGCGGAGCGCGATAATGATCGCTCGCGCGATGACACCGTGAACTTGCTCGCCGCGCTGGAGACCGCGGATCATCGCCTCGACGACCTCGACGAGCGAGAGACCGGCGCGTGTGTTGAGGATCGGCGCGTTTCGGACTTCGATGTAGCGCACGCCATCGCGGGCCGCATCCTCGACCAGCTCATACGCGGCGCGCTCGAGCGATGAGGCGTGTTGGAGGACCGCGACAGTCGTGGTAAAACGGGCGAGATATTCCTCGAGGTTGTGTGCGTTCGCTACCCGCATGTAGCGCCTGACGCCTTCGGCGTCACCGGCCGGCATCGCTACGCCATGTTCGTGCGCGAGCGCCAACAGCGTTGATGGACGCAGGGAGCCATCCAAATGACAGTGGAGCTCGGCTTTTGGCAGTCGGCGAAGCCAGTCCCGTGTGACCACGTTAGCGCGGCCGGGCGGGAATGAGCCGAAAGATCGACCCCATCACCGCGGGGGTCTTGGGATCGGTGGGCAGCCCCCGGCTGTCAGTTATGACCAGTTCCTGTCGCTCGACCGCATCAGCCGCGGATGGATCAGCCGCGCGAACAGCGTCCAGCGCCGTTCCACCAGGCGGCACTATAACGGCGGCCCCGTTGACGTACGCGCGGAGTGACACCATCACAAAACCTAGCGCCGCAGTTGACGGTCGAGCCAGCGCGGGCAAGCTTTCCTCCGGTACACGATTGTGACTGCCCTGCAACTGTCCTTTCGGTCCCCAGAACGACAAGCTCCTCGATGTGTTACGGGCGCTTCGCCACAGGTCACCGAACGGTTCGGAGAGTATGATCGCGCCGCCTAGCAGCGAACGAGTCCTGGTCGTCGATGACGAGCCGGATATCGTGGCACTGGTCGCCTACCACTTGGCGAAATCAGGATATCGTGTTTCCACGGCGGCCAACGGGTACGACGCGTTGGGACTCGCCCGCCAAGAGCGTCCGGCACTCGTGGTGCTGGATCTCATGCTGCCCGGGCTCTCCGGCTTCGACGTGATGGAGCAGCTCCGCGGTGACGATGGCACTCGCGAAGTCGCGATTCTGATGCTCACTGCCCGCAAGGATGAGCCGGATCGTATTCGCGGACTGTCGCTCGGCGCGGATGACTACCTCACGAAGCCGTTCAGCCCACAGGAGCTCGTGCTGCGCGTCGGCGCGATCCTGCGACGGGTTGGCGCGGCCGGCGGCGGGACGAACGATGTCCTCGCCATCGGACCGATTCACATCGACCGCGCGGCGCATCGCGTGAGCGTCGAAGGCACCGACATCGACCTGACGCCGACGGAGTTCAAGCTCCTGTTGACGCTGGCGGAACGTCGCGGTCGTGTGCAGGCGCGGGGTCATCTGCTCGAGACCGTGTGGGACGCCGCCCCGGACATCCAAACGCGCACCGTCGACATGCACATCCAACGCCTGCGCACCAAGCTCGGTGCCGCCGGCGATCTCATCGAGACTGTTCGCGGCTTTGGGTACCGGCTCAAGGCGGGGCACACGCGCACGGCATAGCCTTTAACGGCTACCTTTGCGGCTCACTCAACGTCTGCTACTAGGATCGCTGATTATCGTCAGCGTCCTAGTGGCGTGCGTGGTTGGCGTTATCGAGTACCGCCTCAACGCGCGCATCGCTGACGCCACGACGCAAGCTCTTGTTCGCGAAGCGCGCGACGACGTCTACATCATCGGGTTCTTTGCCCTCTCCATTGCCGCGGCCATCGCGTTTCTCTTCGCGCGGGCGGTGACGAGGCCAGTTATCGAATTGCGCGACGTGGCACGGGCGCTTGCCGCCGGTGATCTCACACGACGCCCCGCGCTCGGCGCCCCTGGCGAAGTGGGCGATCTCGCCATCGCGATCCATCGGCTGGCTGAGCAACTCTCTGGACGGCTCTCGGCGCTCGAAGAAGAAGAATCGCTGCTCACGGCCCTTCTGGATTCACTCAACGAAGGCGTCATGGCTATCGATGCGCGGCAGCGTGTGGTGCGCATCAACGCGATCGGAAAGCGATTGCTTCGTGTGCGAGATCCGGTGCCGTTTACGCTGGATAGGCTGCCAAGAGAAAGGGTCCTGCGGGAGGCGGTCGCTGCGGCGCTCTCTGGGACAGTGACCGAGTCGATCGAGACGTTCATCGACGGGCGCAATTTGTCGTTGTCTGCACGACCGCTGGCACGTGGAGGCGCCGTATTGGCGTTGCTCGATCTCACACCCACACGACGGCTCGAGACGATACGGAGAGATTTTGTCGCGAACGTCTCACACGAGTTGAAGACACCTCTCACGTCGGTCGGCGGATTTGCGGAGACGCTGCTCGATGATACGTTGCCAGCGCCGCAACGGAAGCAGTTTGCGGAGACGATACTCACCAACACGCGGCGGATGCAGCGCATCGTCGACGATCTGCTCGATTTGTCCAGGATAGAATCGGGCGGATGGGTGCCAAATCCGCAGATGGTCGATGTCGCGTCGGTGGCGGCTGATGCCACGACGCGAGCGAAAAGTGTTGCCGATGAGAAGAACGTCGCGCTCGACGTCGAGATTCATGACAATGCTCGCGAGGCGTACGCGGATCCGACGGCGCTTCGGCAAGTATTGAGCAACCTGGCGGAGAACGCCATCCGCCACACCTTCAGCGGCCGCGTGACGGTGTTCACCGATCCCGAAGAGAACGGCGTGTGGGTTGGCGTCAAGGATACGGGCATCGGGATCGCGGCCGAGCACCTGCCGCGCATATTCGAGCGCTTCTATCGCGCGGACCGCGCGCGCTCGCGGGACGAAGGCGGCACGGGCCTGGGACTGGCCATCGTCCGCCATCTCGTTGAGGCACATGGCGGATCCGTGAAGGCCGAGAGCCAACCGGGCCGCGGGACGACGGTATCGGCATTCTTTCCGTCGGCGTGACCGACGCGTTACGCCGCGAGAGAGACTGCCACACCTAAGTTGCGGGCACTTCTTTCACGGAGAGACATGTGTCGATTCGTCTAGCCGGCGTTCTCTTCGCGGCGGCCGCAAGCGTAGCGGCCGCGCAAGGTGCCGATTTGACGGGAGCGGGAGCGACGTTCCCGTATCCTATTTACTCGAAATGGTTCGCCGACTACGCGCAGAAAACGGGCGTCAAGATCAACTATCAGTCGATCGGTTCCGGCGGCGGCATTCGCCAACTGACCGAGGGCACGGTCGATTTCGGCGCGTCTGATGCGCCGATGAGCGATGACGAGCAGGCGAAGCTCAAGACGCCTGTGCTTCACGTTCCGACCGTGCTCGGCGCCGTCGTCATCACGTACAGCCTGCCCGGCATCGACAAGGCGCTCCGGCTGAATGGCGATGTCCTGGCGAAGATCTTCCTCGGCACGATCGTGAAGTGGAATGCGGCGCCGATCGCCGCGCTCAACCCGGGCGTCAAGCTGCCGGGCAACGACATTCTCGTCGTGCACCGCTCGGACGGGAGCGGCACAACGTATATCTTCACCGACTATTTGACGGCGGTGAGCGCCGATTGGGCCAAGGCGCCTGGCAAAGGCAAGGAAATTCAGTGGCCTGTTGGTATCGGCGGCAAAGGCAACGAGGGTGTCGCCGGCCAGGTCAAGCAGACGCCGTACGCTATTGGCTACGTCGAGCTGGTGTATGCTCGCCAGAACAAGCTGCCGTATGCGTCAATGCAGAACGCCTCGGGCAAGTTCATCGAGCCATCGGTCGCCGCGGTGACCGCCGCTGCCGCATCGGCGAAGCTGCCCTCGACGACAGATTTCCGCGTGTCGATCGTGAATGCGCCGGGCGGGGATGCGTATCCGATCTCGTCGTTCACGTACCTGCTCATCCCGAAGACGTTCGCCGATGCGACGAAAGGCAAGAAGCTCGTCGATTTCGTCAAGTGGGCGATTCATGACGGCGAGAAAGAAGCGCCGGCGCTCGACTACGCGCCGCTGCCCGAGGGCATCGTTGCCATGCTCGACCAGCGTCTGAGCCAGATTCAAACGGCCCAAAGGTAGAGGGTAATAGGGGACTTTTTTTCACCACCCTGTCGGGTGGTGAAAAAAAAGTCCCCATTACTCTTATTCCTTATGGGAGCGCGGCCGCCGGGTTGAATCCGAGCGCATACCCGACGGCCCGCTTCCGCAGCTCCAGGTTGACGACCGCCTGCGCGCGAAGCGATTGCGACTGCACGAGCAACGTCTGGGCGGTCGTCACATCGACGATACTCGCGAACCCAACCTGGAACCGACCGTTCACCAGATCGAAGGCTTGCTGCGCCGCGGTCAGCCCGGCGGCTGACGCATCGAGCTGTTCGAGCGCCGTGCCGTAGTCGCCGAGCGCCCGCGTGACGTCACCGGCGACGCTGAGGCGCAGATCTTCGTCCGCGTACCGCGAGGCGTCGTAACTCACCCGTGCCTGCTGTACGGTGAGCGCGGTACGGAATTGGTCGAACACGTACCAGTTCACACCAAGGAACAGCTCGCCAGTGGTCTGCCGCCCGACCTGATCCCAGAGTGGCGTCTGCGGCGTGGTGATGAGCGATCCTGTCGGCGTGTTCGCGTAGTCGAAAAACCGGCCGAGGCTGAACACGCCGGCGCCGGCGTCGACGCGTGGCAGGTATCCCGAGCGCGCACGGGTAATGTCTTGCTGATTGGCGACGACCGTTTGGTTCGCGGCCTGGAGGTCGGCCCGCCGCGCGATGGCTTGCTGTACCAACGAGTCGCTGTCGTTGTACCGCGGCGCCAGGCGCGCCGTGTCGGCTGCCGGCTGGATGAGTTGCAGCGGCTGGTGCGGGTTGACTCGCAAGCGTTCGAGGAGCCCGACCTCGTCGATCGTGACCCGGTTCCGCGCATCGGACAGCGTCGATTGGTCCGCCGCCGCCTGCGCCTGTTGCCGATACAGATCGGCGGGCGGCCGCTTCCCGACGCGCACCAATTCCTGCAGCTGCTGCACGCGCAGATTCGACGTCGCCAGGTTCTGCTGGGCAATATCCACCAACTGCTGGTCGAGGATGACGGTGAGGTACGCCTGGGTCACATCGAGGGCGATCGTCTGCACGACGCGGGCGAGGGTGAGATCGGCCGCGTTGCGCGTGGCGAGCGCGCCTTTCACACCCGCGATGTCGGCAAACCCGTTAAAGACGTTGAGTGTCGTCGAAACGTGATAGCCCAGGTCTCGGAAGCGCGTGTTCGTCGGATGGATATCCCGCTCGCTCAAGAGCGTGTTGCCAACGTACTGGTCGAAGATTCCCGAGGCCTGGAGATCGGGCAGAAACTGGGCATAGCGCTCGAGGACGAGCGTGCCCGCCAAACGGGACACGTCGCGGGCCTCGAGCACCGGCGTCGCGCCGCGGATAGCCAGCGTCACGGCGCTGTCGAGGGTCAGGAAGAGCGGTTGCGGCTGTTGCGCCGACAGGGTGGCGCTCACGAGCCACGCGAGCAGGAATGCGCGCATGTGCAGTCGTCTATGCGGCGGGCTTGGCGGCCGACGGCTCGCCCAGGGGTTGTATCTGCTGCCCTTCCGGCACGCTGTCGCCGAGATCGAGCGCCACGCGGTCACCGGCACTGAGATCTCCAGGCGCCAGCCGTACGGTCTCGCCATCGTTGTCCAGCACGTGCACCTCTTTGAACTGCACCTTGTTGTCGGGCGTCACCACCGCGACGTAGTTCTTGATGCCCCGGGCGAACACCGCCTCGGCGCTGACGGTCAGATACGGCGCGGCGTGCACTTCGAGCATGGCCTGCATGATGCTCCCCGCCACGAACGCGCCCTTGCCGTTCGAAATGTCGATCTCGGCCAACAGGGTTCGCGTCGCCGGATCGAGCTCGCCGGTATACCGTGTCACGTGCGCGTGCACCGGGATGTCAGGCCTCGACGGATCGCTGAGCGTCACCGGCGAGCCGCGCTGGACGTCCCGCGCGTCCCGCTGATCGACGTAGATGAATACGCGCAGCGAGTCGATCGTCCCAACCGCGACGACGGGAAGGGAGCTCGTCTGCGAGTTCTGCGCGTTCTGCATGAGCGCGCCGGGATCGGCGAACCGCGCGGTGACCACGCCATCGAACGGCGCCCGCAGAATCTCGTATCCCTTGAGCGTCGCCAGCGCCCGCTGGTGCGCCTCAGCCTGTTGCGCGTCCGTCTCCGCCGTCTCGGCCTCTTCAGGCGCGATCAGCTTCGATGAGATCAGTTGCGCGTCGCGGTCCGCGATGGCGCGCTTGTTCTTGGCATCGGCGACGGCCGACGTATACGCCTCGTCGGTCTCGGGGGACTCGACGACGGCCAGTGTCTGGCCCTTGCGCACGCGGTCGCCTTTATCGACGTCGACCTGCACCAGGTATCCGCTCACCTTCGAGTAAAGCGTGGCCGAGTAGAACGGGCGCGACTCGCCGGTCAGCGTGATCTGTCGATTGCCGCCACCCTGCGCCACGGAGGAGACGCGGACAACCGGTCCAGCGCTGACCGTCGCCACGCGCGTCTCGGTCTCCTTGGCAAAAGACCTCCGGCGCGCGGCCGTGAGCAAGACCACGAGACCGGCGGAAAGCAGCACGAGGAGCGCACCGGCCAGGTACAGGCCGCGAGAGCTCTTTCGCGTGGCGGGTGCGTCGGTCACGGATGGTACTCCTGGCCTTGTGCCTCGGCCTCGAATCGTTGCTCGACCAGATATTTCCCGGGCATGCCGTGGGCCAACAGGGTGTAAAGCACCGGCACGACACACAACGTGACAATAGTCGCCACCAACAGACCGCCGATCACCGCGCGCCCGAGCGGCGCGTTCTGCTCGCCGCCTTCTCCCGAGCCGATCGCCATCGGCAGCATGCCGAGCAGCATGGCGCCGGCCGTCATGAGCACCGGGCGCAGGCGCTCCTTCCCCGCCTCGATGGCCGCTTCGACGGCCGACATCCCGCGTTCGACTCGCTGATCATTGGCGAAGCTGACGACGAGGATCGAGTTCGCCACGGCGATGCCGACCGCCATGATCGACCCGAGGAGCGACTCGATGTTGATGGTGGTATGGCTCAGTACCAGCATCCAGAGAATGCCGGCGATAGCGCCGGGTACTGCTCCCATGATAATCAGCGGATCCGTCCAGGATTGAAACAGCACGGCCATCAAGCTGAAGACCAGGAGGACCGCGACGACAAAGCCGAGTCCGAGACTGGCAAACGCGTCATGCATGACCTCGCCCTGCCCACGCACGGTGATCGTCATCCCCGGCGGCAGCTTCCCGAGGGCATCGACCCGCTTCTGGATGCCGCTCACCACCGAGCCCAGATCGCGGCCCTCGACGTTGGCCGTGACATCGAGCACGCGGGCGACGGTGTAGTGATCGATCTCCGACGGCTGCGCTACGGTGCTGATCCGCGCCACGTTGTCCAACGTCTGGACCGGCGCCTTGGGCGTCGGGTTCGTGACCCAAGGCGACACGTGCTGGTCGAGCCGGACTCCGGACGTCACCGGCGTGCGTAGGACATCCTGCGTCGATGTCAGACGCGGGAGAGGGACCTCGACCGCGACCGGGTAGTTGACTTGGTTCGACGGGTTGACGAAGTACGATGGCGCAACCAACACGCTCGAGGACAGCGAGACGAGCATGCTGTTGGCGACATCGCGCTGCGACAGACCAAGCTCGGCCGCGCGTTCGCGATCGACGTTGAGATAGAGCGTCGGGTAGTCCAGGACCTGTTTCACGGTCACGTCGACCGCGCCGGGCACTTCTTGGAACCGGTCGCGCAGCGTCCGCGCGACCACGTACGCCCGGTCGAGATCCGGATAGCGAATTTGCACGTCGATCGGGGCCGACAGACCGAAATTGAGGACCTGTCCAACGATGTCAGCGGTCTGAAAATACACGGCCGATCCGGGAAACTCGCGGTGGAGCACGTCGCGAATCGTATTCACGTACCCCTGTGTGGGGTGATGGCGCTCCGAGAGCTGAATCAAGATCTCGGCGTCCATTCCGCTGGCGTTGTTGGTCGGCACGAACGCCAGGTTGAGCGAGCCGGGAATGCCGATCGTCGAGTTGATCGTCACCAGCTCGTCCGGCGGGATGATGTGGCGGATCCGTTGCTCGACCTGGTTGACGAGCTGCTCCGTGTGCTCGATCCGTGTCCCCGACGGCGCCCGGTAATGGAGCTTCATGATGCCCGCGTCGGTCGACGGGAAGAAGTCTTGGCCGATCGCGGGGAAGAGGCACAGGCTGACGAGCACGAACGCCGCGAACGTCCCGACGGTGAACCAACGGTGCGCGACGAACAGCGTCACGAGTCGGCCATACGCCGCCTGAAAGCGCGCGAACGCCCGGTCGCGCCGCGTGTTGAACGCGTGCAGCCAGCGTGTGCCCGCGCTCGCGTGTGGGTCCATGCGGGGCGGCCGAACCGCGACGGCGTCGCCGACATCGATTCCCTCCGGCTCGTGCAGCGGCTCGTTGACCAACATCATCCGCGCCAGGGTGGGAACGAGCGAACGCGACAGCACGTACGACGCGAGCATCGCGATCACGACCGCCAACGCGATCGGGATGAACAGGAACCGCGCTGGCCCTTCGAGCAGCACGACCGGGAAGAAGACGATGCAGATCGAGAGCGTGGCGACGATGACCGGCGTGGCGATCTGCCCGGCGGCGTCCAAGATCGCGACCGTGAGCGGCTTCCCCATCGCGCGATTGCGGTGGATGTTCTCGATCGTGACCGTGGCGTCGTCGACGAGGAGGCCGATGGCGAGCGACAGCCCGCCGAGCGTCATGATGTTGAACGAGTTCCCCGTGAGATTGAGGCCGATCACGGCGGTCGCCATGGCCAGGGGGATCGAGATGCAGGCGATGATGACGCTGCGCCAGCTGCCGAGGAAGGCGAAGATCATCATGCCGACCAGTAAGGCCGACACGACGGCCTCCCGGAGCACGCCGCCGATCGCCGCGCTGACGAACTTCGATTGGTCGAAGTCGAGGCGGACCTCGAGACCGTGGGGCGCCACTTCGCGGATCTTCGGCAGCATGGCCTTCGTGGCTTCGACCACGGCCAGCGTCGAGGCGTCGGCTTTCTTCAGAATGGTGAGATAGGCGGCCCGCCGGCCGTCGACCCGCACGATGTTCGTCTGCTCGGCGAACCCATCGCGCACGCGCGCGACGTCGCCGATGGTCACCTGCGCGCCGTTTACGACCTTGATCGGGATGTCCCGAAACCCTTCGACGTTCGGGGGACTGGAGTTCATCGCCACGTCGTACTCGCGATTGCCAATGCGAGCGGTGCCGGCGGGCAGGATGATGTTGGATTGTTGCAACGCCGAGAGGACGTCCTGCGCCGAGAGCCCTTTGCTATTCAGCGCGGGCGGATCGACGTCGATGGTGATCTCGCGGATCTTCCCGCCGTAGGGTTGGGGCGTGGCGAGCCCAGGGATCGTGAAGAGCCGCAGCCGCAGAAAATTCTGGCCGTAGTCGGCGATGTCCTGCTCGGGCATCGTCGCCGACGACATGGTCACCTGCGCGACGGGCACGTTCGACGCGTTCGATTGGATCACGTACGGCGGCGTGATGCCCGGCGGCATCGCCTTGATCGCGGTCTGCGACGACGCGACGATCTGGGCGATGGCGGTGGCGATGTTCGTGCCCGGCTGGAAGAAGACTTTCACCAGCCCCACGCCATATTCGGATTGCGATTCGATCCGAGAAATGCCGTTCACGGTCGACGACATGCCGCGCTCGGACAGGAGGACCACCCGGGCCTCCATATCGGCGGGGAGCATGCCCGGATAGGTCCAGACGACGGCGACCACCGGGATGTCGATCAGCGGGAAGATGTCGACCGCCATCCGTTGAGCGGACAGAATCGCCATCAAGAGCAGCACGAAGCAGGCTACCGCGATCGTGTACGGATTTCGGAGAGCGAGTCGGACGATCCACATGATTGGCTCATCTTGCGCGTTGTCGTCCTCGCAGTGTATCTAGCGGTAGGGTACCATACAATCTCACATGGGGTTATTCCGACATAGCGATTCGTTATGGCCCTTAGCCTTCGATTGCTCCGCGTATTCGTCGCCGTCGCCCACCGGCAGAGCTTCACGCGCGCCGCTGAGCAGCTTGGCCTCACGCAGCCAGGCGTGTCGAAGAGTGTGCGCGAGCTGGAGCGCCAGGCTGGTGCGCGGCTGGTCGAGCGTACCCCGAAGGGCGTCCAGCTGACGGAGGCCGGCACGGTCCTCTTGGGCCACGCACGCACGATGCTGGCCGAGGAGCGAGCGGCGGAAGAGGCGCTCCACGCTCTGCGCGGGTTGAGCCGCGGGTCGCTGCGAATCGGTGCGAGCTCGACCATCGCCACGTACATCCTCCCGTCATTCGTGCAGCAGTTCAGCGTGCAGCATCCGGCGATCGAGCTGACACTGCATACGGCGCGCTCGAAGGCCGTGGCGACCATGTTGATCGACCAGCACATCGACATCGGCCTCATCGAGGCGCCCGTGCCGGAGGATGCCCGGCTCAAGGTCGTGCCGTGGCGCGAGGACGAGCTCGTCGTGATCGCGTCACCCTCGCACCCACTCGCCCCGCAGGCGCCGATCTCGATCGCCGCGCTGGGTGCGGAGATGCTGGTGTTGCGCGAGCGCGGGTCGGGCACGCGCCGCATCGTGCTCGACATGCTCAAGGCACACAATGTCGTTCCGCAGCGCACACTCGGGGCCGACAGCGTCGAGTCGATCAAGCACATCGTCGCCTCCGGCCTCGGCGTGTCGATCGTGTCGCGCGCCGCGATCGAGGACATGCTCGCGCTCCGGCGGCTCGTCGTGCTCGAGACCGTCGACTGTCACATGACGCGACCACTCAACCGGATCATGCGACGCGGCGGCCAGTCGGCGGCCGCGCGCGCGTTCGTCGCGCTCTTGTCGCCCGAGCCTGCGCTGCCCAAGCGAGTCGTCATGGGTCGATAACTATCGATCGCATTGTGGGCCTCCGGCCCCGACGTTACGCTGGAGTGATAAGCAAACCGGGAGCCCCAACCCGTGTGGATCGTTCGCCTCGCTCTTCGAAATCCGTACACGATCGCGGTGGGTTGCGCCGTTTTGATCTTGATGGCGCTCTTGTCGGGCCAGCGCATGCCCGTCGACATCTTTCCGCTGATCGATATCCCGGTGGTCGCCGTCGTCTGGACCTATCCGGGCATGCTCCCCGCCGATATGGAAGCGCGCGTGGTGCTGTTGTCGGAGCGTGGGCTGTCGTCGACCGTGAACGGCATCTCCCGGATCGAATCCCAATCCGAGTACGGCGTCGGGCTGGTGAAAGTCTACTTCCAGCCGGGCACGAACATCGCGACCGCCATCGCGCAGATCGTCGCGTCATCGCAGACCGCTATCAAGGCGATGCCGCCGGGTATCACCCCGCCCTACGTTGTGCAGTCGAACGCGTCGAACGTGCCTGTGGCGCAGTTCACCATGTCGTCGCCGACGATGCCCGAGCAGGACATCTTCGACTACGGGCAGAACTTTGTTCGGTTGCGTCTCTTTACCATCCCGGGATTGGCGACGCCGCAGCCATTCGGCGGCAAGGTGCGCGAGATCACCATCGACGTGAACCCGCATTCGCTCGCCAGCAAGGGCCTGTCGGCCGAGGACGTCCTCAACGCGCTCCAACAGTCGAATATCATCCTCCCCGCGGGCACCGCCCGCATCGGCGACCGGGAGTACGACGTCGCAATGAACTCCAGCCCGTTGACGGTCACCGCGTTCAATCGCATCCCGATCAAAGTCGTGGATGGCGCCGTCGTGATGGTCGGGGATGTGGCGCGCGTGGCCGACGGGTTCGCCGAGCAGACGAACATCGTGCGGGTCGACGGCCGGCGGGCGACGTATCTCACGATTCTGAAAAAAGCCGACGCCTCCACGCTCGCCGTGGTGGAAGCGGCGCGGGCCATGATCCCCAAGATCCGGGAAGTGGCGCCGCGCGGGCTCGACCTCCGCCTCGACTTCGACCAATCGAAATTCGTGCGCGCCGCGATCGACGGCGTGGTGCGGGAGGGCCTCACGTCCGCCGTGCTCGTCGGCCTCATGATCCTGGCCTTCCTCGGCAGCTGGCGGAGCGTGTTCATCGCGTGCATCTCGATCCCATTGGCCATGGCCGCCGCGGTCATTGGCCTCAATCTCACGGGGTACTCGTTCAACATCATGACGCTCGGCGGGCTGTCGCTGTCGATCGGCCTCCTCGTCGACAACGCAATCGTCACCATCGAGAACATCCACCGCAACCGCCACATGGGGAAGCCGATCACCGTGGCGATTCTCGATGCGGCGCAGCAGATCGCGACCCCCGCCGTGGTCGCGACGCTGGCGATCTGTGTCGTGTTCTTCCCGGTAGTCTTGCTGCAGGGACCGGCGCGATTCCTGTTCATCCCGATCGCGTTGGCCGTCGTGATCGCGATGATCGCCTCGTTCGTGCTGTCGCGGTCGCTCGTCTGCACCCTCGCGCGGATGATGCTGCCCCACGAATCGGAGCCACGGTGGATCCACTGGTTCAACGCGAAGCGCGATGCCGGCTTCGCGAGGTTTCAGGCCGCGTATGGCCGGCTGGTCGCGCAGCTCATCGAGCACCGGTGGTTCACGATGGGTATCTTCGCCGCCAGTGTCGGCGTGAGCCTCCTGCTGTTTCCGATCATCGGCCAGGATTTCTTCCCCTCGACCGATGCCGGCATCATGAAGCTGCATTACCGCGCGCCGACCGGCACGCGGATCGAGGAGACCGAGCGGCTGGTGGGCCAGGTCGAATCGCGCATTCGCGCGATCGTGCCGGCATCGGAGCTCGGCACGATCAATTCGACGATCGGGATTCCCGGTTCGCTCAACCTGGCGTTCGTCCCGACCGACAACGCCAGTGGCATGGATGCGGAGATTCTCATCGCGCTCAATCCCAACCACCATCCGACCCGGCTGTACATGAACCGCCTGCGGACCGCGCTGGCGGCCGAGTTTCCCGGCTCGAGCGTGTATTTCCAGACGGCGGACATCGTCGGCCAGGTGCTCAATTTCGGATTATCGGCGCCGATCGATCTGCAGATCGTCTCGCCGAACTTCGACAAGGCGTACGCGCTGGCGCGGACGTTGCGCGACCGCGTGCGAGAGGTGCCGGGCGCGGCCGACGTGACGATCAAGCAGGTGCTCAACTACCCGACCCTGTACGTCGCCGTCGACCGCCAACGGGCGGCCGAGCTGGGCATCAGTCAGCGCGATGCGGCGAACAGCATGCTGGTGTCGCTCTCGTCGAGCGTGCTCGTCGCGCCGTCGTACTTCGTCAATCCCGCCAATCAGGTGAACTACCCGGTCGCCGTCGAGGTCCCACTCCCACGGATGACCTCCGCGCAGGACGTCCTGTCGACGCCGGTGTCGCCCGGCGTGTCGCTCGACAGCACGGCCACGCCGTGGACGCTGGTCGACCCGTTCCCGCGCGCGCCCGTCGAGCAGTTGAGCAACATTGCGCAGATGACGACGATCGCCCAACCCGCGGAGATCGACCACTATACGGTCGCGCGGGTGCTCGATGTCACGGCGAACGTCGAGGGCCGCGATCTGGGCTCGGTCGTGAGCGGCATCCAGCAGCAGGTCGCGTCGCTGGGCACGCTGCCCGCGGGCAGCTCGGTCACTGTTCGCGGACAGGGCGAAGTCATGAACTCGGCGTTTCGGAGCCTGGGTCTCGGGTTCGTCGTGGCGGTGCTCCTCGTGTTCAGCCTGATGGCCGTGCTGTTTCAATCCTGGACCGACCCATTGATCATCATGGGGGCGGTGCCCGGCGCGATCAGCGGGATATTGTGGATGCTGGTGTTCACCCGCACGACGATCAACATCGAGTCGCTCTTGGGCTCGATCATGGCCGTGGGGATCGCGGTGGCGAACTCGATTCTCGTCGTGAGCTTCGCGAACGACCAACGGGTCGAGCGCGGGATCTCGGTGGTCGAGGCGGCGATCGAGGCGGGCAAGACCCGTCTGCGGCCGGTCCTGATGACGGCCGGGGCCATGTTGCTCGGCATGTTGCCGATGGCGATCGGCGCGGGTGAAGGGGGCGAGCAGAACGCGCCGTTGGGTCGCGCGGTGATCGGCGGATTGTTGGTCGCGACGATCGTGACGCTCTGCATCGTGCCCGTGATCTACACGATCCTCACGCGCGGCATGCCCGGCAAGTATGTGGTCGAGGAGCGGTTTCGCTCAGAGGAGCGTGGCGAGCAGGACTGAGAGCACGAGTGCACTGAGACACGCGAACACGGCGTCCCGCTGCCGCGCGAACGCGAACGCGAGCAGGGCAACCCGAACGACCGGCGTGGCGATCATCACGAGCACGCCGAGTGCGATGATGCGTTCGCTCGGCCCGAGTGGGTGGACCGGTGATGGCGCGGCGAAGGACGCCGGTTCCGATCCGTGGACGACGAGATACGCGACGCCTCCCGCACCGGCGATGAGGGCAGCGAGGATGACCCCGGTGCGCAGCGCGGTACTCACCATCCGCTCGATTGACGTCATCGGATGCCCTTCGCGATCATCTCGACGGCGAGCACGACGATGACGGTCGAGAAGATCCAGCGCAGGCGCACGACGTGTACGCGGGGCAAGAGGCGGGCGCCCCAGAGCGCGCCGGCCAGCACGCCGAGCATGACGGGCCACACGAGGAGCGGGTCGACGTAGCCGTGACGGAGATAGATCCCGGCGCTCGCGGCGGCCGTGACGCCGATCATGAAGTTGCTCGTCGTGGTCGAGACCTTGAACGGCAGGCGCATGATGCGATCCATCGCCAGGACCTTGAGGGCGCCGGAGCCGATGCCGAGCAGTCCGGAGAGGGCGCCCGCGACGGCCATGACAGCGAAGCCGAGGGGAACGCGTTGGACGCTGTAGCCGGCTCCGCCCAGTCGGAGTCGGACCGCGATCGGATCATCGGCGGTTCCGGGTACGGGCTCGGGGCTTGGCGCGAGGGTTTTGGCGGCCGAGTACAGCAGCGCGATGCCGAATATGACGGCGATGACGCTCGTGGAGAGGCGAGAGGCAACGAGTGCACCGGCGACCGCTCCGAGGGTCGTGGCGACTTCGAGCAGGATGCCGATGCGGATATTCGTCAGCCCATCGCGGACGTAGCTCGAGGCGGCGCCGGAGGACGTGGCGATGACCGAGATGAGCGAGGCGCCGGCCGCGAGATGCACGTTGACGCCGAAGGCCAGGGTCAGCAGCGGCACGAGCAGCACGCCACCACCGAGGCCGGTGAGCGCGCCGATCAGTCCCGCGAGCATCGATGCCGCGGCCAGCTCGGCGGAGAAGAGCGTCAGCGTCATTTCTTCGCATACTATCCGTGGCCCGGAGGCGGCGGCAGCCGAGTGCTTGGCATGGAGACATAACCCTTTATTGTGCGGCATGGCTGACGATCTCTTAACCGCGCGCCAGGTGGCGGATCTCCTGCACATGCACATCAAGCGCGTGCAACTCTTGGCGCGGCAGGGCAAGCTGCCGACGGTGCGACATGGTCGTCGGTGGCTCTTTCCACGCGCCTCGATCCTCGCCGCCCCCGCCGAGGCCTCGGGTGGTATCGACCTCTCCGCTCGCAATCAACTGCGAGGACGTGTGCGGTCGCTCCGATCCGACGGGCTCATGATGGAAGTGGCGATCACGCTCGCGCCGCAGGAGGTCGTCGCGCTCATCACGAAGGCGTCAGCCGAGAGACTGGGCCTATCAGAGGGTGTCGAGGCGCTCGCGGTCATCAAGGCCACCGAGATCATGGTCGCGAGAAAAGCGCGACGATAATACCTTACGTTCCCAACAAGGCACCTTGGAGGGAACGTTGAGGAAGATCTTTGTTGTAGCGGTAGCGGTCGGCGTCGTGTGCAGTGTTCGCGCGCAGGCGCAGGCCTCGGCAGCCTGCCAGACTGCTCAGGAGTTCTTCGCCAGCGATTGTCCACTGACCTGGCACGGCATCACGCTGTACGGCGCGTATGACGTCGGCGTGGGCTGGGTCAGCCACGGTATGCCGGAAAACGCCTATAACTATGAAGGCGAATCGCTGGTGAACCGGAACGGCAATCACCCCCAATGGCTCATTGCACCCAACAACCTGCAGCAGACGGGTCTGGGCATCAGGGGCAGAGAAGAAGTTCTGCACGACTGGTTCGTCGTCTTCAACGCATCGACCGGCATCAATCCGCAGTCCGGCGTGCTGGCTAGCGCGCCCGCCACGATGGCCGCCAACGCCGGCCTTCCAAGGGGCAGTTACTCAGCCACCATCGATGGCGCGCGCGCGGGCCAAACCTTCAACGACGAGTTCTACGGCGGGATATCCTCGACGCATTTCGGCACGCTGACCTTCGGTCGTCAGCGCTCGCTCGGCACCGATGCGATGCTCGTATACGATCCGGCCGGCGGCGCCTATGCCTTTTCGTACATCGGATATAACGGACTCATGGCAGGCGGTGGCGACACTCAGGATACCCGCTGGGATGACGCCCTCAAATATCGGCTCACCTATGGCCCGGCGCATGCCGCCGCGATGTTCAAGTTTGCCGACGGCTCCGGCGGCTGCTTCGACTCGACCGCGACCTGGACGGCGGCCACCTGCACGCCGGAACAGCCACGCAACACGGCGTATGGATTCGATATCGGCGGCGGATATGGCGGGTTCTCCGCTGACGTCGTCTGGCAGCATTACAACCATGCGATCAGCGTGGTCAATCCGTTGCTGGGCCCGGGGGCCGCGAAGGCGACCTATCAGTCGACCACCAACAGCATCAATACCAATCCCGTCACCGGCGGCGCCAATCTGATTGACCCGGCCAACACCGTGTATGGCATCGTGACCGACAACACCGCCGTCATGGTCGCCGCCAAATATGCCTTGGCCCAATTCAAGGTCTTCGGCGGCTACGAGTATATCTGGTACACCAACCCGTCGAACCCATTGGGCGTTGGCGCCTCGGCCCAGGGTGGTTTTCTGATGAGCGGGGTCGAAGACAACAATCTCGATTCGCCAAAGATCGAGAACGTCTGGTGGACGGGCGCGAAGTACACGTACGACACCAAGACCGACTTCACTCTGTCGTACTACAATCAGCTGCAGAACGACTTTCGTCGGAATCCGTCGGTCTGCTCAGTCGCCAATGGTTTCCGCAGCTCCTGTGCGGGCACCTTCAACGAGCTGTCATTGTACGCGGATCATCGCTTGACGAAGCGGATCGACGCGTATGCCGGAATCGAGTGGTCCGAGGTGAGCGGTGGTCTGGCCATCGCCATTCCCCACGGCCCCGGCGTGCCCTATTACCACAACGACAATACGGCTCCCGTAATCGGCGCTCGTTTCGCCTTCTGAGCGCCGATTACGAGAGGAAGAATCAGGTCACGGGATGTAGTAGCGGAACGACGTAAAGAGCATGGGGTCGATCGCCTGCGGCTGAATGCCGTTGGCGCCGGCCCACGTGTTCTTGCTCACGTAGTGATACTCGAGGCCCCAGGCAAAGCGGCCGTACGGACCGCGATAGAAGCTGTACCAGAAGCCAGCCGTCGCTTCCCACAGGTCGCGCGTATCGGCGTTGCACAGTGCGCCAGGCGCACCGGGGACGGTCGTGCTCGTCGGCGGATATTCTTTGTCGCAGCCCGAGTTGACATTGGTCGGCGCGCCATACCCGACGGCTTTGCCAGCGCCCGTGTACGTGACCATGCGGTACTCGTACTCGGACCCGCCGTAGAGGAAAATGTCGAGCTTCTTCACCGGGTGCGCCTCGATCGAGACGAGGCCTTGCGCGTTCCGGATCGGAACGATCGTGCCATCCGCGCGCACAGTGGCGTCGGACAGCGAACCCGTGCCATAGCGGCCAATGCCGTTGCCCCAGAGGCCCGAGACGCCGATATCGAGGACGTCACGGTTCTCGAACATGAGGGGCAACCAGATGCCGGCGCCGACGCCGCCCGCCACGCGAACGACGTTGCCACGCGGCGTGATGGTGTTCGTCGTGTCGACGATACGATCGCGGAAGACCCGACCGATGCCCTTGATCTCGAAGTGCACCGGGCCTGGGTCGAACGCGAGCTTCGCAACGACATCAGGCGCGACGTCGGCCGAGTAGGTGGCGCCGAGCGAGTTGAGCAACTGACCGCCGGCGTTGCCGATGAACACGTTGCCGGGAATGCCGTGGCCGCCGACCGTCATCTGGTCCTCTTCCGCGCCGATCGCGAATGAGGCCTTGTGATTGAAGTCCTGAACGAACCGGACGCCCCACTGGCGAGCCCAGCTGAAGCCCACGTTATACTGGGCATCGATCGTGAGGGGAACCGCTTCGCCGCGCGGCGCGGCACCGGTCTTGTCCTGCGTCATGAGGGACCACATCTGACCGGCATAGAACGAGCTGTGGTCGATCGTCGCACCACCCCAGAACTGACGAATGCGTAGAGTGTAGCTGTTGCTCTCGTTGGAGTTGGAGGAGATGCCAGCCGATAGGAAGTCCGACTCCCAGTACCCTTGCAGCTTGACGTTGTCGCTTGGCTTTCCTTCGGCGGCGAGGCCGATACGGGACTGACGGGCCGATCCGCGGAACTCACTCAACTCAGCGTTGGTCGAGTGCGTGAACGGGATCGCGTTGAAGTTTGAACCGATATCAGCCGTTTCGTTCCGTTCGCGCCAAACGGCTTCACCCGCGAAATACCCGATCGGGGTGAGCGTCAGGCCCTTATAACGGATCTTGAACGTGGTATCGGTCATGTCCTGCGCCCGAGCGGAGATAGGCGCGGCGAGGGTCACTGCCAACAGCCAGGCCACCGAGGACGGGCGCACGCGACGGCGGACTCGCGCGCGTGCGTTCGATCGATGCATTGGGCACTCCTCTTCTGATCAGTGGATGCAACACGAGAAACCGGCCCCCAACCAACAGGTCTACGGAAGCCGGCACAATAGCGAACGCGGGCATTTTACAATCGATGATCGTTACGTTACGAGGGCGCGTCGGAATACGTGCCCCTGCCGTCACGCGCGCGCCTGACAACAGGTTCCGGTCCCACGTGACCCGGTCGTTACAGGGCGTTACAAGGCGGTTTGTCGTACCCCTCTGGAGCGCGGCCTAACTTCCGGCACACGCTAGAGGAGCGACATGTACATGCGTTGCAATTGGGTTCTCGGCGCCTTGGCACTAGTGGCGTGCGCCGGGGGCGATAAATCGGCATCCGCCACCAAGGATTCGACCTCCGCCGCAAACGGGGCGGTCGCATCGAGCGGCGCCGATCTGACCGGCGCCGGCGCGACCTTCCCGTTTCCGCTGTACTCGAAATGGTTCGCCGACTATGCGGCCAAGTCTGGCGTGAAGATCAACTACCAGTCGATCGGGTCCGGCGGCGGCATCCGGCAACTCACCGAAGGCACCGTCGATTTCGGCGCCTCGGACGCGCCGATGAGCGACGACGAGATGTCAAAGCTCAAGACCCCGGTCTTCCATTTTCCGACCGTGCTCGGCGCCGTCGTCCTGACGTACAACGTCCCCGAGGTCACGCAGCCGCTCCAGCTCACGGGCGAGGCAATAGCGCAGATCTTCTCGGGCAAAATCACCAAGTGGAACGACAAGGCGATTGCCGCGCTCAACAGCGGCGTCAAACTGCCCGGCACCGATATTCTCGTCGTGCATCGCTCGGACGGGAGTGGCACGACGTACATCTTCACCGACTACCTCTCCTCCGTGAACGCAGATTGGGCCAAAGCGCCCGGCAAGGGGAAAGAGGTCCAGTGGCCCGTCGGCATTGGCGGCAAGGGCAACGAGGGCGTCGCGGGTCAGATCAAGCAGACACCGGGCGCGATCGGGTATATCGAGCTCGTATACGCCAAGCAAAACAATTTGCCCGCCGCGGCGATCAAGAATGCCAGCGGTCAGTTCGTCGCTCCGTCGGTGGAATCGGTGACGGCGGCGGCCGACGCCGCCGCGGCCAAGTTTCCGCCGAGCACGGATTACCGCGTGTCGATCGTCAATGGCCCCGGCGCGGCAGCGTATCCCATCTCATCATTCACGTATCTGCTGATCGACAAGACCCTCGTGGATCCGACCAAGGGCAAGAAATTGGTGGATTTCCTCCGCTGGGCACTGACTGATGGTGAGAAGGAGGCGGCGCCACTCGATTACGCGCCGCTGCCGCAATCACTCGACACCCGCCTCATCGCCCGCCTCGACTCGATCAAGGTCGGTGCGAGTGGCACGTGAGTGACGTGGTAGCAACGCCGCCGGCCGTGCCGATAACGACCGGCGGCGCGCAAGCGACACCATCGGGCGGCGACGGGTTCGAAGGGGGCATCGAAGGATCGGCGCTGGGCGACCGGATCTATGCCGGCGTCATCTGGCTGTTCGCGGTCTGCGTTCCCGTCCTCCTCGTGCTCATTGCGGTCTCGATCTTCATCGCCGGCTGGCCGGCCCTGCATCGGTTTGGGCTGTCCTTCCTCACGTCCAGCTCGTGGGACCCGGTCAACGGCAAGTTCGGCGCGGCGCCAGCGATCTACGGCACGCTGGTCTCCTCCGCCATCGCTCTCGTGATCGCGACCCCGCTCGCCATCGGTGTGTCGGTGTTTCTCTCGGAGTTCGCGCCACCGTGGCTTCGACAGCCCGTCGCGTTCTTCGTCGATCTCCTGGCCGCGATTCCGAGCGTGGTCTACGGCGTGTGGGGGATCTTCGTCCTCATCCCGCTGCTCAGGACGGCGCTGATCCCCTTCCTGCGCGATACGCTCCACCTGAGTGTCATCCCGCTCTTCAGCGGGCCTAATTACGGCTACAGCATGCTCGCGGCCGGAATGATCCTGGCGATCATGGTGCTGCCGTACATTGCGTCGGTCTCGCGCGAAGTCCTGATGGCGGTGCCGCGGTCGCAACGCGAGGCGGCGCTGGCGCTCGGCGCCACGAAATGGGAGATGATCCGAGGGGCGCTCCTGCCCTACGCGAAGTCGGGCATCATCGGCGGCGTCATCTTGGGTCTGGGCCGCGCCCTCGGGGAGACCATGGCCGTCACAATGGTCATCGGCAACCGCGCGGAGATCTCGGCGTCGTTGTTCGCGCCCGCGTATACGATGGCGTCCCTGATCGCCAACGAATTCAGCGAGGCGTCGGGCGACCTGCACCTGTCCGCGCTGATGGCCGTCGGGTTCGTGCTGTTCGTGATCACGATCATCGTCAACGCGATCGCGCGCTGGCTCGTGTGGGAAGTCTCTCGGACCGGGAGCAAGGGATGACGCAACCCGAGCTTCGGCCGAGCTCGGCCCAGAAGCAGTTCACGGCCAAGGCGGTGCAGTCGCTGCGCCGGCGCAAAGCCGTGAACGGCGTGATGGTGGGTCTCATCATCGGCGCCGCGGTCCTCGCGACGATCCCGCTGATCGTGATCACGGCTTACCTGATCAAGTACGGCGCGGGCTCCATCCAGTGGCATTTCTTCACCAACATGCCGAAGCCCGAGGGCGAGGCGGGCGGCGGGATGGCGAACGCGATCGTCGGGACGGTCATCCTGATCGCGCTAGCGAGCCTCCTCGGACTGCCGATCGGCATCGGCGCCGGGCTGTACCTGGCCGAGCATCGGGGCACGAAGCTCGCGAACACCGTGCGGTTTCTCTCCGATGTGCTGAACGGACTGCCGTCGATCGTCATGGGCATCTTCGCGTGGCAGTTTCTCGTGCGACCGGTCCACCATTTCTCGGCGTGGGCCGGCGGCGTGGCGCTCGGCGCGATGATGATTCCGATGGTCGCGCGAACCACGGAGGAAATGGTGAGCATTGTCCCGGTCTCGCTCCGCGAGGCCGCGCTGGCGCTCGGGTACGCCCGCTGGCGGACGTCGCTCACGATCGTGCTCCGCACGGCGAGCGCCGGCATCGTCACCGGGGCGCTGGTCGCGATCGCCCGCATTGCCGGCGAAACCGCTCCGCTGTTGTTCACGGCGCTCGGCAACTCGTTCTTCTCGACGTCGCTCAATCAGCCGATCGCCGCTCTTCCCTTGCAGATCTTCTATTATGGCACAAGCCCCTACGACGACCAGCACGCCCAAGCCTGGGCCGGTGGCCTCGTCCTCATCGTCCTCATCTTCGTCATCAGCCTCATCGCCCGCTACGCCACCCGCGGGCAGTTCACGGGGACCGGTGGTGACTAGCCCCGCGAATCGGGAAGCGGCGACCAAGGCGCAAGCCTCGGTGACCGCCGCCGCCACCGCGCCCCGGCCGTCGTCGGCGGCCGCCGAGGCAGCGGCCAAGGCGGGGCGGACCGCGTTGGCGGTGGAGGGGCTGTCCGCGTTTTTCGGATCGTCCGAGGCCGTGCGCGGCGTGTCTATGAACGTCCAGGAAAAAATGGTGACGGCCATCATCGGCGCGTCGGGCTCCGGCAAGTCGACATTGCTCCGGTGCCTCAATCGCATGCACGAGACGGTGCCGACCGGTCGGGTCAAGGGAGCGGTGGCGCTCGACGGCCAGGATATCTATGGCCGGGGCGTCAATCCCATCGAAGTCCGGAAGAAGATCGGCATGGTGTTCCAGCGGCCGACTCCCTTCCCCACCATGTCCATCAAGGACAATGTCTCGGCCGGGCTGCGCGTCAAAAAGATGAAGCACAGCCACCACAAGACCGACGAGATCGTCGAGAAAGCCCTCAAGCGCGCGGCGCTGTGGGATGAGGTCAAAGATCGCCTCAAGGACCCCGCGACGGGCCTCTCGGGTGGGCAGCAACAACGCCTCTGCATCGCCCGCGCGCTCGCCACGGAGCCCGACGTCTTGCTCCTCGACGAGCCGACCGCATCGCTCGACCCGATCAGCACGCAAAAAGTCGAGGAGCTGGTCTATGAGCTGCGCGGCGACATGACGGTTGTCATCGTCACGCACAACATGCAGCAGGCGGCCAGGGTGTCCGATAAGACGGCGTTCATGCTGTCCGGCGAGCTGGTCGAGTATGCGGCGACGGGGAAATTGTTCACGAATCCGAGCGATCACCGTACCGAGGCGTATATCACCGGGCGATTCGGATGACGGCCACACTTCATTCTACCGGTCACATCGCCGCCCAGAAGTACAATTTTTGGTATGGGAAGAAGCAGGCGTTGTACGATATCGATCTCGACATGCCGCCCCGGGCTATTACCGCTTTGATCGGTCCATCAGGGTGTGGCAAGTCGACGTTTCTCCGATCGATCAATCGCATGAACGACACCATCCCCCATGTTCGGCATTCCGGCGAGATGCTGCTGGATGGAGATGACATCTACCGGGCGACCGAGGATGTGACGACGCTCCGCCAGCGCGTCGGGATGGTGTTCCAGCGGTGGAATCCGTTCCCCAAGTCGATCTACGACAACATCGCCTACGGGCCGCGGCTGAACAACGCCACGAGCACACGCGAGGAGCTGGACGCGCTGGTCGAGAACGCGCTCCGGAAAGCGGCGTTGTGGGACGAGGTCAAGGACCGGCTCCGCGAGAGTGCGCTGGGCCTGTCAGGCGGCCAGCAACAGCGCCTTTGTGTCGCGCGGACCCTGGCGAACCAGCCGGAAGTGCTGCTCCTCGACGAGCCAGCCAGCGCGCTCGACCCGATCGCCACGCAGAAGATCGAAGAGCTGCTCTACGAGCTGAGACGGGAGTTGACGATCGTCATCGTGACCCACAACCTCCAACAGGCCGCGCGGGTGTCCGATTTCACCGCGTTCTTTTACCTCGGCCGGATCATCGAGGTCGGCGCGACCGCGCAAATCTTTACATCGCCCCGCGAAGAGCGGACGAACGCCTACATCACCGGGAGATTCGGATGACCCTGCCTGAAGCGCAATCCGGATTCCGGCACTTCCACGAGCAGCTGGACACGCTGAAGGACCGTCTCATGACGATGTCCGAACGCGCGGAAGGCTTGGTCGATCTGGCCGTCGATGCGTTGCTCAAGCAGGACAAGGACCGCGCCGATGCCGTGATCGCGGGCGACCGCGAGCTCGATGTGTTGGAAGTCGAGATCGAGCAACTGGCGGTCTCGCTGCTCGCGCTCCAGCAGCCGATGGCCCGCGACCTCCGGTTTATTGTCAGCGCGATCAAGATCTCCAGTGACCTGGAGCGGGTCGGCGATCACGCCGTCAACATCGCCCAGTGCTCCCTGCGCCTCGTGGCGATGCACTCGACGATCACGCCCGAGCCCGAGATCGAGGACATGGCCCGGCGATCGCGCCAGATGCTGTCCGACGCGCTCGACGCGTTTATCCGTGCGGACGGCCTGTTGGGGCGCGAGGTCTGTAAGTCCGACGACCAGGTCGATGCGCTCATGAACTCATTGTTCCGCATCCTCCTCACGCACATGATGGCCGACGCCCGCACGATCAATCCGTCGCTGGAGCTGCTGCTGGTCGGGCGGAACCTGGAGCGGGTGGCCGACCTGGCAACGAACATCGGAGAGGACGCCGTCTTCCTGGCCGAGGGCAAGCAGATCAAGCATCGCTATGAGGAGTACGAGCGCGAACGCCTCGCTGGCGCGGGCTCGAACCAGGCCTAGTGGAGCGATCCGGGAACGGCCGCGACGATCAAACGCGCCGCATCGCGGCGATCGATATCGGGTCGAATTCGATCCGACAGATCGTCGCCGATGTGTCGACGAATGGGTCGATCCGGATCGTCGACGAACTGAAGGCCGCTCCCAGGCTCGGCGCCGGCCTCACCGCGTCCGGTGAGCTGAGCGAGACCGCCATGCGCGACGCGCTCGACGCGCTGGGCCGCATGTCCACACTCGCCGCGCAGCTCGGCGCCCGGCGCGTCGAAGCCGTGGCGACTTCCGCGGTGCGCGACGCCGTCAACGGGCCCGCGTTTCTCGATCTGGTCCGCGCGGAGACCGGACTGCGCGTCCGGGCGCTGATCGGTGAGGAGGAGGCGCGGCTCACGTTTCGCAGCGCACTGGCCCATTTTGATCTCGGCGTTGGGCGCGCGGTCGTCATGGACATCGGCGGCGGCTCGCTCGAGCTCGCCCTCTCGGCCGATGGGTTGCTCGACCGCCTCATCTCGCTTCCCTTCGGCGCCATTCGGCTCACTGAGGAACATCTCGTGGGCGTGCCGGCGAGACGAGGCGTGCGAGATTTGCGCAAGGAAGTGCGCGAGGCGCTGAAGGAGCATCTGCCAGTCAGAGATTGGCGCGGGGCTCAGGTCATCGGATCCGGCGGGACGTTCACGAACCTGGCCGGCATCTATCTCGCGCGACAAGGCGTGCAGACGGCGCGGACTGTCCATGCGACCCGCGTTCCTCGCGTCGAGCTCGAGCACATCCTCGACATCTTGCAAGACATGAGCGTCGAGGAGCGGCGAGCCGTACCCGGATTGAATGCCGCGAGGGCGGATATCATCGTCGCGGGGCTCGCCGTCTCGGCCGAAGTACTTGCGCGCGTCGAAGCTCGTGAAGTCAACGTGTCGGCGTATGGGATCCGCGAGGGGTTGCTGTTAGAGACCGCTCGAGTGGCGCCGACTGTGGCCGATCCTGGCGAGGCACGCGAGCGATCCGTGCGCGAGTTTGCCGAGAGAAGCCACTATGAAGAACCCCATTCGCGCCAGGTGCAGCGCATTGCGCTGCAACTGTTCGACGCGATCGGGGATCGCATCGGGTGTGCGCCGGGTGATCGCGATATCCTGGCGGACGCGGCGTTGCTCCATGATGTCGGGTATCACATCAACTATCACAATCACCACAAGCACTCGTATCATCTCATTCTTCATGCTGATTTGCTCGGCCTGTCGCCGGAAGAGCAGGTGGCCATCGCCAACGTCGCGCGGTATCACCGCGGCGCGCAGCCGAAGAAGAAGCATCAAAACTATGGCCGCCTCGATCCTGGCCTGAGAAAGCGCATTAAACGGCTCTCGGCCCTGCTCCGGATCGCGGACGGGTTCGACCGCGGACACGTCGGCGCGGTCGATCGCGTGAAGGTGCGATGGATGGGGCGAGCGATGCGGCTGACCGCGGTGCCGAAGCCGGGCGCGGGGGACTTGCGGCTGGAGCTGTGGGGCGCGAGCCGGAAATCGGCGCTTCTCGCGAGTATCGCCGGCGTTGGGGTGGAGATCGTCGGACCGGATGGCAGTGTCATCACGGGGAGCGACGACACCGATGGCACCGAATAGGACCTAGGGGACGACCAGCGCGCCTGCCTTTCCACCGAAATCGTCGACGACGGGCGGCAACTCGTGTGGCACGCTCCAGTCGCCATTGTCGACCCTGATGTTCACGCGGTGCGGCCCGGAGCGAATGGCCTCGGGCAGCGTCACCTGAAAGAGGCCCGGCCGCACTTCGGTCATTGGCACCGGCTGCCAGTCCGTGAAATCCGCCATGAGCTCGACGTGCGCATTTGCCTGCGCGGTGAAGCGCAACGTGCGCGCATTCGGCATCATGTCGCTCGTGCCATTGAGCGCGTCGTATCGCACCACCGGCGGCGGCGGTTTGCGGACTCTGAACGCCTCGGACCATCGGACACCAAAGCCGATATAGTGTGCACCTGGTGCGCCGCGCACGAGATCGGCGGGATACGATCCTCCGATGAAGACGAGCGCCACGCGGTTGACCAGCGTCAGGCGCGCCTCGGCGTTGAACCACGTCGCGACACCACCGAGCAGTGCGCCGGAACGCGTGCCGACGTTGGCGGTCACGCCGAATCGTCCGACGGCGCCCTCGATGATGCCGGCAACGTCCGTGTAGTGCGCGATGCCGGCACGCGTCGTCGCGATCGTGAACGAGGGCGTGACGTGCGGCAGCGCGTAGGACATCCCCGCATCGATGCGGCTGACGAAGGAGCCAATGAGGCTGTCGTTGTCCGTACTGCCAAGCGCACCGCCGACCCAACCCACGAATGATCCGCGATCCACGCTGAGCTGCGGTGCGAGGAGGCCGCTCAGAACCGCCGGGTTGGACCGATACCACAGCGCGGACCCGATGCCGCTCAACTGCCAATGCAATGGACCGTAGATCTGGGTCCCCACCGTGCCGCCCGCTTCACCGATGCCGCTCGTGTGACCGGTCTCGAATTCCGAGAACGCGCCGTCGAGGCCGAACCGGCCCGGGCCGGCGGCGAATGCCACGGCGGGCGCCAGCGTATACACGGCCGATGGCAGATAGCTGTCGAAGGTGGCGCTGGAGACGTTCGCGTCGAGCGATGTCAATACTTGCGCGGCCGCCCACGAGGGGAGGCCGCAGAGCATGCCAGCTAGGGCGACGCCAATGAGCCAACGCACGGAGCGACGATCAGGGGCGTTGGGGGCTCCTTTTCGTGTTTCCGGCTTCGACAGGGCCAGACTTTGCGCCGTCCAGCGCGGTCGGGCTCGACAATGCGGTGCCGCTCGTGGGCGACATGGATGACGCCACAGACGGCGACGCGAGAGAGTGCGGCAAGGCGGCGAGCTCGACGTCGGGCGCGCCGGCGGCCGCCAAGCGCAAGACCTGCGCGGAGGCGCTATCCGGACGGACGCCGCGGGCGACCAACTCGGCGGCAACAGCGAGGGGAATCGTCACCTGTTCATTGTGCCGCAAACGGCGCAAGTCGGCAAGCGTCGCCGGTGCGATTCCCGCGCGCAGCGCGGCGGTACCGGCCGAGAGCTCGTCAGCTGTGCCATATCCGCCTAGTGCGGTGCGCGTATCTGCCAGCCTGGCGGACAGGTCGCGAACGACGGTGACGATGCGATCGCTGCTGGCGTGCTTTGCTGAGCCTTCCAAGGCCTTGTCGATCAGGGGCTCGGTTGGCAGTCCGGCGGTGCGCGCCGAGTCGAGCACGGCATGCAGGGACGCGTACGTCGGCGGATCGAACAGGCCTCGCAGGCGGTCATCGTTTGCTTGGGCGTCCAAGCGAACGGTGACGACTGCGAGAGCGAGGACGACCGCGCCGGCGTACTTCATCATGTCGTTCCCGGGGCGACGGTGACGAGCGAGTTCGGGGCGCCGAAGTCGCTGCCAGGCGCGAGTGGCGCGGCCGGGTCTGGGACCCAGCGGGTGCCGTCGACGACGAAGGAATAGACGTGGGCGCCGGGCTTGAGGCGGACCGTCGTCTGCCATGTGCCGTTCGGCGTACGACGCAAGGGCGTCGCGTGCGTGTCCCAGTGGTTGAAGTCGCCGACGATTACGACCTCGTGCGCTGCCGGTACCGGCAAGGCGAACTGCACAGCGGTTCCGTCAACTGGTCGTGCGTAGACCGCTATCCCAATCGCGAGAACAACGACGGCTGCTACCGCGAGCGCCTGCCATGTACGCGCTCGCCTGCGGCGGCGCGAAGCATCGGCGCGCACGGCCGCCATAATGCGGGCGGTGGCCAGTGACGACAAATCCACCGGCGCGCGTAGCTCTTCGCCGAGTTGATCAACCCAGTCAGGCACTGTATGCCTCATGCAGCAACATGCGTAGCTGATCCGTCGCTCTCTTGACTCTCATTTTGAGCGCCGATATTCCGGCCCCGGTAATCGCGGCCATTTCGTCGTAACTCAACTGCTCGACGTGCTTGAGCAAAAACGCTTCGCGCTGACTCATTTCGAGCCGAGCCAATGCGTGTGCAATCTCTTCACGCCAGGCCACTCCATCAAACGCATCAGGTGCCGCCGCCGCCACCAACGCCGTCTCGTCGCGGACAAATGTGCGGGCACGCCGTCCCGATCGCGCCCCGGCGGTCCGGCACCGGTTGATCAGAATACTGAACAACCAATGGCCGAACCGTTCGCGATCCGCACAGCGGCTGAGCGCCCGATAGGCGCGCACAAAAGTGTCCTGGACGGCTTCCTCCGCCTCGGCGCGATCGCCGAGCATCCGCGTGGCATAACGAGCTGCCCGATTGCCGTAACGGTCGACGAGGATGCTGAAAGCCTCGGTGTCACCGGCCACGACACGGGCTATTGTTTCCGCGTCGCTTGGCACTACAGGGGGAGACCCCGGTCCGGCGTCGTGGGTCACCCGGCAGATGCTTCCGGCCGTAAGCGCTCACCGCTCGCGCGCGCCGGAGTCACACCGTCGTCACCGACGCGGCCCCACGGCTCGCGGATCAGGATTTTCTGACTGGCGCGCTCGGGCTGCCCGTTCGGCTGGCGTTGCTGGTACGAACCGTCCCCAGCAAGGTCCCACGCGAGGCGATTGTCCGCCAGGTCAGTTGCGAGCACCGAGTCGAGTCGGGCGTGCAGTGAGACATCATCGACCGGCGTCACGCATTCGACCCGGCGCTCGAGGTTGCGCGGCATCCAGTCGGCCGAGCCGATGTAGTACTCGGGCTGTCCGGCGTTGGCGAACTTCCAGATGCGCGAGTGCTCGAGGAATCGCCCGATGATGCTGCTGACCCGAATGCGCTCGCTCAGTCCCTCGACGCCGGGTTTCAAGCAGCAGATACCGCGCACGATCAGATCGATCTCGACGCCGGCTTGCGATGCGCGATACAGCGTCTCGATGACTTCGGGATGCACGAGGGCGTTGAGCTTGGCGACAATCCTTCCGCCCTTTCCATCGCGCGCGAGTTGCGCTTCGCGTTCGATCAGCTCGAGGAATCGGCCGAGCATGTTGGCCGGGGCGACGAGCAGCTTGCGATAGAGGCGTTGACGTGAATAGCCTGTCAGCGAGTTGAACAGGTCGCTGACATCGGCGCCGATCGATGGGCTGCAGGTGAAGAGACCGATGTCCGTGTAGAGTTTCGACGTGGACGAGTTGTAGTTGCCCGTCCCGATGTGCACGTAGCGGCGAAGGCCGTCGGCGTCGCGGCGAACGACGAGGGTGGTCTTCGCGTGCGTTTTGAGTCCAGGCACGCCATAGGCCACGTGCACGCCCGCATTTTCCAGTGTGCGCGCCCAGGAGATGTTGTTGGACTCGTCGCCACGCGCTTGGAGCTCGACGAGCACGGCGACTTGCTTGCCGAGCATGGCCGCTTCGGTGAGCGCGTGGACGATGGACGCGTCGCCGGATGTCCGGTAGAGCGTCATCTTGATCGCCTGCACCGCCGGGTCTTGGGCGGCGGCTTTCAAGAATTGCTCGACGGACGCTTGGAACGACTCGAACGGATGGTGCACGAGCACATCCCGTTCGCGGATCGCGTCGAACACCGTCAGGTGCGAGTGCCCGACTTCGCGGAACTCCGGTGGCACGATGGCGGTGAACGGCGGATCCTTGAGGTCCGGCAGATCGATGTGCAAGAGCGACATGAGGTCGCCGAGGTCGAGGAGCGGGTCGGCCTCCTGAACGTCTGCCTCGGTGAGTGGCGGGAGGTTGGCCGATGTCTCTTCGCGCAGTTCTTCGAGGAGCAGCGAGCGGAGGTGCGCGGGCATCGTCGGCTGGACTTCGAGGCGCACGACCTCGCTGAACCGGCGCTCGAAGACCTGCTGCTCGATCATCTCGAGCAGGTCTTCGGCCTCGTCAACTTTGGCCAACTCGAGATCGGTATAGCGGGTCACTCTGAACGCGTGCCAGCCGAGAATCTCCATTCCCGGGAACAGAGCGCCGAGATTCGTGCCGATGACCTGCTCGAGCGGCACGAAACAATAGGGCCGGCCAAAGGGGACCCAGCGCGGGAGGCTCTTGGGGACCTTCACGCGCGCGAAATGGTCGGTCTTGCTTACTGGGTCGCGTATCTCGACGGCGAGCGAGAGCGAAAGGTTCGATATGTACGGGAACGGGTGGCCCGGGTCGACCGCGAGCGGCGTGAGGACCGGGAATACCTGAGACTCGAAGAACTCATCCACGGTCAGCCATTCGGGAGGCGTCAAATCGGGCATGGCGACCAGGCGGACGCTGCGTTCGGCGAGCGCGGGCAGGAGCAAATCGTGGAGGAGCTTGCGGCGCTGCGCCAGCAGATCGTTCACGCGGACGGTGATTGCCGCGAGTTGCTCGGAAGGCGTGAGTCCGTCGGGCGACGGCAGCGTGATGCCTGCGGCGACTTGACGCCGAAGGCCGGCGACGCGAACGGTATAGAACTCGTCCAGGTTCGAGCTGAAAATCGCCACGAACTTGACGCGCTCGAGGAGCGGATTGCGCGCGTCGAACGCCTCTTGCAGCACGCGGGCGTTGAACTCGAGCCAGGAGAGCTCGCGGTTGAGATAGTGGGCCGGCTGAGTGGTACCGGGTCCGATCGTATCCGTAATCGTCACTGCCATCTCCCAAAGAGCTCGCAGATAGGTTTTGGGGCGGGGCCTACGCAGTCCGCCAGGGCAACGCCGCCTGAGGTGCCGATGCGGGTTGCGCCGCTTTCGATGAGGGCGAAGGCTGCCGCGCAGTCTCGTATGCCGCCCGACGCCTTGACGCCGAGGTCGTCACCGACGGCCATGCGCATTAGTGCGACGGCCGCGGGAGTTGCCCCGCCGGCGGGGTGCATACCGGTGCTGGTCTTCACATAGTTCGCGCCCGCTTCGCGCGCCACGCGACACGAGCGGAAGATTTCGGTTGGCGTCAGCGTCGCCGATTCGATGATGACCTTCACGAGCGCCCCATCGGCGGCTTCGACAACTGACCGGATATCGTGTTCGACATACTCCCAATCCCCGTCCTTGATCGCTCCCAGCGCGGTGACCATGTCGAGCTCGGCGGCCCCCTGCTCGACCGCGGCAGCCGCCTCGGCAGCCTTGACGGTCGAGGTCGACGCGCCAAGCGGGAATCCGACGACGGTCGCCACGGCGATGTTGGTTCGTAGACCAAGCGTTTCCCGACACCGGGCAACCCACTGTGGGTTAACGCAGACTGCCGCGAATCGGTGCGTCACCGCTTCCGAGCACAGCCGGTCTATCTCCGCTGCCGTGGCATCGGCGCGGAGCAGCGTATGGTCGATCCAATCACCGAGTCGCCCAGCTTCGGCGCGGTAGACTACTCCACGCGGCACTTGTCGAATCTATATAGTGCGCAATCGGACGCGATCCATTCGGCTCTGAACATGCGAAGGATTTACGAAGAACTTGGCCAGGATCGCCCCGCAGATGAATCCGCCGACGTGGGCCCATACGGCGACGCCGTTTGTCGCGTTGGAATTGATCGAGTTGACCTGCTGCAGACCGGTCACGGCTTGCGTCAGGAACCACCAGACGAGCACGAGCCACGCCGGGAAGCGCACGATGAAAATGATGAAAAACATGCGAACCCGGGCGGTTGGGTACAGCACCAGGTAAGCGCCCATGACGCCCGAGATCGCGCCGGACGCCCCGACCGTCGGCACGGGCGAAGCCGAGTTGAACGCGATGTGGGTGGCGGCGGCGACCAGGCCGCAGATGACATAGAAAAAGGCGAACCGGACGCTGCCCATGCTGTCCTCGACCGCCCGGCCGAACACGAACAGGTAGAGCATGTTCCCCAGGATGTGCGCCCAGCCGCCGTGCAGGAACATCGAGATAAATGGCGTCAGGATATTGATGGGGTCGTTGTCGACAGCGCAGGACAGATTGGGACCCAGCGGCACGGATTGTCCGTTCGGAGCGAGGTGGGTCAGCTCTCCGGGCACCATCCCCGTATTGCAGACGGTGGTGGCTAGGCGGACCGCGTCGAAGCCGGCGCCCTGGTAGAAGATCCAGACAAGAAAGCAGATGATGATGATTGCGTACGTCGCATACGGCGTCCGGACTGTCGGAACGTCATCGCCAAGCGGGATCATGCGGCCTCAGTGCTGCCAGTTTGGCCGAGAATGCAGGCCCTAGGCATGCATTGGCTCTCGGCGTCAACACCAGTCACCATCAGAGGGACTCAATGGCAGACAAAGTAATCGGAATCGACCTCGGGACGACCAACTCAGTCGTCGCCGTCATGGAGGGCGGCGATCCCGTAGTCATTCCCAACGCGGAAGGTGGTCGGACAACGCCTTCGGTGGTCGCCTTCACAAAGGATGGCGAGCGGCTCGTGGGCCAGATCGCCAAACGGCAGGCGGTGACCAACCCCCAGAACACGATCTTCTCCATCAAACGTTTTATGGGACGCAAGATCTCCGAGGTACAGGAAGAGATCAAACGCGTGCCCTATAAAATCGTCGCGGGGCAGAACGACCTGGCCGTTGTCGAGGTTCAGGGCAAGCGCTATACGCCGCCCGAGATCTCGGCCATGATCCTCCAGAAAATGAAGCAGACGGCTGAGGACTACCTCGGCCACAAGGTCGAGAAGGCCGTCGTGACGGTCCCGGCCTATTTCAACGATTCGCAGCGTCAAGCAACGAAGGACGCCGGCAAAATCGCCGGGCTCGACGTTCTGCGCATTATCAACGAGCCTACGGCCGCGGCGTTGGCCTACGGTCTCGACAAGAAGAAAGACGAGAAAGTCGCCGTGTTCGACCTGGGCGGCGGCACGTACGACATATCGGTGCTCGAGCTCTACGACGTAGAGGGTTCGAGACAGTTCGAGGTCAAGTCGACGAACGGTGACACCCACCTGGGCGGCGATGACTTCGACCAGCGCATCATCGACTGGCTCGTGGCCGAGTTCAAGCGCGACCAGGGCATCGATCTCTCGAAGGACCCGATGGCGCTCCAGCGCCTCAAGGAAGCCGCTGAGAAGGCCAAGATGGAGCTCTCCTCGGCGCCGACGACCGACATCAACCTGCCGTTCATCACGGCTGACCAGAGCGGGCCCAAGCACCTCAACTACACGTTGACGCGGGCCAAGCTCGAGCAGCTGGTCGATGATCTCATCAAGCGGACGATTCCGCCGATGGAGAAGGCGCTGCAGGATGCGGGCGTCAAGCCCAACGAGATCGACGAGGTCATCCTGGTCGGCGGCCAGACGCGTATGCCGAAAGTTCAGGAGATCGTCAAGAACTTTTTCGGGAAAGAGCCGAACAAGAGCGTCAACCCGGACGAAGTCGTGGCGATCGGCGCCGCGGTGCAAGGCGCGGTGCTGACCGGCGAGCAGAAGGACGTGCTGCTGCTCGACGTGACGCCGCTGTCGCTCGGCATCGAGACGCTCGGGGGCGTGACCACGGTGCTCATTCCGCGGAATACGACCATCCCGACGAAGAAGACCGAGACGTTCTCGACGGCCGATGACAATCAGACGACCGTGGAGATTCACGTGCTGCAGGGTGAGCGCGAGCTGGCGTCGTATAACAAGACGATCGGCAAGTTCCAGCTCACGGGGATTCCGCCGGCACCGCGTGGCATGCCACAGGTCGAGGTGACCTTCGACATCGACGCGAACGGGATTTTGCATGTCGCGGCGAAGGACAAGGCGACCGGGAAAGAGCAGAAGATCCGCATCGAGGCTTCGAGCGGGCTCTCCGATAACGAGATCGACCGCATGGTCAAGGACGCGGAGAAGAACGCCGCGGACGACAAGAAGCGGCGCGAGGAGATCGATACGCGCAACCGGCTCGATGGCATGACCTACGAGGTCGAGAAGAATGCCAAGGAGTGGTCGGATCGCCTGTCGCCCGAGCTCAAGACCCGGCTCGAGTCGGCGGTCGAGCGGGCTCGCAAGGCGTTGCGTGGCTCCGATGCCGGCGAGATTCGCTCGGCGCAGGAGGAGTTGACTGCCGCGTACAGTGCGGCTGGGCAGTCGCTGTATCAGCAGCAGGGTGCCGGGCAGTCCGGTGGCCCGACCGGTGGGGCGCAGGAGCCGGCTGGCTCGGGTGCTGGTGCCGGGGCTGGTGCCGGCAAGCCGGACGACGTGGTCGAAGCCGACTACGAGATCGTGGACGACAAGAAGTAAGCAGTGGCCGACGACCTCACGTCGCTTACGCTCCGTGAGGCGTCGGCTGCTAGCCTGTCGGCGCGCTGGCCTCGGGACGACTGATCGACCCCGTGGATCGTGAGACCGAGCGTCGGGCGTCCGGCCTGACTCGGACGACCGATCGAACGCCGTGGATCGTAAGACCGAACGTCGGGCGTACGGCCTGACTCGGTCGAACGATCGGCGCGGTGGATCGTAAGACCGAAGGTCGGGCGTCCGGCCTGAGTCGGCCGAACGATCGACGCGGTGGATCGTAAGACCGAGCGTCGGGCGTCAGGCCTGAGTCGGCCGAACGATCGACCCGGTGGATCGCCAGACCAGCGCAGGATCGTCAGATCACAAGGGCCCTCGCGGCGTCAGCCGCGGGTGGCCCTTTGTGTATCTGCCTTTGTGCACTTTTTGTGGTAAACCACAGGCGCTAGATGTGCGTCTTATCAGTAACCGTGCCCGAACTTTATCGTCCCGGGCAGTGTAGATTTGAGTAACCCTTAGCACCGGAACAGTCGATGTCACCAGCGTTCGCCAAGGCGCGAATCGGCGGTGCGATTGTCGGGGCGTTCTTCGGCGGCCTTTTGCTTGCCTCTGCCCTCGACCTGACGCACAAGAGCTTCGCGCAGACCACCTCGAAGCCACCAGTCCAGGACACCCGTCCTGTCGCGGACTTCAGCAATAGCTTCGTTTCGATTGCCGCCCACGTGACGCCGGCCGTGGTGTCGATCACCACGACCAGCGAGGCACGGCCTATGGACCCGCGCATGCGCGGCCGCGTGCCTCCCGGCCTCGAAGATTTCTTCCAGCAGTTCGGCCCGCAGCACCCCGAGCCTCGGGAAGCGAGCGGCTCGGGCTTTATCGTCTCGAAAGACGGCTATATCCTCACCAATAATCACGTGGTCGCCGACGCCGACCGGGTGACGGTGACGCTCGACGACCAGCGGGTGTTCAAGGCCAAGGTCATTGGCCGCGATCCGACGACCGATGTCGCGGTCATCAAGATCGAGTCAAACGATCTCCCGATGGTCAGCCTCGGCGATGACAACAACGCCAAGGTCGGCGAGTGGGTCCTCGCGATCGGCAACCCGCTCGGCCTTCGCGAGACCGTCACGGCGGGTATCCTGAGCGCCAAGGGCCGCGATGGCGGCGACCTGCGCGGGCTCCTGCCATCCAAGTACGCGGTGTCCGACTTCCTTCAGACGGACGCGGCGATCAACCCGGGCAATTCGGGTGGTCCGCTCGTCGACGGACATGGCGATGTGATCGGCATCAACAGCGCGATCGCCAGCCCGACCGGGTACTACTCGGGTTACGGCTTCGCGATTCCGATCACGCTCGCGAAGAGCGTGATGGATGAGCTCATTCAGTACGGCAAAGTGCGGCGCGCCGTGATCGGCATCTCGATCGCGCCGGTGGATCCCGAGGACGCGGGCGCGGCTGGCCTCAAGTCGATCGGCGGCGCGAAAGTCGGCGGCTTCCAGCCGTCAGACGGCTCGAGCCCCGCGCAGAAGGCCGGGCTCGAAGTCGGCGACATCATCGTCGGCGCCGATGGCAAGCCGGTCGATCGCGTGAGCACTCTGCAGCGCATCATCCGGATGCATCAGCCGGGGCAGACCGTCACGCTCGATGTCGTGCGGTTCGGTGACAAGAAGACGTTCACCGTGCATCTCATGCAGGCGCCGTCGGAGGAGCAGATCGCGGATGCTTCCGACTCGGTCGTGAAACCGCCCGAGGGCGCGAGCACCGAGAAGCTCGGTATCACCGTCGAGCCCGTGAGCGCGGAGTTTGCGCAGACGAACAACCTGACGACCGACGACCGGGGATTGCAGGTGACCGACGTCAACACCAACGGTCCCGCTCGGGGCAAGCTGCAACCGAGTGACGTGATCCTCGAGGTGCTGTATCCGCAGCCCAAGCGGGACGTGCATACGGTGCCGGAGCTTCAGAACGCGCTCTCGCATACCAAGGCCGGGGACTTCGTCACCCTCCTCGTCTGCTCGCCGCAGCCGCAAGGGCCCTGCGGCAAGCGCGTGGTTAGCCTGAAGATCGGCGGCTGATCGCCAATTTCGCCCACCGAGCTAGATTGCAGCGAAGCAGCGGCAATCTAGCTCGGGTGGCGAAACTGGCAGACGCGCAGGACTTAGGATCCTGTGTCCAAAAGACGTGCGGGTTCAAGTCCCGCCCCGAGCATCTATGTGGCGCTGCGCCAAGTGTGGGCGGCGATTCGCGAATGCGAAGGCGGCAGTGGCCGCCATCAAAGACATCGGCCCCGTCATCGTTCTCCCTGAGAAGACGCGACGGCCATGTCGTGCTGGCGCGGCATCTGCGAGCGCCGCCCAAGGGCGGGGGTTAATATTCCCCTATGAACATCCAGGTAACAGCTAAGAAAACAACAGGCGCCGAGCGGCTGCTCGAAGTCTCGGTGCCGGCGGACGATGTCCGGGTGGCCGAGGAGTCGGCGGCGCAGCGATATGCGTCGAACGTGCGGCTGCCGGGGTTCCGCCCGGGCAAGGCGCCGGCGGCGATGGTTCGGAAGCGGTTTGGGGAAGCGATACGACAGCAGGCGATCGAGTCGTTGATCCAGGAAGCGGCCAAGCAGGCGCTGGAGAAGGAGCACTTGAAGCCGGCGGCCCAGCCGCATGTGCACGATGTGAAGTTCGTTGAAGGTCAGGATCTGACGTTCGAGTTGCACCTGGAGGTTCGGCCCGAGGTGCCGCTGCCGCGGCTCGCCGGGTTCCGCGTCGAGCGCCCGACCAATGTGGTGCGGGACGACGATGTCACCGAGCAGATCGAGCAGATGCGCGACCAGCGTGCCACGTGGGCGCCGCTCGAGGAGAGCCCGTCGCCGGGCGACCTCGTGACGGTGCTGCTGGCGACGGCTGACGACAATGGCGCCATCCCGGCTGAGGGGAAGGAGTATCGCATCGTACTCGGCGGCGGCCAGGCGATTCCCGGGATCGAAGAGCTCATTATGGAGGCCAAGCCCGGTCAGACGATCGAGCGGCCGGTCAAGTGGCCGTCGGACTTCCCCGACGAGACCCAAAGAGACAAGACAAAGCCCGTGCGCGTGACCTTGCAGGACGTCAAGCGCAAAGTGTTGCCTCCGCTCGACGACGCGTTTGCGCGAGAGGTCGGGGATTTTGATTCGCTCGATGCATTGAAAAAGACCGTGCGGACGGATCTCGAGGAGCATGCGACGCGCGATGCGGATGCGGCGGTGCGGCAGAAGTTGCTCGACGAGATCGCCAGCGCGAATCCGTTCGACGTTCCGCCGAGTTGGGTGGCGCAGCTCGTCGATGCGTATGCGAATGCGTATCAGATCCCGGAGGACGATCGCGGGCGGTTCGCGACCGAGTTCAAGGCCATGGCCGAGCGGCAAGTGAGGCGCGATCTCATCATTGATGCGGTGGCTGAGAAGGAGAAGCTCGGGGCGACGGAGGCCGAGGTCGACGATCGGATCGCCGAGACCGCGGCGAAACGGAAAGCGAACGTGGCTGAGGTGTATGCGTCGCTCCAGAAAGCCGGACGGCTTCGTGAGATCGAGCGCGGCGTTACTGAGGACAAAGTCTTCAAGTGGCTTATGGAACGGAACGCCGTTACTGAGGCGTGAGGTGCACAGCGCGCCTTCGGCGCGACCGTGTGTGGCGATGCTGGCACGGTGGTGCGAATGACGGGTGGCAAGAGTAGAGAACGTTGTGACGTAAGCGAGATTACGGGCGTGTGAGGGATAAGGACCTGCGAGAGGATCTGAGGAGCCGCGAGAGGATCTGCGGCACGAAGCGAGAGGACCTGAAGAGCCGCGAGAAGGCCCGCGGCACGAAAGCGAGAGGACCTGAAGAGCCGCGAGAAGGCCCGCGGCACGAAAGCGAGAGAACCTGCGGCACGATGCGAAGCGAGTGCGAAGCGACGCGAGTGCCATCGGCTAGTGCAGTCTCAACGAAGGGCGAACACGAGGCTTTGGTGAGTATGGCGACGATCTATCCTCCGTACGTGATCGAGCGGTCCAGCCGCGGCGAGCGCACGTACGACATTTTCTCGCGGCTCCTCATGGACCGCATCGTTTTCCTCGGCACGCCGATCAACGATGACGTGGCGAACATTGTGATCGCGCAGTTGTTGTTCTTGGATGCCGATAACCCGGACCGCGATATCTATCTGTACATCAATTCGCCCGGCGGCAGCGTGTCCGCCGGCCTGGCGATCTACGATACGATGCAGTATCTGCGGAGCCCGGTGAACACCACGTGCATGGGCCTCGCGGCCAGCATGGGCGCGTTCCTGCTCTCAGCGGGCAGAAAGGGTCGCCGCTCGGCGCTCCCCCACTCGCGGATCATGATCCACCAGCCATCGGGTGGCGCGCAGGGCACGGCGGCCGACATCGAGATTCAGGCGCGCGAGATCCTCTATCTGCGGTCGAAGATGAATGAGCTCATGTCGAAGCATACGGGTCGCCCGGTCGAGCAAATCGAGCGCGACATCGTGCGCGATTATCACATGTCGGCGGAAGAGGCGAAGACCTACGGATTGATCGACAATATCGTCGCACAACGCGGTGAGGTCATTGAGGCCTCGAAACAACCCGCCGTGACAGCATGACTTACACGATAGTGATGCGGCGCACCATCCCTTTGTGAAAAGCTTCACATGATCATTGCGCGCCGCATCGCTATCATATTGACCGGTTCTAGCACGGCTGTTAGTTCTCGGCAGGCTCGTATCCCAGTCGTCCCCTGGCGTCGCTATGTCCCACGATAAACACCTCCGCTGCTCGTTCTGTGGAAAGTCGAAGGACTCGGTCCGGAAGTTCATTTCGGGCCCGTCCGTCTACATCTGCAACGAGTGCATCGCGCTCTGCAACGAGATCCTCGCCGAGGACGAAGAGCGGGAGGTGGCGGAAGCGATAACGCAGGTGCCGTCGCCTCAGGAGATCAAGGACGTTCTCGATCAATATGTGATCGGGCAGGAGCGGGCGAAGAAGGCACTGGCGGTCGCGGTCTACAATCACTACAAGCGCATCAACTCGGCGTCGCTCCGCGATGACGAGGTGGAGCTCGACAAGTCGAACATCCTGCTCATCGGGCCGACCGGCGTCGGGAAAACCCTGTTGGCGCAGACGCTCGCTCGCATTCTCGATGTGCCGTTCACCATCGCTGACGCCACGACGCTCACGGAAGCCGGCTATGTCGGCGAGGACGTCGAGAACATCCTGGTTCGCCTGCTGCAAGCGGGCGATTTTAATGTCGCGGAGTGCGAGCGCGGGATCGTCTACATCGACGAGATCGACAAGATCGCGCGCAAGTCGGAGAATCCCAGCATTACGCGCGACGTGTCCGGCGAAGGGGTCCAGCAGGCGCTGCTCAAGATTCTCGAAGGGACGGTCGCTTCGGTTCCGCCTCAGGGCGGGAGGAAGCACCCGCAGCAGGAATACATTCAGATCAATACGAAAGACATCCTGTTTATCTGCGGTGGCGCGTTCGACGGACTGGAAAAAATCATCGAGGCGCGGACCGGCAGAAAGCAGATTGGTTTCTCGAAGGACGAGCTGAGTGTCGGCTTGATCGCGAAACGGGCGGTGAAAAACCCATTCGCCGATGTCGAGCCGGACGACTTGCTGCGTTACGGGTTGATTCCCGAATTGGTTGGGCGACTCCCGGTCGCGGTGCCGTTAGAGGCGCTGGATGAAGAGTCGTTGGTGCGCATCCTGAAAGAGCCGAAGAATGCGCTCACGAAGCAGTATGCCAAGTTGTTCGACCTGGAAGAGGTCAAGCTCACGTTCGAGGAGAGCGCGCTCAGAGCGATCGCGAACAAGGCCCTCAAGCGAGGGACCGGAGCGCGAGGCCTGCGGGCGATCCTCGAAGAGATGCTGACGGAAGTGATGTTCGACCTCCCGAGCCGGGAGGATGTGGTGGAGGTCAAGGTCATCGAATCGACGGTGACCAACGCCGCGCCGCCACTGCTGGAGATCGCGCCTAAGCGACAGAAGAAGGAGGCGTAGTTCCCACCTTTGCCCGTGACGGCGAGCAGATCACGACCGAGGACCGTCTGCCGGTCCTGCCGTTGCGCGAAGTCGTCGTCTTTCCGCATGTCGTCATCCCACTGCTCGTCGGCCGCCCGGCGTCGCTCGCCGCGGTCGAGGCAGCTATTGCTGGCGACCAGTATCTCCTCCTCGTAGCGCAGGAAAGCGGCGAGGTCCAGGATCCCGCGGCCTCCGACCTGTTCCGCGTCGGGGTGATCGGGCGTGTCCTGCAGTTCGCTCGTATGCCCGGTGGAACGGCGAAAGTCCTCGTAGAGGGCCTCGCGCGCGCGCGCGTCACGCGGTATCTGCCCAGCGCGAAGCTGCTGCGGGCGGCGGTTGCGCCCTATGCGCTCGCTGGCGAGACACCGGCCGTCGAGAGTCGCCAGGCTATGGCGCGGTTCGAGGAGTACGTCGCCCTGCACCGGCGGATTCCGGACGAAGTCGTCGCGCTCGTACAGGCGATCGAATCGGACGAGCGGCGCGCCATGGCGATCGCTGCGCATCTCGTGCTGCGGCACGACGCGAAGCAAGCGCTGCTCGATGCGGAGACGGCCGTCGAGCTGTGGACCGCGCTCGGGCGGGTCCTCGGCGCCGAGATCGAGCTCCTTAGGCTCGAGCGGAAGATCGACGACGACGTCAGAGGGTCGCTGTTTCAGAATCAGCGCGAATTTTATTTGCAGGAGCAACTGCGCGCGATCAACCGCGAGCTCGGGCAGGACGAAGGCGACGATCTCGGCGAGGTCGAGGCGGAGATCACGAAGCGCGGATTACCCGAGCCCGTCGCGGCGCGTGCGCGGCGTGAGTTGCGAAAGCTGCGCCGAACGGCTCCGATGTCACCCGAGACGACGGTCGGGCGCAACTATCTCGACTGGCTGCTGTCGCTGCCGTGGACCGCGCGCACGGACGACGTGTTGGACGTGGAGCACGCGCGCACGGTGCTCGATCAGGATCACTATGGGCTCGAGGATGTCAAAGACCGCATTCTCGACTACATAGCGGTGTTGGCTCTGGTTGGGCGACTCGAGGGGCCCATTTTGTGTCTCGTGGGTCCGCCCGGCGTGGGGAAGACATCACTCGGGCAATCTGTTGCTCGCGCGCTTGGGCGGCGGTTTGTGCGCATGTCTCTTGGCGGCGTGCGCGACGAGGCCGAGATACGGGGTCATCGCCGCACATACATTGGGGCTCTGCCTGGACGGATCATTCAGGCAATGAAGCGCGCCGAGGTGGTGAATCCCGTCATTTTGCTGGACGAGATCGACAAGCTCGGCGCCGATTATCGAGGGGATCCGGCGGCTGCGTTACTCGAAGTGCTAGACCCCGAGCAGAATCGAGCTTTCAACGATCATTATCTCGAGCTCGATTACGATCTGTCGCAAGTGCTGTTTATCACGACCGCGAATTCTCTGCAGACTATCCCGGAGCCGTTACGGGATCGCATGGAGATCCTGCGGCTCAGCGGATATCTCGATCACGAGAAGCTGGCGATTGCCCGGCAGTTCCTGGTGCCCAGGCAGTTGGCCAGGAATGGGCTCGCGCCCGAATCGGTGACGTGGGCGAGCGACGCGTTGCCCGGCATACTCCGCGGGTACACGCGCGAGGCGGGCGTGCGCGAGCTCGATCGCCGGATCGCCCGCGTGGCGCGCAAGCTGGCGCGGCGACGCGCCGAGGCCGCGCCGGCGGACACGACGGCGGTCGTGCAGGCGAGTGATCTCAAGGCGCTGCTCGGCCCCGCGCCGTTCGATCCCGACGATCTGTCCTTCGAGGACGTCGTGGGCGTCGCGCGGGGATTGGCGTATACGTCCTTCGGTGGGGAGACGCTCGACATCGAAGTCAGCGTCGTGCGTGGTCGCGGCAAGTTGCAACTCACCGGCACGCTCGGCGATGTCATGAAAGAGTCGGCGTCAGCGGCGCTCTCGTATGCGCGCCGGCGGGCCAAGGAATTGGGGATTGATCGCGATTTCTATCGCAATCGCGATATCCACGTCCATATCCCCGCGGGAGCGACGCCGAAGGATGGGCCGAGTGCCGGGATTGCCATCGCGACCGCGATCGTCAGCGCGCTGACCCGCCGGGCGGTTCGCGGTGATATCGCGATGACTGGGGAGGTCACCCTGCGCGGCCGCGTGTTGCCCATCGGGGGGCTGAAAGAGAAAGCCGTGGCCGCGCATCGGGCCGGCGTGCGACACATCATCGTGCCATACGGCAATGAGCGTGAGATCGAGGAATTGCCCGAGGAAGTCCGCCAGAGTGTCACGTTCCACGCCGTGAAGTCCATGGACGACGTGCTCGTGGTCGCATTGCGCGCGGCGCCTCCGGCGCCGGCGCCTACCGTGGGTCCCAAGCGCGGTGCGAAAACTCCCCGCATCCCCGCCCCCAGCATTCCCGCCCCTGTCGCCGACACGGTGACACACTGACCGACCCGCTCCCGATCCGAGATCTGGAGTTCCTCGGCGGGCAAGCGTCGCCGGGTGGGTGGCGGCCGCCGCCCGAGTTGCCGGAAGTCGCGTTTGCGGGACGGTCGAACGTCGGGAAATCGTCCCTGCTCAACCGTCTCGTTCGTCGCCGCGGCTTTGCCCGGGTCAGTAACACCCCTGGGCGAACGCGCGAGATCAATTTCTTCCGCGTCAATCACCAGTTCGTACTCGTTGACCTGCCCGGCTATGGGTACGCACGGGTGTCCAAGGCCGCCAAGGAGGCGTGGCGGCCGCTCATCGAGGGGTATCTCAAAAGCACGCCCGGGCCGCGTGGCGTGGTCCAACTGCTCGATGTGCGTCGGGAGCCGAGCCCGGATGATCGGCAAATGCTCGATTATCTCGCCGAGACGGGCGTACCGACGATCGTTGTCGTGACCAAGATCGATAAGCTGAGCTCGCGGGCCGTAACGGAGCATGTCGAGCGGTTGGGGCGCGAGCTGGAGCTCGATCCCGAGCAAATCATTCCTTTCAGCGCTGTAACAGGAACCGGACGGGACGAGCTGGCCGACGCGCTCGCCGCACTCGTGTTATCTTGAGCCTATGACGTTCCTCCCGCTGCGCAAGCTGGCCGAGCATCCCTCGTTGCCGCTGGCCCAGGAGTGGCTCGACGGGCTAGCCGATGCTCTCGCGAACCCTGCGGCCGACCGGGCTACGCTCTGTCGACGAACGTTGGCGGAGCTCTGGTACCCGGCGTACGCGGCGAACTGGGAGACCGCCATCCAGGACACGAAAGTCCCGGCGGGTGTGCGGCTCGCGTTGGCATCGCTCGATCCGCGTAACATCACGCTCGAGCCCGAGTACTACGCCGAGTGCGATGACGCGCAGTATCAGCCGATCAAGCCACTCTTGTGGCTCTGGTACTCGTTCGACCGCAGCCCGTTGGGCGGTCAGGACGTCGACCTGGGCGTACGGTTACGGCGTGTCTTGGCGCAGCACATCTTCAAGCGGGTTGGTGAGAACTTCAAGGCGTTTCAGAACGTCGAATTCTCGTTCGGGTACAACCTCGAGATCGGCGACAACGTCGTCGTGCATCGGAACGTGTTGCTCGATGATCGTGGTGGGATCATCATCGGGAACAACGTCTCCATCTCTGATTTCGCGAACGTGTATTCGCATACGCATAGCATCGTCGATGGGCGCGAGGTCACGAACGCGGTGACCCGGCTCGACGACGGCGTGCGCATCACGTACCACGCTACCGTGCTGGCCGGCGTGCACGTGCACTGCCAGGGCATGGTGGGCGCCATGGCTGTCGCGACGAAGGACGTGCGGGCGTATCACGTCAACGTCGGCATTCCCGCGAAGAGTGTGCGGGTCAAGCCGAACGTGCCGCCGGATTTTCGCGACGAGGACTGCTTACCCACGTCTCGGCGTCGCGGGTTCTAGTCACACAGGCGCTTCGCGCACCGTGTACGGTGCTGTTGGCGATTGCAGAACAGGAAGTAGTTGCCGACTGCAGAATACGAAGTACATCTGCCGACTAGAGAACGCGCAGGACGTCTTCTACTACTCCAGCATCACCCGTGTGGAGTAGGTCGACGATGTCATTGAGCGCGGCACGTGACCTCGGCCACGTGTAGCGCGCGAGCGCTTCGTCTACCGTCAGCCACTCGGCCTGTTGATGTTCGGTGCCGAGCACAACGTGCGAGTCCTCGGCCACAAATGCGGCGAAGACAACCGCGAGTTGGACCGCTCCGTAGCGGTGCAGATAGAACGGCTGCACGCTGACGTTATACAGGCGTTCTACGACAAGGCCTGTCTCTTCCCGGACTTCGCGGACCGCGGCGGCTTCGGGGGACTCGCTCGGCTCGATATGACCGTGCACCGTCTCCCAGCTTCCCGGACAGCGCGTGCCCTCGCGGCGTTGGAGCAGCAGGACGTGCCACGACGGACGGACCACGTAGACGTCCACTACCCCGACGACGATGTCGGTCATCCGTCGCGCGACAGGAGCAGCTTGAGCCGTGCGCCGAGGGCGCGGGGGCGGAATGGCTTTGTCAGGAATTCGTTCGCGCCCATCTTGAGGGCGCGGACCTCCGAGGCCTCATCGCCGTTCGCGGTCAAGACCAACACGGGGAGCGTGGCGCTCGTACTTCGAGTACGGAGGCGAGACAGCACGTCGTAGCCGTCGAGCACGGGCAGATTGAGGTCGAGCACGATGGCATCGGGTGAGAGGCGATCGACCGCGCTCAACGCCTCGGCGCCGTCGGCCGCCTCGGCGACTTCGAAGCCGTCGCGTTCGAGCAGATTCCGAAGGACCTTACGGAGCGTCTCCTCATCTTCGACCAGGAGTACGAGTGGCATCGTCCAACAATACTAAGGCAAAGCGGTACTGGCCGGTGCTCCTGACCGTATTGTTGCTCGACTGCTCGACCAAACGCCTCGCGGTCGAGGCCTTGTCGCCACCCGATGTGCCGCACGACATCCTGGGCGATGTGTTTCGATTGACCCTCGCCTACAACCGGGGCGCCGCGACCGGCATTCTCAATCGGGGCGAGTCGCGGTGGCTGTTGACCGCGGCCGCGCTGGTGGTCATTGGCATTCTGTGGCGGGCCTATCGGCGGACGGCGCCCAGCGAGACCGCGCGCGTCATTGCGCTGGCCCTGCTGACGGGCGGCGCCCTCGGGAACGTGATCGACCGCGTGCGGTGGTCGCGTGGCGTGGTCGACTTCGTGGACCTCGGCGTGGGCTCCCTGCGGTTCTGGACGTTCAACGTGGCGGACGTTGCCGTCACGGTTGGCGCGTTCCTCCTCGCCTGGGTGCTACAGCACCGGCCAGAGGGCGCGATCGAGGTCGAATGCGAACGTCCAGGCGCCCCGTCGTAGGCCGCGCGCGACGTCGAACCGTACGAGGTTGAAGAGGGCCAGTACGCCTAGACCGGCGGACGGATAGTAGCCATCGCCGGATGTGTACAGCACGTGTACGAACGGGGCGAGCGTCACCGTTCTCGGGCTGGTTCCATAGCGGCCCAAGGTGATCCCGGGGGCAGGAATCGGGAACTGCCATTCTATGTGTTCCGTCGCTCCCGCCCGGCCAACAAACTCGTGGTACGCATAGCCAGGGCCCGTGATCGGCCCTCCTAAAAACACATCATCTTGTATTGGGACCGGGCCGGCGGTGACTCCGGCGAGCGTTGTTCGCGTGACCAACCTATCGGCGCCCTCCGGGCGCTCGACCGACAGGACTGCGCTCGCTCGGGCAAACGTGCCGAATGCGCCAGTGAACGCGGCGTCGAGGCGGATGTCCGTGCCAAGGGGACCTGGGGAGGTAGGGCGGGAGACGGTAAGGGAGGGCATCGTCTGCCAGAGGGAGACGGCGGGAACAGTAGGAGCGAAGTGGCCTGACGTCGGGTGCGCGCGGACGGCCAACGAGTCCTGGCGTTCGCGGCGGATGCCGAGCTGCCAAGTGAAGCCGGCCAAAGTGGGCAAGACAACGAAGGCGGCGACCCCACGCGTGTCATACGGATCGGTATGGTCGGCTCCGAATTCTTGTGCCGCGAGACTATTGATTAGACGGGAACCCTCCGAGATATCACCTGCATCTCGATAGTCTCGATAAGCGGAGAGCGTGAGCCAGTTCCACGACAGGTCAGCCTCGCCTTTCGCTTGGTGATCGGCGAACCCATAGCGCGCTCGAGCGGTGGCCGAGAAGCCGTAGCCGAAGTGTTGGGTAAGGCCGGCGCCGAGGGCCAGGCCTTCGGCGCGGTCGACGCGGACGAAGTCGGATGCGGAGCGCGCGGCGATGGCCGTCTCGGTCACGTGACGGACGCCGTAGTCCCGGGCGTAGCCCTCGAGGCGCGCGACATCGGCGTCGGTGACGACATGTGATCCGGTTTCGAGCGAGTCGAGGATGTCGCCGTGCCACGGGTACTGTTGAAGATGCGTCGCATCGACCGAGACGATTTCGGCACCGCCAAAGAACGACGGCACCCCCCGATTCACGACATACTGCGCGATCTCCCAGTGGGAGCGGATGATCCCGCGGGCCGGCGCATCCAGCCACGTGCCCGTGCGGCGGATTTCTATCTCCTGGCGGTTCGGGAGCCAAAATCGCCCGTCGACGAGCGCGTTCTCGAGCGCGACCGAGATGCCCTCGAGCTCGGGCTGGAGGAAGGCACGGCGGGTGAAGTCGAACACCATGCGTACGACCTGGCCTTCGCGCGGTTCGATATAGATTGCGCCGACGATACCGGCCGAGTTTGGATCATGCGGACGTACCAGGACCCGGTACACGCGAACGGGTGGGGGTGAAATAGTTAGCGAGTCGTCGATCGCGAAGTCGTAGAGCGCGAGTCCTGCGCGCGAGAGCGGGTGGGGCACATCTTTCACCTCGTCCCCTTCCCCCAACCGGATCGCATCGGGGAAATTATTTTGCACGATGCCGAGGTGATCACGGTGGTAGACGATGTCCGTGGGGAGCAGCAGCGTGTCGCGTCGTCCCTCGATAATCTGCTTGCTGAAGTTCGGTGCCCGCCAATAGACTTCGAGCGCGAGCTGGTCGGCGCGGACGATTCTGGGCGGTTCGCGGAGCCCGTCTCCGAGTTGCGCCAGAAACGTCACGTAGCCGTGGGCCGTCGCGTGGTAGTCGACCAGTCCGGTATCGGCGAGCTGGCGCGTACGGAGAGCGGTCGCGCGTTCGACCAGGGCGCGCGCTTCGGCGCTGTTCCATACTTGAGCCTCGACGACCCCCGCCAGTGACAGCGACATGATGGCACACGCGGCCAGCCCCTTGTTGAACATGCCCGGATTTGAGCGATTCTGCGCGCTGGCGCAAGCCGTCGGCCCCGCGGGTGGCGTGATCCCGGTCTGGCGGGACTGCTTACTGGACACCGACACCGCCGTGTCGGCGTTCGCGAAGCTCCGGCGCGGACCGTTCGCGTTCCTGCTCGAATCCGCTCCAGCGGGTTCTGAGACCTGGTCGCGGTACACGTTTATGGGGACCGAGCCGAGAAGCGCCTGGCGGCTGACGGATGGGGTTGTGGAAGATTGGACGCCGGAGCGCGGGTGGCACGGCGCGCGGCGTCCCGCCGACCCCCTGGCCGACCTCGACGCCGTTTTGGCTCGTGACACACCGCCGCCGCTCGGCGAGCTCGAGGCGGAGCTCGGGGCGTTCTGGGGTGGCGCCGTCGGCTACTTCGGCTACGACGTCGTGCGATATATCGAGCATCTGGCGTCTCCGCCACCGGCGGGTCTGCGCGTGCCTGACGCGATCTTCGTCATGACGCGGGGTGTCGTCATCATCGACAACTTTCGCGCGCGGGCTCGCGTTGTCATGAGCGTCCCCGTTTCGGGCGATCTCTCGAGCCACGAGATTCGCTCACGCTACGACGCGGCGCTCGCGGACATCGAGGCGACGCTGGCGCGCCTGCGGGCGTCACAGGCGCTCGAGCCACTCGATCTCGATCCCTCGGCTCCGCCAGCGACTGGACGCTCGACATATGCCCGGCAGGATTACATGCGCGACGTCGAGCGCATTCGCGAGTATGTCTTTGCCGGGGATTGTTTTCAGGCCGAGCTCGGACGGCGTATCGATGTCGATCATGATTTTCCATCGGCTGCTTTGTACAGGGCGCTGCGGGCCATCAATCCCTCACCGTACATGTTTCATCTCATCCTCGATGGGGTCGAATTGGTGGGCAGCTCGCCAGAGGTGCATGTGCGTGTCGCGGATGGGAAAGTGACGTTGAGGCCCATCGCGGGGACACGTCCACGAGGGAAGACGGCGGCGGAGGATGAAGCGCTGAGTGCGGAGCTCATTGCCGACGAGAAAGAGCGGGCCGAGCACGTCATGCTCGTGGATCTGTGCCGCAATGATATTGGGCGCATCGCCGAGTTCGGGTCAGTGAGCGTGACCGAGCTCATGAAGATCGAGCGATACTCGCATGTGCTTCACATTGTGAGCCAGGTCGAAGGGACTATTGCCGGCGATGCGAATGCGCTGAGTGTGTTCCGCGCGACCTTCCCCGCGGGAACGCTGTCCGGGGCGCCCAAGGTGAGAGCGATGGAGATCATCGACGAGCTCGAGCCGGAGCGGCGCGGGCCGTATGGCGGCGCGGTCGGTTACGTCGCCGCGGGAGGCCGTCGCATGGACCTCGCGATCACGATCCGGACCTGCATCATCGCCAACGGCATGGCATCCGTGCAGGTCGCCGCCGGCATCGTGGCCGATTCCGATCCCGCGCGCGAGTGGGAGGAGACCGAGAATAAGGCGCGGGCGCTACTGACCGCTATCGGACAGGTGCGGGCGGCATGCCGTTCAAGCTGACGAGCGTCGGCGGGGAGCACGAGCAAACGTTCGACCTCCCCGCGGGGTCGACCATGGTGGTCGGCCGGGCGCTCACCAGCGACATCCCCGTGTTCGATCCCACCATCTCGAGGCGGCACGCCGAGCTCGTGGCAGGGGACGACGCCGTCGAGGTTCGGGATCTCGGGTCGAGTAACGGCACCTATCTGAACGGCGGGCGCATCGAGACGGCGCGGTTGGCATCCGGCGACGTCATCTCGTTTGGGAAGGTGCCGTTCAAGGTCACGCAGCTGACGCCGTCGCTCGAGCACGTTGTCCCACCTGCACCGCCTGCGCTGGCCACGCCGCCCAAGGGCGCGACGATCGTCCGGCAGCTGCCGGCCACCGATGGCGCGGTGCTTGGCATCACGCACCCGACGGGATCAGACGAGCAGCGCTCGGCCAAGAAGCTGGCGCTGTTGTTGGAAGTCTCGAAAGGGCTGACGCGGACGGTCGACACGGGGGCCCTTCTCGATACTATCGCTGGTTTTTGTCTGCAGATATTCGACGTCGACTACGTGTCGATACTGCTCGACAACGTTCCGAAAGTCTCGCGGGATCGACATGGTACGGCCGCTCAGAGAACCGTGCCGCAGTCCATCGTGAGAACAGCGGTGCAGGATAAAGTCGGGATTTTGTCTGATAACGCGCCCGAGGACATGAGATTTGGCGGGCAGTCGATTCTCATGCAGCGCGTCAGATCGACCATGTGCGCGCCGCTCGTCGGGAGCGAGGGGCGGGTGCTGGGCGTGCTCTACGTGGACAATGTTACGTCTACGCATCGCTTCGGCGAGGACGATCTCGACTTTCTGATCGCGTTTGCATCAATTGCCGCGGCCGCCATTGAGAACGGGCAGTTCTCGGAGCGCATCCGGCAAGAGCTGATTGTGCGGAGTAACTTCGAGCGATACTTCGCGCCGAGTCTCGCGGCGAGAATCGCGACGTCGCTCGATGCCGTGAAGCTCGGGGGCGATAAGCGGCCCATCGCCGTGCTGTTCAGTGACATTCGAGGGTTTACGGCGCTGTCGGAGACGATGAAGCCCGATGACATGGCGACGCTGCTCTCCGAGTATTTCACGGAGATGGTCGATTGCGTGTTCCGACACGGCGGCACGCTGGACAAGTTCATGGGTGACGCCGTCATGGCGCAGTGGGGCGCGCCGATCGGCACGAACGACGATGCCGATCGCGCGATGCGGGCGGCGGTGGACATGATGCGCGCGCTGGAGCAGCTGAACGTGAAGTGGCTCGCGGCAGGGCGGCCGGCGCTCGGCATCGGCATTGGGCTCAATTTCGGGGAGGCATTCGCCGGGAATATCGGCTCGGAGCGCCGGCTCGAGTTCACCGTGATCGGCGACACCGTCAATACCGCTAGCCGCCTCTGCGCGGTGGCGGAGGCGGGGGAAATCCTCCTCAGCGACGAGATTCGCCGCGCCCTGCGCCGGCCGCCTGTCCTCGAGGAGCGCGCGCCCCTCGAGCTCAAGGGCAAGGCGCACCCCGTGCCGGTCTATCACGTCGTGCGCCAGTAGGGGCGTGCATGCACTCGGGCGCCGCGCGGCGGCGCCGCCACCTCCGGGGTACACGCGCATCCGAGCTCACGGCGTCGATGGCGTGGTGTGGGCTTCGCTCGCGGACGCGTTGTCGGCCGCGCTCGCGGATGGCACCCTTTACGACTACGCACGCGTACACACTCAGCGCCCGCCGTTCTTGGGGCGTGGGCCAGCGTACGCACTCAGCATCGACGACACCCGCCTCGTCGTACGACACGTGCGCC
>DATMLM010000071.1:0-3804 GCA_035570055.1 Gemmatimonadaceae bacterium
TGGCACACCCAGGACCGCGTAATAGTCCTTGGTCTGTGACGCCATGGTCAGATCAACCGTTCCACTGCTTCACGACGACTCGTGCGGGACGCAGGAGTTGGGAGTTGAACAGATAGCCCGGCTGGTACACCCGGGCCACGACGTGGTCGTCCTCGGGTGACAAGGCGGGCTCGGTCCCGACCGCCTCGTGCAGCGCCGGGTCGAAGGCCTGGTCGATGGGGTTGATGATCACGAGTCCCGCGTACTGCAGCGCCTTGAGGAGCTTGCGCTCGGCGATATCGGCGCCGTGTATGACCGTGCCAACATCGACCGTCTCCGGATCTACGTGCGCGACCCGCCCGAGATCCTCGAGGCCATCGACGAGCTGCTTGACCAGCTCACCCTGCGCGCGGGCCCGCTCTTCCTGGCGCTCGCGCTGCGTGCGTTTCCGGTAATTGTCGTATTCGGCGGCGAGACGCAGGTACTTGTCCTTCTGCTCCTCGATGTCCGCCTCGGCCGGCAGAGGAGCCTGGTCTGGAGCACCGTCCGCTTGGTCAGAAAATGCCATAGTTCATGAATCTAATCGCAGCCTGATCATGTTCAGCGCCCCCTGACTGGCGCGATACCGGATCTCCTCGCGATCCCCAATGAGTTGCACGCGGCGGGCTTCCGTCGGCCACGGGCCCGCAATGGCGAGGTCAACGGTGCCGACCGGCTTCCCCGGCGTTGCTCCACCAGGGCCAGCGATCCCGGTAATCCCCACCCCAATCGATGCCCCCAGCCTGTCCCTTGCCCCCTCGGCCATCGCCCGCGCGACTGGCTCGCTTACAGCCCCATGGGTGGCTATCAGATCCGCGTCAACGCCGAGCAGGGCAGTCTTGATCTCGTTCGAGTACGCGATGACCCCGCCGACGACCACGTCACTGGATCCCGGGATGGCCGTGAGCCGCTCACCGAGCATCCCACCGGTGCAGCTCTCACCAGTGGCTATCGTGAGACCTTTGGCGCGGCACAGATCGAGGACCACTTCGGCGAGATCCTCTGACCCCGTGGCATAGGCAAACCGCCCCGTTTTCTCACGCAAGGCCGCTATGCCAGTATCCAGGGCCCGTTCGGCCGCATCCGCCGGCAACCCGCGGGCGGTGAGACGCAGATCGACGCCATCATGACCGGGCAGATACGCGAGCGGCAGCCCATCGACACCTCTCGCCACGTCGCCAAGCTGCTCGGCCAGCAACGACTCCGCGATGCCGGTCGTGCGCAGTGTCGCCGAGCGGACGACGGCCGTGGCGCCGAGGCGCGCTGTGAGACGCGGAATGAGCTCATCGCCGAGCATGCCGCGCATTTCGCGCGGAACGCCGGGCAGCATGGCGACCCACCGGCCGGCGTCGTCTTCGAGCCAGATCCCCGGTGCGCTGCCATGGCGATTCGTGAGTATCTCCGCACCCTCCGGGATCATCGCTTGCTGGCGATTGGGCGCGGGGAGTGGCTGCTTGAAGCGAGCCGCCCAGCGCTCCTCGAGGCGCTGCAGGATCTCCTCGTCGAGCCGCATGCCGCGCCCGAAGAGCGCGGCGATCGACTCTTTCGTGCGGTCATCACTCGTCGGCCCCAGGCCGCCGGTCGTGATCACCGCGCCCGTTCGCTTGAGCGCGTCGCCTACGGCCTCGGCGATGGCCTCCGGGTCGTCGCCGCACGTCGCGCGGCGAACGATCTCGACACCAATACCAGCCAGCTCGCGCGCCATGTAGGCGGCGTTCGTATCGACCGTGAAGCCGAGCAGCAGCTCGTCACCGATCGTGACTAGTTCGAGGCGCACGGCCTATGGCACTTGCAGTCCGCCACCCACTGGCGTTGGCGCGGGACTGTCCTGTGTAGTGCCGTTTCCAAGTTGCCCAAACGCATTGCCGCCCCAGCAATCGACGGCGCCCGCCGTGGTCACGCCACACACGTGCAAGTCGCCGACAGCGAGTGCGGTCCAGGTCAGGCCGCCGCTGACCGCCACCGGGGTAAAGCTGCACGGAAAGGGATGACCGCCAAACTGGATGCTACAGGGTTGGATCGACGCGTTACCCAGTTGTCCGTTGGTGCCGGAGCCCCAGCAATATGCGGCCCGAGTCGACGTCAAAGCGCACGTCGTCGAGAGAATGTCGTTCGCTCGGTCGGCGGCAATCGTCGTGAGCGTGACACCCGATGGCATCGCGACAGCGACCGGCGCATTTCGGCTCGAGTCGGTACCATCACCGAGTTGTCCGATGAGATTATTTCCCCAGCAGTATCCCGCCGCCGTCGTGGTCACGACGCACGTGTAGGTTACGCCCGCGCTGATCGATGCCACGGACAGGCCGCCAACAACCGCGAGCGGTGTCGTCTGTGCAACGGTGCCATTCGTGTCGACGATCGGGTTACCGAGCTCACCGAAAAAGGGATTCCCCCAGCAATAGGGGACGTTCGTGGTGGTCACGGCGCAGGTGTGCCAGAAGCCAACGCTGATCGCGGACCATTTGAGGCCCCCTTGGACGAGGACCGGCGTTGCCTTGTTCAGCGTATCGCCGACACCGAGTTGACCATACGAGTTCTGTCCCCAGCAATACGCATCGCCGCCGCTCGTCAGGCCGCACGTATGAAAGGGTCCCGAGGAGAACTTCACGAGTGACACCGACCCGCCGACCAACGTCGGCAGGGAGTCGCGGAAAAATTCCGTCGAGAGCCCGCCGACTTGCCCGCCCCAGCACCATTGGCGCGATGACGTGAGGCCGCAAAACATCTCTCCGCCGCCGCTCAGCGCGGCGAAGGTGTGGCCGCCGCTGACTGGGACTGGCGTCAGCTGCGATGCCCCGGGACGTTGGCCGATGCCCAACTGCCCGAGTGAATCCCCACCCCAGCAGTATGCGGCGCCGGCGGACGTCAGCGCGCACGTCGACACATCGCCCGCGGCGATGGATGTTGCTGCGGTGAGGTGGAGACCGCCACCTGGGCCGGCCGAGTCGTGGCACGCGGCAATCGTAATGAGCATGACATACGGAAGCAGACGACGACGCATCAGGGAGATTGCCTCGCTCTCGGGTTGGGTCTCAGAAACACGCCGCCGTAGCGGCCAAGATAGAGACCCAACGAGTAGAGCGAAAAGACAATTGCCCCGACGAGGCTTGCGGTCCCGACGATGCCAATGAACAGTGACGCGGGCGTTACGAATGACGGTGTCAGCGATGCCGCCGTGAACGCGCTGGCCGCGAAGAACCAGAAGAGCGCGGCGCCGATCCAGGTCCACTGGAAACCCGTCTTCCACTTCGCCGGCCCGATCGCGGCGATCACGGTGCCGCGGTGCAGTGCGGCCTGGCGAAACACGGTCATCACGATCTCGCGACCGAGGACGATCGCGACGACCCAGAACGGGAGTGGGACGACGCCGATCGGGGTACGAAATGGAAGCGCGGTGAGCCCCCAAAAGCCCCCGCTGGCCGTGAACGACGACAGCACATCGTGTGCAGGCGCCTGCAAGATGTAGATCGGCGCAACGGTCGCGGCGAGCAGCAGCTTGTCGGCGAGCGGGTCGAGCACGCGACCCAAGTCTGTGACGAGGTTCCGGTCGCGCGCGAGCTTCCCGTCGATGTAGTCGGTGAGCGCGGCGATGATGAATATGACGAACGCCGCGAGACGCGCTGGCCACGACGGCAGGAGGGCCAGCAACGCGATCGCGGGCGCGGCGACGATGCGCCCGACAGTGATCGCGTTCGGAAGATTCACTGCGCCACCCCGGTTGCGGCGGCGGCTCGGGCTCGACCTACGCGAGCGACTTGAGCACGAGCTTGCTCACCGCCTTGAGCG